>CAZSDY010000270.1:0-4664 GCA_964605765.1 uncultured Ectothiorhodospiraceae bacterium | reverse complement strand
ATGGCCAAATGGCCGATGGTGCCGATGACGCCGATCAGGAATAACCAGCCTAGCTGCGTCGCATTCGGAGTTTGCCAGAAATACAGGGCCGGGCCGATGGAAAACAAGGTCAGCAGGGTGGCGTTCCAACCGACGATGCAGACAACCGAATCCCATTGCGACAGCCGTTTCACTATGATCAGCGCCACAGCCCAGCCCAGGCTGGAGAACAGCACGGCAAGCACCCCGGGGGTCACCTCGATGTAGCCGGGCCGCAGGATGATCAGGGTGCCGACAAAGCCGACCAACACCGCGCTCCAGCGTCTGAAACGTAATCGTTCACCTAAAATCACCACCGCTGCCAGGGTTCCAAACATGACATTGGTGAAGGACAGTGCCGTGGCATGGGCCACCGGTACGTTGGCCAGGCCGTAGAACCAGGTCCACATGGCCAGAATCCCGATCAGGGTGCGCAGCAGGTGCATGCCGGGACGGCGGGTTTTCAGCACCATGAGGCCACCGCTTCGAATCAACACAGGCACTATCGCGAACAAGGAAAACAGATTACGGAAGAACACGACTTCCGCGCTCGGCATTTCCTGACCCACATGGCGCACGATGCTGTGCATGCAAACCATGATCAGGCTGGCGCCGAACATCAGCAGCATGCCGCGGGTATTGTCGGACAACATGTGCTTGGTCCTCGTCACAACTGGTGCACCGGGTGAATGATGAACGCCTTAGGCCCCTATTCGTGAGCTTGTGCAAAACGACAAAGGCCAGGCTGTTTGGCAAACGGTGGTTATCGCACAATGATGACGACTCTCGCAAAGTCGCCAAGCACGCCAAGTTCAGCGGTCTGCCACAATATGGCGCTTGACGTTACCGGTAGAGCCTGCATCATCGGGGTTTCGCGCGCCATCTTTGCGTGTTTTGCGTCTTGGGCGTGCATCATCGGGTGTGTGACCGCAATCCGGTGAGGCCGCAACGCCGCGAGTGTTCGATGCCCGGTTTGGTTTCGGTGCGGCCGGGTTAGCGTTTTGCGGGCAACCAGTGTGACGCCTCCGCAGGTCCCGACATTCCATCAGGCAGGTGCGCAACTTGCGGGCCGGACGCCAACTCTCTGCGTGCGCCGCGTACCGCTCTTGCCTGTCCGCACGGTCGGCGGAAGTAGCGCTGTCGGCGGCACAAAGCCATCCCCATACCGTGCCCGTGCGGGCTCATCGGCACCTCCGAGGCGGACACACTGCCGGTGCACGCTGCCGCTCGATGCGGGTGCACGCGTGCTGGTACCAGCCGTAGGCCAATAGTCCGCACATGATGTTCGAAATACTCAGTGCCCCGAAGATGCCGTAGACACCGAACCAGCGCCCGCCCACATAGGCGGCAGGCAGGTAGATGACGATCACGCGCAAGGCGGAAATGACCACCGCCGGCAGGGGCCGCCCCAAGCCGTTGAACGCAGCGTTGGCAACCATCACCACGCCCTCCGCCCCGTAGCTTATCGGGACGATCAGCAGGTACGCGACGCCGACCGCCACCACCGCGGTCTCGTCGGAGAACAACCCCATGACTCCGGTGGCAGTCAAGCCGAGCACCGCCGCCAGCCCCAGCCCCAGCCCCGCGCAGAAGAGCGCGCTGTCGCGCATCGCCTCTCGAATGCGATCGGGTTTGCCGGCGCCGAGATTCTGGCCGACGAACGGTCCTATGATGGACGACATGGCGTAGAAGACGACCAGCACCAACCCCTCTATCCGGGTGGCGGCGCCGAAGCCGGCCACGGCCTCCGTGCCCTGTTCTGCCAGCATCGCGACCACCACGCCGCCCGACAACGGGATGATCATGTTGGTGCCGGCGGCGGGGAACCCGACGTGCAAGACCGCCCCCCAGGAGTCGAGCACTCGCGACACGCGAGGACGCGTGAAGGTGAGCATGTGCATCTTGTGACGCAGCGCCCAGTAACAGACTCCCACGGTCAGCAGTCTCGCCAGCACTGTCGCGGCCGCGGCGCCCTGGAGCTCGAGCCGGGGAAGACCGGCCAGCCCGAAGATCAACAACGGATCCAGCACCACATTGACCAACGCCGCCCCGATCATGGTGGTGCTCTGCAGCCTGGTGTCACCGGCGGCGCGGATTGCCGCCATCCCGACCATGGGCACCAGAAAGAAAACAAAGCCCGTGTACCAGACGGTCATGTAGTCGCGGATGAGCGGAATCAGCGCCTCGGTGGCGCCGAGGAACCGGAACAACGGGTCGAGGGTCAGAAGGCCGAGCACGGTGCAGAGCAGGGCCAGCCCGAAGCCGAGGATGAGCGCGTGGGTGGTCAGGGATCGGACCCGCTCGTGGTCGCCCTTGCCGAGCGCACGTGCGATCACCGAGGAGGTGCCTGCCATCAACCCCACACCAAGGCTGATCAGGAGGATGACCACGGGGAAGGTGAAGCTCATGGCAGCGAGGCTCGCCCCGCCTAGCTGGGCGACGAACCACGTGTCGACCAGGTTGAAGCTCATCATGGCGAGGATCCCCACCATCATGGGGATGGTCTGTCTCACCAGATGACCGCGGACTGGACCTCGCGTGAAAGTCGCGCCGGGAGCGAAACCACGTGCTGGCGCGTTTCTAGCTCGCATTTCTCACCAGGCTCGGGACCAGGTGCGTCTGCGGTGGTTCCGCGTGCGTACCTCGGCTGACACCGAACAGCGTCGCTGTCCGTGGAAGGAAAGCGCATGCCCGGGCCCGGTGCAGGTGTGCATTAACCGAACCAGCACGCCGCCAAGATTCACTCCGTGAGTCAGTTCTCCACCTTGAGACCCGGCTCCCGATCGTGCCGTCCGGCGAAGTTGGAAAGAAACAATCGGCGTCGGTGCGGAGTGTAGCGCAATGTCGATGGCATCTGGATGAGGTATTCGTGCGGATCAACGGCGAAACCTGCGTCGCGTGCACCGAAGCGGTGAGAGTAGACTACTTCATTCTGAGCCCGGCGAACCGGGCGGCTTTTGAAAGCCTCGCCTGATCGGCGAACCGGACCATCATCCGCACCTGACTGCAGGAGAAGAGAGTGACTGAAAGCAAACGCCCCATGACACCTGCCAAAGAGATTGCACTTGGCTGGATTGACGACAACCGGGAGCAGCTCTCGAACGACCACCAGACGCTCTGGTACTACGCCGAGCCCGCATGGAGGGAGTATCGTTCGTCGGCCTGGTATGTGGAACGTTTGCGTGCCGAGGGATTCGAGGTCGAAGAAGGATCGGCCGGTATGCCCACCGCGTTCTGTGCACGCTGGGGTGACTCCGGACCTGTCCTCGGCGGGTACGCGGAGTACGATGCAGTTCCGGGCCGAACTCAAGCGGTGGTACCTTACAAGAAGCCGCGTGACGGATTCTCAGCCTACGCGGCCGGACACACCGATCCGCACTCGGCGCTCGGCATCGGCTCCCTCAGCGGCTTCCTGGCGGCAAAGCGCGCCATGCAGCAACTCGGCGTCAAGGCGCAGCTCAAGTTCTTCGGCGAGCCGGCGGAGAAGATGTGCGGATCTAAACCCGTACATGCCGCTCACGGTTACTACGACGACCTGGAAGCGGCAATCAGCTTTCATCCAAGCTCGTTCCCCGACTTCGCCAACAGCTGCTTCTGGGATACCGCGTCGCTGGCCTATTGGAGCAAGATCTACACGTTTCGCTGTGATCATCCGGAGCAGTGGTTCGCCGCGCGTGCACTGACCGGGGTGGCGCACGGGCATGCAGCAAGCCGGGTGCCGGGTACCGTCGACGCGGTCTGCCTGATGTACACCATCTCCAAGCAGACCAAGGAGTCGATGCTGCCACGACAGGGCGGATGGACCCTCAACGAGCATATCCTGGTAGCGGGTCAGGCGACCTCGGACAATCTCGCGCCGAACATTGGTCAGATTCAATACGCTTGTCGTGCACCGTCTCTGGACATGATGGTGCCGGTGTTCGCGGTGCTGGACAACAATGCACGACACGTCGCCGAGATAAGCGGCTGCGAGTTGGAAGAAAGCTGGGTCACCAAGACTCGGGTGGGGCTGCCGAACCACGCGTTGTCACGCCTGACTTACGAGAATTTCGAGCTGGTCGGACCACCGGTGTGGGACGACGATGCCCGCGGGTTCGCGAGGCAGATGCAGAAGAATCTGGGGCTCGACCCCATGGATGATCCGATCGAGCGGGGCATTCAGGTGCTCACACCACCGGAGTTGGGCGAGGCAAGCCTTCGAAAAGAGCTGCCGCCGTGGCAGTTTCATCACGGCGCGGACGATTACGTCGACTACACCTGGCACGCGCCGACGGTAAGGCTCTACGTCGGTAAACCCTCGTTGCAACAACCCGCCGCGGACTATCGTTATCCCGACTGGACTCGCCACGCCTTGAGTGGGTATGCCCCGACCATCGACCCCATGTGGTACAGCGCGGGACGGGTCATCGCGAGCACCTTGCTGGACCTTGCCATGCAGCCGGAGACCTTGAACGCGGCGCTCACCGAGTTCAATGAGCGAACCGGGGGCGGCATAGGTGGTTCCAAGTGGGTTGCCCCGCTGCTCCCGAGCGACTTCCAGGCACCGATCGACTTCAGCTGGCCCGAATATGTCGAGACTCCGCGCGGGCGTGAGTGGAGCCTGCGCCACCCCTGAGGTCTTCGAGGCATCCTCGCCGCCTGCGCCG
>CAZSDY010000269.1:0-4666 GCA_964605765.1 uncultured Ectothiorhodospiraceae bacterium | reverse complement strand
GCTCGATGTGCTGGATGAACGCGCTATGTCCGAGAGGAAAACGAGCAGTTGCGAGACGACGGAACTGTTGACGCCGAACATGGCGCATCGGGAAGCCTGAATGAGACAGCGCCCCGGTGCGCGTTGATGTGCGAGGAAATCCCATGGCAACACTCCCTGAACAGATTGTTCAACTTCTCGGCAATTCACCCGGCATGTCGGCGCTCTTCGTGGACAGCGATGGCCGTGTTCAGGAAATCGACTGACTGCCCATTGGCAGGCACAACGAGTTCCGGTCGCAATGCGCCACTATCTTTCGCCACCGCTGTCCCGCCTGCTCGACATCTCCGGGCACGTTGCCAGGGCAGGGAATCCCGCACGCTGGTTAGCTATGAGCTACTTATTCGGCGCTTTCAGTGGTTATAACTTTGCATAAACAATTTATTACGGCACTTACCCGCGTGACTATTAATCACTAGGTCAGAGGTTCGAGTCCTCTCCGGGGAGCCAGTCTGCCAAAGCAAAACGGCCCGCTCGATGCAGGCCGCTTACCTTCTATCTGTAGACCTCGCGCCGATGTCTGACCCGGACCACCAGCACGACGAGTTCCTGATCCCGCACTTCGTAGAGAACTCGATAGTCGCCCACGCGGATTCGTCGCAAACCCCTGAGCTCGCCCTTGAGAACTGCTCCCTGTAGCGGGTTCTCTGCCAACCGATCTATCGCGTCGATCAGACGCCCCCGCTCAGGCTTCTCGATTTTTGAAAGCTCTTTGGCGACACTCCGCTTAATCTTGACCGAGTAATTCACGCCTCACTTCGTCCCAATCCAGCACTGGATCGCTCGGGTCGCGGAGTCGCTCCATGGCCGTAGTCAAATCATCAAAATCCTCGACGTAACGCTCGATGGCCTGACGAATGAGCTGCGCCCGAGATCGATTGAGCTCGCGCGCCGCCGCATCGAGCGCTGCGACGAGATCATCTGGAAGGCGGGCTGTTACCTGATTCATATCGAAGTCAATTAATGTCAAACGAAGTCGTTAGAGTCACATTACTCTCGCCTTTCCCGTGCGTCAATGGCCGGCAACCGTGATTTGCCACTGCCGAGATTCGTCCGGATTAGGGAACCAGAAAAACAAGCCGTTAACGAGAAAGTAATTCCTCGTACGACTAGAACTACACCCCCTCCGGGGACACAACCGTGGCTAATTTTTCAATCGTCATCGTTGCAGTCCGGATAGGCTGTCACGACAGCCTGTTCCATGCGGGTTACTTCTTCATCCGACAGGACATCGAAGTGACTCGCGCGTTTCCGGGCCGAAAGCCTGCCTTTGTTTTGCCGGCAAAAGCGAATGAACAGGTCGATCTTCCGGTCACGCATATCCACAATCTCCTGGATGGCTCTCTTGGCCGCGTCGTAGCTGGCCAGGAACGCGAGCTCGCGGGTGAGCTCGCTGTCAATGGTCTGAGCGATGAACCCGAAGAGTGCCTCCACCTGGGGCGTCATATCGATATAGCGGTACCACCTGGCGGTATCGATATGCACGCTCATGCGGCCTTCTTCATCGAGCGAGTATTCCACCAGGGCCATGAGTTGGCGCGAGAATGCTTCCAGAGAGGCGTCATAGCCGGCGGGGTTCTTCAGCATCGTTGCCGATACGGGAAACATGACGCCTTCGGGCGTAAAGCCTCGCCGGGCAAGAATGTTGTGAATCAGGAACCGGTGGATTCGACCATTGCCATCCTCGAAGGGGTGCAGAAAAACGAACCCGTAGGCGACAACAGCCGCGTGAACCACGGCGGACACCTCGCTCGCGTCCATGCGTCCATGGGTGGCGAGCAACCCTGCCATCAGATCGGCCAGATCTTCAGGCTTCGGACACGCGTAGTGTATCTTTTCCTTCCGCCAGGCGATTGTCTCCCCGACGTAGCTCTGGCTCGTCCGGTAGTCGGATTCTCGAAACCGCCGGTCGGCAATGCGGTTCTGAAGCTCGATCAGTCGCGGTTTTTCGCAGAAGTCTTCGTGCTCGGCCAGTTGAAGCAGTGCTGCAAATCGCTCGCTCCTGTTCGACGCGGGCCTGATATGCTCGATCTCAAAGGACGACTTTGTCTCCCTGGTGTACAGGTAGCTGAGCGCCCTCCTCAGCAAGTCCGGAGAATAGGCGGACACCACCCTGCGGCATCGCGCGGGAAGATCGGCTGCTTCGAAGTCGCGAAGCGTATCGGTGCGGCGAACCGTCGGGCAGAATCGTCGCTCACCCGGTAAGTTGTCGTTGACTCGCTGACGGCGAACCTTGCGGACTGCGGTGACCGTGTAGTATTCATCCGGATCGAGCAGATCAATGTAGTTACCCGACTTCGCGTCATCGAGCGGAAGCGCTTTGCCGGTCAAGAACTCGTACAGATACCACAGCCGCCTGGCGTATTTGCCGGTGGGCTTGGAACGGACGTATTCGAGCAAATCCTCCTCTGCAACTTCCCGAAACAGGGTGGCGAGTATCGCGAGATTCGTACCGTCATACTTGAGCGCGAACTCGAGGTGATCGCCCGTCGTATCCCCCGGCCAGTACCTGGGCGGGTATATCTCCTCGACCACCCCGGCGCTCGAGTCGATCCGCCGGATGCCGCTGGCTGTCACCAGAGAACGGTGCCAATTCGGAATGACATCGAGATCGTACCGCTCGATAAGCGCCGCATACCCCGCGAGCCTGTCAGTCGATCCATCCTGATCGTCGTCAGCCACGATATCCTCTGGCAAAATGATTCCAACACAAGGATTATCCTTATATATTAGCGTATTATAGGAAATATACTTACAGAAGCCACCTCATAACACCTTCGGTCCAATGAGTAAAACCGTTACAACACAAGAGACACAGTTACATTATGGGCTAGTACGGGAAAATTCATTACCGCAGGCCTACGGGTCGGACCAGGATAACGCGTTGATTGATGGGCGATCATCGAGCGTTCCGGACCTGCTACTGGCGTTAGAGCCGTCTTTTCATACCGACAATCGATATCTTACAAGTCGAGTGCCGCGCTGCTGAACCGTTTCGATGCAGGACTTGTCCGGGAGGCGTTGCTGGCCGACGTCGGGCTTCTCGCTCGGCGTCCAAAAGAAATGTCGCTGGACTGCCGGCGCGTAGAGTCAGCGCTTGGCCACAAGCTGCCGGATATCGGGCGCTCCCTGGATTCGATATGGGAACAGAATCGCCGGTAAGTTACGCCAGATCGCCGGGCGGCACCTCGTGCCATGCCGGCAACGAGGCCGATGCCAGCAGATTGTCGATCGAGGAGGCACGCTGCAAAGCGCCCTGCCCCACGAGGTCCTCTCGCAACAAGAGCAGCAACCCGACCGACGCGAGCGCATCGCTCAGCACGGCGTCGTGCTGCGACCACTGCTGCAACAACCGGTAGGCCTCGGCACGGTCACTCGGTGCGGCAGCGGCGGCTGCGCGCACCCGCTCGTCGACCAGCCGCACGGCCGCACGGAGCTGTCTCAGTTTCTCGGTGTCCATCGGCAACGCTGCTGTCCGGAGCCGTGTCCTGCCACATGTGAGACATAGTCTGTGCGGCCCGACGTTCGATCTTTGTGCGGCAATCGGCACTCCGAGGAATCAGAATCTTGCGGTTCCATGTTTTGTGCACCCCGTCACACGACCAGGGAAGTAAAGTTGTCGGAATTCCTTAGTGGCATGACTCGTGTATAGTCGAGCAGAGGGGACGAGACGCGTGTTCGAAACGGAGCGGTGACATGCCAGCACGGCGCAGGCATCCGCGGGTGGATACACCCCGCGACCTGGTGGCGAGAAGGGCCGGCGCGGGCACCTGCACACCCGAGATCGTCATGATCAACATCAGTCACAGCGGCACGGCGCTGGTCGCGGGGGAACCGCTGGGTGACATCGACGACGAGTTGCTCATCGAGCTGAGACCGGCCGGCGGCGGCAAGCCGGTGCGGCTCTCGTGCCAGATTCGCTACGTGATCGGAGAAACCCAGCGTTCCGCTCATGTGGCCCCCCGGTGGCTGCACGGCACACGCTTCGAAGCGCTCGACGCGGTTGCGAGATCGTTCGTCGCCGCGTGTGTCGAAGAGCAGGCTGTGTGTTGATTCCGGCCTGCGCGACACTCGACGCGGACCGCACACTCGCTGTCCCACCGGCAGCCCGACGCTTGCCCTTGCCGGCCTACCCGACCAATACTTCGCGCATGAACGGCCCGTCGATCCCGATTCGGCGCTTCTCGCGGCGCCTGACGATGGCGTTGGCGCTGCTCGCCTGCGCGCCGCTGCCGGCAAGCGCTTGCGTCTCGGTAAGCCAGCTCGTGCTCGGCCAGCGCACCGTGGAGGCCGACTACGTGCGGATCACCTATCGCGGTCTGCTCATGAACCGGTGCGAGACCGCCCGTGTGCTGTTCACGACGCTCAAGCTCTACGGCGCCGACGGCACGGTGGTGGACACCTGGGGTCCGATTCGCCACAAGGTGCGTGGCACGGGGCTGAGCCGCATAGCGGGCAAGGCGAGATTCAAACGCGACACCGCGGTCGGCGCCACGTACTACGATCTCGAAGTCGAGGAGCCCCTGTAGCGCACTGGCGGGGGGCGATCGCGCGTCACTTCTCCTTCATGGCCCACACGCCGTCCCAGTCGTCACCGGGGGCGCATGTCTGATAATGCACGCTGCCA
>CAZSDY010000268.1:1673-4674 GCA_964605765.1 uncultured Ectothiorhodospiraceae bacterium | reverse complement strand
GCCATTCAGTCCATCGTGCTCGAGCAGGCCATGCCCGAGTTCGCGTTCTCGACGGACGGCTGGTCGATCGACTTCCCCGAGGTGCAGACGTTGCTGTCGCCGGACCAGGAGCTCGACGTATTCGAGCGCGCCCGCAAGCTCGGCTTGACCTCGACGATCAAGTACCTGCGCAAGACGAACCCGGACCTGATGAGCGACGAGGACGCGAGCATGGTACTCGCCGAGAACATCGCCGACGAGCTGTTCCGCAACACGGCAATGCGTCCACTCGCCGAGATCAACGGGTCCGCGACCCAGGCGCTCGATGACGCGCGATCGGCTATCGACAACGGGATGGACGGGCTAGAGGCGCAGCGTGGCCGAGCAATGCCGCAGTGACCTGAAGATCGGCCAGTTCGTCCCGACAGCCAGGGGCATGGTATCGCTACGCACGGCGCACACGTTGCGCTGTGACGCTGTGGCCGCCTCGGCGGCTGGGATGGCGGTTGTGGACATCGCGGCCCACGTGAGGCCGGGGAACAGCATCGAGTGCAACCGCAACCTGGCCGTACAACGCGCTATGAACGCGGGATGCACGCACCTGGAGATGCTCGACGATGACGTTTCGCTGGATTGGGGAGAATCGTTCCTGATCGGCGCCCTGCGCATCATCGACTCGTTCGGGGCCGTGGCGGCGGCCGGTGTTGTCCCGGTACACGGCGGTCGGGCCGGAAAACTGAACGTGATCCCGCCCCCAAACGGTGATGTTCTGTACTCGGCAGAGGCCGTAAGCGCGGCTGCTATCGTGCTCGATTTACACTCGCTTCACGCGCTGTGTTGGCCGCGAAAGACGCCATATTTTGCGCGCGAATACAACCCGGCAATGACCGCCACAACGCTCGACGAAGGCTATTTTTTTTCGCGGCACGTGCGCGAATGTGGGGGTAAAGTTGTGGCGTGCGTTGCAGGTTTTTTGCACGGACCGCCGACCGGGCGTTAAACGTGGGCATCCGGCAGCCTTAGCCGCGAGGGTCAATTGGCACAACCAGCCGACAACATCAGCACCGAGACAGACAGCGAGCAGGCAGCCGCAACCACCACGGTGGACACTACGGCGCCGGACACTACGGCCGAACCGGAGGCCGTAGGGGGCGACAAGGAGGCGACAAAGGACGCGAAAGCGCCCGAGGCGCCCCCAAAGACGTTCTCGCAGTCCGAGGTCGAGGATATGATGCGCGAGCGCATTGCGCGTGAGCGGCGTCGGTGGAAGCGCCAGGAGACCGCCCCCAAGGAGCCCGCACAGGCGGCGCCCAAGGAGATGAAGGGACCGGAACCGGCGGACAACGAGCCGACCAGGGCGGAATGGCGCGCGTTCGAGCGCGGCGTCGCCGGGCTCGGCTTGACCGACAGGCAGATCGAGGTCATGGAGGCCGAGTATCTGCGAAATCGGCCGGACCGCACGGATATCGGGACCTTCGTCGCCGACACGGCGGCAGATCTGGGGTGGGCAAAGTCGGACCCCAAACCGACGCAGCGCGAGGCGCAGGCCCCGGAGGCGAAAGTGGCCGACCCGAAGCCAGCAAACCCGGCAGCGTTCGACAACAACACAGCGGCACAGGCTCCCAACTGGCAGCAGGTGGTGAACCCGGACCAGCTTACACGCGACCAGATCGCGCAGATCCTGAACGAAAAGGGAATGCGCGCGGGCCGCAGGTACATCCGAACACTCGCCGAGCGATGGCACAGGAATACGGTCGTGGTGCCGCCGGGCCAATAGCCAAGCGTTGCGTCACAAGGACGCACCACAGTGGCAAACGAATTTACAGCAACCACCGCAGTCAACATCGTCAACTCGGAATGGATCCAGCCGGCGTTCCAGGACTACGCCAGGGACTGGACGGTCTCGGCGCAGTTCTGCAAGCCGTTCGACCTGCGCGGCAAGTCCACGCTCACCGTGGCCGTGCCGAGCCTCACCTCGCAGATGGGCACCGTCTCCGACGGCGGCGGCTCGGTCGATACCGAGTTCAACGCGACCGACGGCACGGACCTGTCGAACACGGCGGCGGCGCTCACCCAGGCGACCATCACCGCGATCGAGATGGGCATCATGCGCGAGATCACCGACCGCGCCCTCCGCTCGACCGTGACCGGCTTCGACCTGATCAGCGAGCTCGCGAACGACAACGCGCGTATCCTGACCACCGCGCTCGAGGACGACATCGTGGGGCTGTTCTCCAGCCTCTCGAACACCGCCGGCTCCACGGGCGTGGACATGACGCTAGCGAACCTCGACACCGCGATCATCGGAATCGCGCGCCGCGGCGTGCGCGCCCCGGACGGCCTGGTCGGCGTGCTCGACGACGAGCAGATCGACAACTTCCAGGCGGCGGTGCGCGGGGAGAACGCGGCGAGCGAGATCCACCCGGGCAGCAACGACAGGTTCATGGACATCCAGCGCGACCTGAACAACGGGCTCACCGACGCCCGCATGGCGCGCTACAAGAACATCAACCTCTATATGTGCGGCCTATGCGATACCGCCAACACCGGGGCTGATGTCGTCGGCGCCGTGTTCGTGCCGTGGACCGCGGCCAACGACCGGATGAGCTGCTTCGGCCTCGCGTGGGCCGACATGCTCACGTTCGCCACCGAGCGAAACGAGAGCAAGCGGAGCACGGAGATCGTGACCACGCAGGACGTGGCGCCGGGCGAACTGCTCGACGTGGCCGGCGTGCAGATCGTGACCGACGCGCCCGCGTAGGCGCTGAAATGGTACAGCCGGGGGTGCGGGTCATCCGTGCCCCCGGCGCGTACCGGAAGGGTTAGGCATGCCAGTAATCGAACTCTCGAAGGCGGAAATCTACGATGTCGGACTGCGATATCAGGCCGTAGGGGCGCCCGCGCGTCTCACGCGATTGGTGCGCAACAAGGACGGCGAGCCGGCGCTCGACAAGGTGCCGCCGCAGATGAGCCAGAAGTGGGTCAACAAGGCGGGGCACATCGTCTACGTGACGATGGCGAA
>CAZSDY010000268.1:0-1573 GCA_964605765.1 uncultured Ectothiorhodospiraceae bacterium | reverse complement strand
ACGGCCTTGCTCAAGAGCATCGCGACGAACCCGGACCTGATGCAGTTGCTGCACAAGCTCGCCAGCGAAGGGCAGGAGCCGCGTGCGCGGGTACCGGAGAACGCCGAGGACCTACTCGGCGACGACGGGGAATGAAGGGCGAGATCAACCCGAACCCGTCACCCCAGTGGGTGAAGGACACGATCGCCGAGATCGAGGCCGACAGTTGGCGTGAAACGGGCCGGGTGCCGGATGGCGCGGCTATCGACCGCCGGGCGGTAGAGATGCTCGAGCGCGACGACGCGCGCCTACGCAACGCGAAGCCGCGCCCGGCGCCAAAGAAGCGGACGCGCATCATCGACCCGGCGGACGCCATGGCCCGCGAGAGCGGCGCTGCATTCCACCGGGCGCCAGTCGGGACAACGCCGAAGCCAACCACGGAGACGTTGAACCCGTGGCAGGCGGCCCTTCGCGCGCGTATCCGCCGCATCATCATGCTCATCCCCGGGACCAGGCCGCGCGATCAGCAGTTCGTGTACCCGGGGCTCGCCAATACCTATGTACACGAGTTCCTCGCATGGAAAACGTGCTCTGGTAAATACGAAAATCTCAACCAGAGGGATCGCGACAAGGCGTTCTCGCGCGCGACCGAGGATCTAGCCGATCGCTCGACGGGCGTGCTCGGACCGTGGCGAGTCAACGGGGTGTAGACGATGCCGCAGCATCATGACGTACCGTTCAACGTCACCGGAGGCTCGCTGTACCTCGACTGCCGCGAGGGGCGGCCATCGTCGGTGACGAGCGTGCAGGTGTTCGCGTGGGACGTGGGCGACGACGGCTCAGCGGAAAGCGCCACGACCGGCTCGGCGAGCGTTGATAGCGTCAACACGACGTTCGACGCCAACAGCGGGGTGAGCTCGAGCAATACGCGGCTGCTCAATCTCACGGCCACGTCGAACCTCGTCATTGGACGCGAGTACCTCGCCACGACCGCCGATGGTGAGTACGAGTGGCTCGACATCATGGCGATCACGTCCGGTGCCAGCGCCACGTCCCGGGCGCCGATGTACAACGACTACGTGAGCGGCGACACGCTTGTCGGCACGCGGATCAGTATCAGCCTCGCCGACGCCTGGGTGCAGGACGAGGGCAACGTGTCGGATGGCACGCTGCATCACCCGGGCTACCGCGTGCGGTGGGAATACATCGTCGGTGGTACGACCTACGTGCGGGCGAGCTATTTCGACCTCACGCGCATCCCGGCCGGGCACCGCGTAACCGCGTCGTCGATCGAACGGTTGATGCCAGGGTTCGTCAACGCGCTGCCGCGCGACCACCAGGAGGATCAGGCGCGGGCGTTCATCGACGAGTGCTATCGGCAGTTCCGGCTCGACCTGTACCAAGAGCGGATCGACGATGCGGCCGTCCGCGATGCCGACGTGATCGACGAGATGGTCATGCGCAAGGCGCTGCACCTGTGGGCCGAGCAGCGCGTCCAGATCGGGGGCGGCGACGCCGAGGCCGCGGACCGCGCCAAGGGCGACTACTGGGCGCGGTTTACGAGTATGTTCAAGGCGCCGACGATCGCAAAGGC
>CAZSDY010000267.1:0-4680 GCA_964605765.1 uncultured Ectothiorhodospiraceae bacterium | reverse complement strand
TCGATGACCACGTAGAACAGCGCCTTGAAGCCTTTGGCCTCGATCTTGGGATGCAGCTCGGCCTTCCAGGCACTGGAGGTCACGAGGTTGACGAAGCGTTGGTTGGCGCCGCAAAAGTACGGCAGGTTGATGAGATCGATCGCGGGCGCGAAGGGTGCGAAGTTTGAGAGCGAGTGCTGCGCGGCCTGGATGGTGCCGCCCTGCACCTTCTGGGCGAGGGCGCCGCCGGCGCCGAGCTGTCCGCCGGGGGCGAGCTTCACGTAAATTTTGCCGTTGGTGGCGTTCTGGATGTTCTCCTTGAAGTCGAGCTGCATGATCGGGTAGCTGCGGGAGGCCCCGAGCACGTAGGCGGTGGCCACGACCATCTGGTGCTTCGCGGCCCGCTGGCGTTGCTTCTCCTCTTTGGCGGTCTGGGCCGCGGCCTCGTCGGACCACAGGGTCCCGGCGCCGCCGGCGACCATCGCCGCGGTAAACGCCCCGCTACCGGTCAGTTTGAGAAAATTCCGCCGCTCGGCGGATTCGATCTCGGTGGGTGCTTTCGTTGCTGTGATTCTCTTCATGGAACTGTGCCTCCTTATTGGGTGTTGTCATTGACTATCGTCGTTTGCTGTATTCACGCGTGTGCCCGCCGCCTGCTCGTGTATGATCATCGCGGCAACGAAGCAGATGCAGGCGGCCAGCAACGTCAGCATCTCCACGACGTCGGAGAGAAACACGCCAAGCCCCACAGCTCCTGCGACCACATTTGAAAAGTAGACAAGGAAAATGACGCAAGTCATTATTTCAAAAGATCTTTTTGCGCCCAATCTGGTATTCCTCCTCCTCCGCGTACAACGAGTGTAAACGTGTACATCGCTAAATCTAAACATGTCCGGGCCAGAATGCAAACGTGTACACTGAAGCTCAGGACAATGACCTCTGCCCGCTCCTGTGTAACCATGACCCGCCGATGAACCGAAAGTCCGCGCCCTCACTGCACGATGTCGCCCGCCACGCCGGGGTCTCCACGGCGACGGTTTCCCGCGCCCTGAACGTTCCCGGACTGGTTGCGGAGCCGACCCGGGAGCTGGTGCTGCGGGCCGTCGAGGAGCTCGGCTACACCCCCCACTTCGGCGGCCGGGCGATGGCATCGAACCGGACCAACACCATGGGCGCGGTGATTCCGACCATGGAAAACGCCATTTTCGCGCGCGGACTCCAGGCCTTTCAGGAGGTCCTGTCCGATGCCGGCGTCACCCTGCTGGTGGCGAGTTCCGGCTACGATCCGGCCCGTGAACTCGAGCAGATGCGCACCCTGGTGGGCAGGGGCATCGATGGATTGCTGCTCATCGGTACCGCGCGGCCGCCGGCCTCCTACGAGTTTTTGCAACGGCGCCAGATCCCACACGTCCTGGCCTGGAATTACCGGCCCGGACACCAGGCCCATTTCATAGGCTTCGACAACCGTTCGGCGGCGGGCACCATCGCCAGGGCCGTGATGGAGCAGGGGCACCGGCGCATCGCCATGATTGCCGGTATCACCGCGGGTAATGATCGGGCGAGTGACCGTGTCAGAGGCGTCCGCGCGGCGCTGGACGCGGCCGGCCTGGGCGGGCGTGAGGTGCCCATCGTCGAGGCGGTCTACTCACTGGCGGGTGGCCGGCGGGCGTGCGCGAACCTGCTCGAACTGCGGCCCCGGCCGACCGCGGTGATCTGCGGCAACGATGTCCTCGCCGTCGGCGCGATTGCCGAGATCAAGGCGCGCGGTCTGCGGGTCCCGGACGATATTTCCATCACCGGCTTCGACGACATCAATCTGGCCGAGGTCAGCGACCCCCGCCTGACCACCATTCACGTACCCCATCGCCGCATGGGACAGGCAGCCGCCCAGGCGCTCCTGGCCCTCCGGGACGGGGCCGGCGAGGACGGGGGAGTCGAACTGGAGACCCACATCATCATGCGCCAATCTCTGGCAGCACCGCCCTGACGGCGAGAGCAAGCCGGGGTCTGAGGCCACAGTACGAATACTGACCCCCAGGGTCCGGTGCCGGGTCTCACATTCCAACATTTGGGGGGTCCCGGTGGCTCCGGTGCCGGGTCTCACATTCCAACATTTGGGACGTCCAGGTCACATCATTCAAAGTGCAAATGTTGGAATGTGAGACCCGGCACCTGGGTGCATTGGAATGTAAGACCCGGCACCTGGGTGCACCTGGGTGTCATTTCCAAGATCTCCTGCCCAGGAATGCGATGATCGCCAGAATAAAAATAACAAACAGAGTTCGGAGTAATCGGAACAGGAACGAAGTGGGGGTTCAGGCCTGTTTCAAGTCGGCATTTACCTGTCATTAACTTTGCGGTGCCCATACTGCCTTCACCAGACCCACACCAGGCCGGGTCTGAGGGCATCACAATGAACCGCACTTTCCTCTCCGCCGTGCTCGCCGCGGCGTTATGCATTGACATTAGCACCGCGGGCGCCGCGTCTTTATATGCGCCCGCCTCGACCTTCAAACTCGACGGCATGAATCCGCACTCGGCGGTGATTGCCGATTTCAATGCCGACGGCACCGATGATCTGGCCGCGGTATTTCCCATCATTGACAAGCTGAGCGGCGCGGTCACGGGATCGCGGCTGAATTTCCTGGCCGGCAACGCCGCGGGCAATCTCAAGATCGAAACCACCGCGAGCCGGCCTTTCGATGTGCGCTCGATGGCCACCGGCGATTTCGACGGTGACGGCCAGCCGGATCTGGCGGTGGCGCAGAAGCTGCCGGCCGGCGGCAGCGTTGAATGCGGCGCCAATGAAGGCCCGGTCATCTATTTTGGTTTCCACAAGGAAGTCCAGCCCGACATCCGCTATGGGGGCTGTGTCACCAGTGTTGCGGCGGCGGATCTGACCGCGCTCGATGCCAATGGCGACGGGCTCGACGATCTCATCATTGGCGACGAACTGCTGCTCGGCGATGGCAGCTTTACGCCAAGCGCGACCCTGCCCGCGGGTGACAAGAATATCGCCGACATCAATGGTGACGGCATCCCGGATGCGATGACCGGCACCGAAGCGGTCTGCGGCCTCGGGGACGGAACCTTTGCCGCCTGTGCGGTGCTGGCCAATGATATCCTCGTCGACACCAACGCCAACGGCCAAATCGTCACCGGCAACGGCTATAACACCAGCGCTTTGAACGACGCGGTGATGAATCGCGCCTCGCAGCCCAGCGCGGATCTGAACGGCGATGGCATTGATGACTTCGTCGGCTGGGCGGTAACGTCGCTGCGCACCCCGATCGTGACTTACTGGCGCAGCCGTTCCTGGCACCTGACAACGGTGCGCTCGTTCCGCAAGCGCGCCGGCGCGGGGCGCGGTTCCGGTTATTACATTTCCCGGCGTATGTGGCTGTACAGCTGTTACACCAGCAATTACCCGAGAACGGGTTGGCAGCAGGTGAGTTACTCCAGCAACACCGTGGTGCCTGCTACCAGCGCCCTGCGGATCAGCCTGGTCGGCGCCGATGGCAGCATCAATCAGGGTACCGGTGTGGATGTCTCCGGGGTGTTCCGTGCCTTAATGCTCACCGATACCGATGAGGATGGTATCGTCGATGTGCTCGCGAACATCGGCCAGGCGACCAGCGCACCCTATGAGGTGACCTGGGATACCTCGGGACTCATGACCGGCGCCTATACCCTCAAGGCGGTCGCCACCGACAGTGCCGGGAACCGCGCCACCGCAAAAATCTCGGTGACGGTCAATGGCGCAGCGCCGGCGCCAGCTCCGGCCCCGGCTCCGACACCGTCGACGGCGCAGCCAACCGGTCAGACCATCGAGTTTGCCGGCGTGGTGAGCGAGGTTGGCAGCGGTTACTTCGTGGTCGGCGGGCTGCGGGTGAACTACAACGCCACTTCGATCATGAAGTACAACACCAGCACCTCGACGCCCAAGGTCGGTGATGCGGTACAGGGCAAGGCGGACGAGTACAGCGACGGCACCGGCGTCGCGATCAAGGCCGAATTCGGCTGATATCCGCCGCCGCGGCGTCTGACGCTGCTGGCCGCAGGCAATAGCCACCGGGATCCTCCCGGCGGTTTTTTTTTGTGATCCAGTTCCGAGCTCGCCGCGACGGGCCTTGGCCTGGCGCCCGTGCTGCAGGCGCAGCTTCAAGGTCCCGAGCTCGACCACGCTCAGCGTGCCCTTGATGCCGAGCACCAGAGACGGCTGAGGTCGTAGAGGTTCTCCGCGTCGCCGAGCAGCGTGTCGAAGACCCGGCACAGCTCCATCAGGTGACACCAATCCTGGTCGGTGCACGAGAGCCGCGAGAGCTCTCGAGTGAGCACCAGGCCCACCTCGCCGAGTGCGATGCTCGCCAGCAGCGCCTTGAAGCCCTCGCGCACCGGTGCGCCGCTCGAGGCGCTCAGGCCCAGGTCCCGGTCGATGACCTCGATGTGCGTGAAGCCGTAGCTCTTCGCTGTATCGCCCAGCGCGTGCTGCAGGCGCTGGCTCTCGGTGTTGTGCTTTACTTGCGCGAGCGAGGACTGGCGCAGATGGACCACGGCCTTGCGCGACAGGTGGGCGCGCGTGATCTTGTGCGTTGCGTTAGCGCTCGTCATCGTGCGCCTCCTGTGTGCTTCGAACGACGGCGACGATGGCCTCGGCCATCAACGCGATCAGGCGTTGTTCGCGCTCGGGTTCCAGCGCCG
>CAZSDY010000266.1:0-4705 GCA_964605765.1 uncultured Ectothiorhodospiraceae bacterium | reverse complement strand
TGGCGGCGGCGGTGGAAGCGCTCGATGCTGGCGACGACCGCTTGCGGCGCGTCGGCGACCACGAAGGCCATCAGCGTCTCGAACAGCGCGCAAAGTGCGACGGTCGAGGTGAAGAACTGCGCGGTGACCGTGGGCACACAGAAGACCTGCTCGACATCACGCGCGATGGGCGAGGCGAGGCTGTCGGTGATACTGATGACTGCCACCCCCTGCTCGCGCGCCGCCTGCACGGCCTGTACCACCTCGGTACGGTAGGGCTGGAAGGTCATGGCGAGCAGCAGGTCGCCCGGTGCGGCGCGCGCCAGATCGTCTACCGGTATGCTGCCCTCCTTGGGGATGGCGAGCACGGTCTCGAGCGCCATGCCCGCGAGATAGGCGAAGTTGTGCGCCACCGAATGCGCGATGCCCACGCCGAGCACGTAGGTGGTACGCGCCTCGACGATACGGTCCGCCGCCCGCTTGACGGCGTCCGCGGTGGCCGCGGCGTAGAGCGCCTCGATGTTCGAGAGCGTATCGCTTGCCATCTCGGTGAGCAGCTCACCGTGGCGCCCGCCGCGCGCGATCGACTGCAGCCAGCGAGCCCGATCCGGGAAATTCTGCCCGCCCGCGCGCAGCACCTCGCGAAACGGTTCGCGGAAGCCGTCGAAGCCATCGAAACCCACCGCGCGGGCCATGCGCACCAGCGTGTTGGGCTTCACCCCGGCAGCCTCTGCCAGTGCGCTGATCGAGCTGACCCCGACCTCGGCCGGGTGGTCGAGCACGTAGCGCGCGGCCTTGCGAAGCTGAGGGCTCAGCGAAGGCAGGGTGTCGAGCAGACGAGCGACGACCTCGGGCGGAGCGGCATCGGGCGTGGTCAACATCAGTTGATCCATGAGCTCGGGAGGGCGGGCGTCAGCTTCTCTGCGATCGGCTCAATACAACCCCGCGAAGCGCTTCCTCGCGAGGCCCGAGAAGACATAGTCGGCCATCGTCGTATAGTCGAATACCGGCAGATGCGTCGCTTCCTGCACGGCGGCGGCATAGGGGGGAAGGTCGGTGCACTCGAAAAGGATCGCCTTGACGCCTTCACCGTCGGCAAGCTCACGGGAGGCCTCGACGACCTCCGCCTCGACACCATCGAAGTCGAGCCTGCCTTCCTCGGCATGAATGGCGGAGTGGAAACAGGGCCGCCCCTCCATGCCGGCGACCGCGACGGGGATGTTGGCGCCGCCGGTGGCGGCACGCAGATGCTGCGGCGTCAGCGTCTTCTTCGAAGCGGTGATGATGCCGACTTTCTCTCCGGGCCTGAGCAGGCGCGCAATGAACGGGAGCTGCAACAGGCTCGACATGAACACCGGCACCGGCAGCTCGCGGGCGACATCGTCCTGAAACAGAACCATGAAGCCGCAGCTTCCGGTGACCGCCTTGACCCCGTCGCGGACCAGCTTGCGCCCGGCGTCGAGGAGCGGTTCGAGCAGCGCGCGGTCGGGATTGTAGACGACGTGCTCCATGTCGGCGCCGGGCACGACCTCGTAACGCACTGGGTAGCGGAAGGTCGAGGCATTGCCCGGCGAGCCCGGTGGAAACGGCATGAAGGTCTGCATCATGATGATACCGATGGCCTCGCCGTAGGTGATCTGGCCCGTGCGTGCTTCGTAGATCATGGTGCGTATCTCCTCGAGAGTTGTTCGGATCCGGTCCTGTCAGCGGCCGCGAATCGCGGTCACGCCGGGTTGCCGAGGCGCTTGAAGCCGACGTTCTTCGACTGGTAGTAGTTGGCGAGCGACTCGACGCCCTTCTCGCGGCCGATTCCCGATTTCTTGAATCCGCCGAACGGCGTCTCGATGCCGCCCACACCCCATTCGTTGACGTGGACCTGGCCGGCGTCGAGGCGCTCGGTGCACCAGATGGCGCGGTCCAGATCGTTGGTGTAGATCACCGCGGCGAGGCCGTAGTCCGTGCCATTGGCAATGGCAATCGCCTGCTCGGCGGTCTCGAAGCGCAGCACCGAGAGCACCGGGCCGAAGATCTCCTCGCGGTTGACCCGCATGTCGGGCGTCACGTCCGCAAGCACGGTGGGCGCCATGTAATAGCCCGCGACATCGTCGACGCGCCGCCCGCCGGCCACGGCGCACGCGCCCTCCTGCACGCCGGAAAGCGCATAGCCCTCGACCCGGTCGAGCTGTGTGTCCGAGACGAGCGGTGTGATCTCGCAGTCGTCGATACCGGGGCCGATGCTGAGGTTCTTGGCCGTTTCGGCCATGCGCTCGACGACCTCGTCGCAGAGCGAGGCGTGCACGACGAGGCGCGACATGGCGTCGCAGACCTGGCCCGAGTTCATGAAGATGCCGGCCTGCGCGTCGGTGATGACGACGTCCATGTCGGCGTCGGGGAACACGATCCCGGGCGACTTGCCGCCGAGCTCGAGCACGCAGGGGACGACGTTAGCAGCGGCCGCGCGCATGATCGCCTGGCCCGTCGGAATCGAGCCGGTGAACACGATCTGGTCGACGCCCGGATGGCTGGTGAGCGCCGCACCGGCTTCCGGTCCATAACCGCAGAGGATGTTCACCGCGCCTTCGGGCAGGCCGACCTCCTCGGCGAGCTCGGCGTAGACGTAGGCCGAGATCGGGTCGAGCTCGGGCGTCTTGACTATCGCCGCGTTTCCGGCCGCGAGCGCGGGCGCCAGCGAGCGCGCCACCATCTGGTTCGGAAAGTTCCACGGAATGACGTGGGCGGTGACGCCGTAGGGGCACGGCACCACGTAGTCGACATAGCCGTCGCCGAGCGGCACGTACCTGCCCTCGATCTTGTCGGCCATGCCGCCGTAGAACTCGAGGTAACGCGCCGAGCCCTCGACCTCCGACATCGCCTCCGAGATGCGCTTGCCGCAATCGAGCGTGACGAGGTGCGCGATGTCCGCCTTTCGCTCGCGCAGCCGGCGCCCCATCTCGATGAGCAGACGGCCGCGATCCATGGGGCGCATGCCCACCAGCGCGCGCGAATCGACACAGGCCCGCGCCGCGGCGACCGCCCGGTCGACGTCTTCGGCACCCGCCCGCGCGACCTCGGCGATCGGCTCGGCCGTCGCCGGGTTCATCAGCGTGATGCGCGCGCCTCCGGCGCCGTCGACCCAGGCGCCGCCGATGTAGTTTTGCCAGTAGTCTTTCACGATCGCATTCATTGCCGTTGCTCCTTGGGGTTCGGTGTCCTCGGGGGAGGCCTACCAGCGGCCGTTGCCCGGTTTCATGTCCTCGCGTGCGAGACGGATATCGAAGGTCTCGCGGATGCGTGCGTCGTCCGCCCGGTCGATGTGTTGCGGGTAGTGCTCGCGCATGATCCGGGTGAGATGCCGGCGTCCGCGCTCGCGCAAATCCTTGGTGTCGCACTCGTTCCAGTCCTTGATGGTCAGGCGATCCGCAATCTGCGGGTAGACGTATTCGGTCTCCATCAGCGCCAGCGTCTGCTCGTGGCCGAGAAAGTGCCCGGGGCCGTGCACGACATCGGCAATGATCTCGGCCGACAGGCTCTCGTCACTCACCTCGATCCCGCGAACGCCGCGCTGGACCCCGCCCAGCAGGTCGTTGTCGAGCACGAGGGACTCCTGCGAGCAGGCCATGATGTCGGCCAGGACGCCGCTTGTCTCGGCGATCATGTTGCCGCCGGCGAGTGCCGGCAGCGCCGTCAGATAGCCCTTCTCCCAGCCCGACTGCAGGTCGGGTTGCTTGGAACTCGACATGCCCGAGCCGATGCTCGACGGAATGTCGTAGAAGCGTGCCATCTGCGCCGCGCCGGCGGCGAGCAGGGCCATCTCCCCGGAGCCGCCGGCGAAGGCGCCGGTTCGAAGATCCGCGACGAAGGGCCAGTTGCCGAGGAACAGGGGATGCCCCGGCTCGAGCAGATTCATCGCCGTCAATGCCGCCAGCACCTCGGCGTTGCCCTGGGCGAGGGTGCCGGCGAGCGCCGCGGGCGCTGTCGCCCCGGCCTGCCCGACGGAGATCAGGATTGCCGGCATGCGGTTTCGCACCGCGGCATCGAGCACGCGGCAGGCGTCCTCGGCGAAGCGCAGCGGCGGCACCACGAAGGTGACGATGGCCTCGGCGAAGGGCCGCCGGCGCCATCGCTCCCCGGTGCCGTCGCCGCCCAGCGACATGTCGAACATGGCGACCGCCTTGTCCAGGTGCTCGGGCTGAAGGAAGCTCGTGATGAAGTGCTTCGAGGTGCCCGACATGATGGCGTAGGCGGTGTTGATGTCCAGGTCCTCGGCCTCAGCGATATCGCGGGCGACGCAGGCGCGAATGACGAAGTGCATGGTCTGAAGCCTGTCCTCGAGTCGGGTGATGTCGTAGAGGTCGAGCAGTTGCGTCTCGCGAAACCGGTTGCTGTGGATGTCGAGGATCTCGACGGTCGCGCTGACGCCGCCGAAATGGACTCGCGCGCCGGAGACATCGAGATCGTGCCTGCGATCGCGGCCGTGGACCGTGAACCCGCGGCCCGCGTTGGCGATGCAGTCCTCGACCAGCGCGCGCGGGAAGCACAGCCGCCCCTCGCCGCTCATGCGCCCGCCGGCGGCGACCACCCGATCGCGCCATTCGTCGATGGGATCGGCGATGCCGACTGTCTCGAGGAGATGCAGCGAGGTCTCGTGGATTCTCTCCACGGCGCAATCGCTGAGCGGCTTGTAGCCCCCGCCCTCCATGCCGGGCCAGATCGGCAGGGTTGCCGG
>CAZSDY010000265.1:0-4710 GCA_964605765.1 uncultured Ectothiorhodospiraceae bacterium | reverse complement strand
CGCCGTACCGCGCTGGACTCCCGAGCCGCTGCGCGCACCCGCCGCGCGGGCCCCGGCGGGGTCGGCGCCGCAGGTGCAGGTACCTCGGGTGGCGGCCGTGGCGTGGCCCGTTTCCGCGATTCCGCCGCACGTTGTTTACGGCGCGGGCGTACCTCGTCATGTTTATCCGCCGGCTTTCTCGACGGTGCAGTGCCACGCGTCCGCGCGGGCGTTGCCGGTGCTGCGCTCGGACCGGTATCTGCCACCCGCTCGCGCCGTGATCCGGCGGTCTCCGCGGGAGCGGCGTGTGTGCGCGGTGCCGGCGCATCGCCGTCCCCGGATGGCAGGGAAGCGACCGCCTCGTGCCGTACTGGCTCCACCATCACGGGCGTATCGGATACGGCACCAACCACGGGCGCTGCGCTCGCGACGAACATTTCGCGCCATTGCGCCACCGACTGGGGCCTGTCCCGCGGGCGAAACGCGAGCGCCTTGTCGATGCCCCGCAGAAAGCGCTCTGAGAAATGCCCTGCGGCGATTTCACTGGATGGAACCAGGATGTCCTTGCCGTCGATGTAGGACCGCACCCGCGCCATCGCGTCGATGGGACCCTTCCCGGTCACGGCGCGGTAGAACGTGGCGCCGAGCGCGTAGATGTCGGTCCAGGGGCCCTGCTTCTCATCGTCCTTGCCTGACACCCCGTATTGCTCATAGGGCGCATAGCCCGGCGAGACCAGGGCCGTCAGCGCACGTGTCTGCTGCCCGAGAGCCTGACGCGCGGAGCCGAAGTCGATGAGCACGGGTGACATGTCCGACTTCATGGAGATGTTGGCGGGCTTGATGTCACGGTGAATGAACCCCTCCGCGTGCACTACTTCCACACCGTCGAGGAGCGCCAGCAGGATGGGCTTCAGCATCTCCTCGCCCTTCACGTGGCGCGACTTCACCGCGCGGTCGAATCCTTCGCCCTCCACGAGCTCCATGATCATGTATGCGGTGGTGTTCTCCTCGAACACGCTCAGCACGCGCACGATGCTGGGATGATGAAAGCGCCCGAGGGTCCGTGCCTCGGCGATGAACCGCGACAATCCCCATGCGTAGCGCTCACCATGCTCCCCGGAGACCGGCTCCACGGTGCTGTCGCGCGTACGCGTCGCGAGATCGGTGGGAAAATACTCCTTGATGGCCACGGACTGGCCGAGATTCACGTCCTGCGCCCGATACGTGATGCCGAAAGCGCCCTGCCCCAGCACGGACTGGATCTCATACCAGTTCAGCATGTATCCTGCTGGGAGTGCGTGGATGTGCCTTTGT
Source organism: uncultured Ectothiorhodospiraceae bacterium (assembly GCA_964605765.1). Taxonomy (GTDB): domain Bacteria; phylum Pseudomonadota; class Gammaproteobacteria; order HK1; family HK1; genus CAZSDY01. The sequence goes on along the minus strand of CAZSDY010000265.1, from coordinate 3,417 downwards.
CCAGGCAAGACAACCGATCTTGTTGATGTGATATTGGAAGCATAGCTGACTGGATCGCCCCACTCCAGCGCAAACTCGGTGCGGTCGTCCACGGCGGCGAGCATGCGCCCGATGTGACTAAGGGTGCGGATCGAGCAATCGACACCATGCAAGCTGCTATGATCCAGGGTCAGAACAATTCAGCTTCGATTTCGTCAGGTGCCACGCAAGTCCGACTCATCCACGCTGCGCGGGAAGGTTCGCGCGCATGATCCATTCGAGCTGATTCGCTGGCTGGCGCTGAGCCAACCCGATCCGCGCAAGGCGCTTGCCGAGCTCGTGCAGAACAGCCTCGATGCACAGGCGCGGACCATCCGCGTCACACGCCAGCGCGTCAAGAGCTTGCCGCGCGAGCGCGGGGGTGACGACACCTCGGACGGGCGAGCCGGAAGACGATCTTGCCGAGCCCGATCTGCTGCCCCCCGGGCCCATGGCGACGATCGACATCACCCCACAGCCCTGCAAGGTCGAATGCCGCGGCACGCGCCGGGTTCGGGTCCGTGCCACAGACGCGGCTCGACGGATCATCACGACCGGCCTGGCGTATGCCTGGGAGATCAGCGGCGACATCGGCACGCTCAACGTCGCCGAGCGACACCGCGCTACCGCGACGCTGGAGGCGGCGGCCCGCCCGGGCCGCGGGCAGATCCACATCCGCGTCACTCAGGACAGCGTGATGCTGGCTGCCGACACGACCGTCGACGTGGTGGAACGGCTCGATACGGCCCATCCGGGGGAAGGCATCCCGACGCCGGCGTTCGTGCATGAGCCGGGCGCTGCCTGGCGCTCGCGCATGCTCGCCGGACGCTGGCAGGTCAATACGGCACATCAGGAGTACCAGGCCGTGCAGGGACGACAGGCCTTGAAGCTGCGCTATCTCGCGATGCTGTTTGCCAAGGAAATCATTCTGCGCAGCCATCAGGATCCGCGACTGGAGACCCCGTTGGAGCAACTCGTGGAGGTAGCGGGCTACGCCGACCGCAACCTGAGCCTCGGACGCCGCAAGCGAGGCGCAGCCGAATCCGGCGCATGAGGGGGCTCGACAGGAGCGGATCGACGCGTGAGGGCGCCAGCGTTCGCGTTACTGAAAAGCCCGCTCGAGGTCATCGAGCACGGCCTGCTCGGAGTCGGAGACCTTGCTGCCGAAACCGAGGAACCCGCCGGAAGCCTCCGCCACCGCGCGCGCGCGCCCGAGCAGTCCCTGCTTGAGAGCCATTCGACGCTCCTCGCCCTTGAGCCTCGCGGAAAGCGCGCGCACGTACTCCTTCCACGCAGACAGCATGGCCGGATCGGGCTTTGCCGCGAGCCACTGGCCGAGCAGCTTGCCGCTCGCACTGTTGCGCTTCAGCCCCTGCGATTCGGCCGCCGCGAGGATGGCTTCGCGCTCATCCGCATCGACGTTGCCATCGGCCCACGCCACTTCCACCAGCGGCACCAGGGACAGCGCCGCCAGCGTGTCGCTGCCGATGTCCAGATCCACGAGCTGCCGCAAGGTCTCGTCATCATTGATGTACAGCTTGAGAAGATTCGCGGTGAGCTCGCGGCGCAGCGTCCGCGCCTCGTCTTGATCCGGGAAACACGACGCTTGGAGTTTCTTCTTGCTGGCATCCATTGCGTTCTTGCTCATGCTCACGGCCTCCCCACCGCAAAGCGCAGCGACGCGTCACGACACCGGGAATGCGAGAGGTTCCGGCGGGCTCCTGCCGGATGCGTCGTGGTCGTGCACATCGGTGACGTAACGGCCTCTTATCGGTTCTGCTCGGTCGCTTCACGCATCAGTCTAGCCTGCATTGCCCACCAGTGCACGAAACCTGCCCAGCACCCCGCCGGCCCGTTCAGGGCGCACGCACGGAAACGCCGGGGGAGTCGCCTCGATGCACGCCACGGAACAGATATCGAGGCATTGCGATGCCTCAAAGGGCACGCGCCGGATAATTCTCTCGCCAAGACGCAAAGCACGCAAAGATGGCGCGGGAGACCCTGATGACGCAGGCTCTATCGGTAGCGTCAAGCGCGATATGGAGGCAGATCGCTCTCCTTGGCGTGCTTGGCGGCTTTGCGAGAGCCCTAATCCATTTCGCGATACCCACCGTTTGCTGAAGAGCCTGGATTCCTTGTCGTTTTGCACGACCTCACGGGTAAGGGCCTAAGCTGCCCGCGCGCTCGGTGCAGCGCTCAAGGAGTCTGGGCCCCTGCGGCGAGCACCGCGCCACATTGCAGGAGCTCGTTGATTTGTGAAGGCGTGTAACCGTGCTCGGCCAGGACCTCGCACGTATGCTCACCGAGCAGCGGTGCGCCGCGCGTGACTCGGGCCGGCGTGGCGGAAAACTTGACGGGACAACCGAGCGTCTCCACCTCTCCGGCGCGCGTGTGCGGCACGCGCCGCACCATGTCGCGGGCCAGCACCTGCGGGTCGCGGTGCATCTGGCCGATATCGAGCACGGGTCCGGCAGGCACGCCACCGGATTCGAAGCGCGCAAGCCACTCGGCCGTCGTTCTCGTCTCGAACACAGGCGCCAGGATGCCAACCAGTGCCTCGAGGTTCTGCATGCGCTGCTCGTTGGTGGCAAAGCGTGCATCGTCGCGCAGATCATCCGCATCGAGCACCACCAGCAGCTTCAGCCAGTTCGCCTGGTTCGCGGCGCCCACGTTGATCCAGCCGTCGGCGGTGCCAAACGCCTGGTACGGCGCATTGAGCGGATGCGCCGATCCGAGTGCCCCCGGCGCATGGCCCGTCGCAAACATGATCGCCGACTGCCAGTAAGTGTGCGTGATGCCGGCTTCGAGCAGCGACGTATCTATGCGCTGCCCCCTGCCGCTCTTCAGGCGATGCGTGTAGGCGGCGAGCACCGCCATGGCCGCCAGGATGCCGGCGGTGATGTCGGTCACCGGCGACCCGACCTTCACCGGCGGCCGCCCACGGCCTTCTCCGGTGACGCTCATGAGACCCGATATGCCCTGTGCAATCAGATCGAAACCGGCTCGGTCGGCGTAGGGTCCAGTGCGGCCGAATCCCGAGATCTCGCAATACACGAGGCCGGGATTCGACGCGGCGAGCCGATCGTAACCGAGCCCCAGCCGTTCCATGGTCCCCTTGCGGTAGTTCTCGATGAGCACATCGGCATCGCCGAGCAGACACAACGCCACATCCCTGCCGGCGCTCGACTTGAGGTCGATTGCGATACCGCGCTTGTTCCGGTTCATCATGAGAAACGCGGCCGACTCCCCTTCGATTTCCGGCGGCACCGAGCGGCGCGTGTCATCGCCACCGGCGGGCTTTTTCACCCTGATTACATCTGCTCCCATATCGGGCAGCATCAGAACACACGGCCGACCTGGCCTCGTGTGCGCGAGCTCGATCACCCTCACTCTGCCCGG
>CAZSDY010000264.1:0-4730 GCA_964605765.1 uncultured Ectothiorhodospiraceae bacterium | reverse complement strand
TGTTGAGCGACAATTACATCTCCCCATCGATGACAATTGGACTTCCCCACTGTTGAGGTGAGCTGTCGATTGGTGCACGACCGCCTCCGACGAAGCATTGGAGGAGGTGGATGTGCAAACGACGGACGCCCAAGTGAGGAGACTGATGGAGCAGATGCAGAAGCACGGGAAGATCGGTCTGGCCGCGATGCGGTCGGGGATGGACCGGAAGACGGCTCGGAAGTACATGCGATCGGGCAAGTTGCCGTCGGAGTTGCGAAAGCCGCACACGTGGCGAACGCGCAAGGATCCGTTCGAGGGGATTTGGCCGGAGATTGCGGAGATGCTGCGCGAAGCGCCGGAGTTGGAGGCGACGGCGATCTTCGAGTTCCTCGGCGAACGGGATCCGGAGGCGTTCGAGCCGGGGCAACTGCGTACGCTGCAACGCCGCGTGCGCCAATGGCGTGCCCAGCACGGCCCTGAGCGTGAGGTCTTTTTCGCGCAGGAGCATCGTCCTGGCGAAGCGATGCAGACCGATTTCACGGACGCGAGCGAACTGGAGGTGACGGTTCTGGGCGAGCCGTTCGCCCATCTGCTGTGCCACAGCGTGCTGCCGTACTCGAACTGGGACTGGGCGACGGTGTGCCCGTCGGAGTCGATCTCCTCGCTGCGCCGTGGGGTTCAGTCCGCGCTGTTCCGACTCGGTCGAGTGCCTGAGTACCACCAGATCGACAACTCGACGGCGGCGACGCACTGGGTTGGCGGTGGGAAGCGAGAGTTCAACGCCGATCATCTGGCGATGACAGGGCATTTCGGGATGAAGCCGCGAACGACGGGAGTCGGCAAGAAGGAGCACAACGGTGACGTGGAAGCGAGTCACCGCGTGCTCAAGCGCCGATTGAAGCAGCACCTCCTGCTGCGCGGGTCGCATGATTTCGATTCGGTGGATGTCTGGGAGCAGTGGCTGTGGGAGAAGCTCGACCGTGGCAACCAGCATCGGGGAGGCCGCCTGGCCGAAGATCTTGAGGCCATGCGCCCTCTGTCGGTGCGACGGATGGTGGAGTACCAGGTGGAGACGGCGGTGGTCACATCGTGGAGCACGGTGCGGATCAAGCGAAACACGTACTCGGTACCGTCGCGATTGATCGGCGAGCAACTTCGCGCGCACGTCTTCGATCATCGCATCGAGGTCTACTACCGAGGAGAGCTCGAGTTGGAGGTGGAACGGTTGCGCGGCGAGAGCGGTCATCGGATCGACTACCGTCACGTGATCTGGTCACTGGTTCAGAAGCCGGGGGCCTTCGCCCGATACCGATATCGCGAAGACCTCTTCCCGACGCTGACCTTTCGTCGCACCTACGACGCGCTGTGCGCGGGTCTCGAGCAGCGCAAGGCGGACATCGGGTACCTGCGCATCCTGCACCTGGCAGCATCCACGACGCAGAGCGCCGTCGAGGCACGCCTCGATGAGGAGCTCGACGCCGGTCGCTGTCCCATGCCGGATGGGATCAAGGCCGCGGTCGCCCCCGAGCACGTCGACGTGCCGGAACTGGCCGAACTCAACGTGGATCTCGGCGGCTACGACGGCCTGCTCGCCGGCCGGGAAGGTGGGCTCGGATGACGACGCACGCATCCGAAGCGGGTTTCGAGGTATTGCTGCGGCAGCTGAAGCTGCCATCGTTCACCGCTACCTACGATCAGCTTGCCCAAAAGGCGGAAGACGAGGGCTGGGGCTGCAAACAGTACCTGCGCCACCTGGTCGAGCTCGAGGTGGAGGATCGCCGAAAGCGTCGGATCGAAAGGCTCTTGCGCGCATCCTGTCTGCCTTCGGAGAAAACTCTGGGTAGCCTCGAGACGGCCAAGCTGCCGGCAAAGCTGCGCCGGCAGCTGCCTTCGCTGTGCGATGGCGAATTCGTGCACCGCGCCGAGAACGTGCTCGCCTTTGGCTTGCCCGGTCGAGGCAAGACTCATCTCATGGCGGCCATAGGTTACGAGCTGGTCCAACGAGGCTACGCAGTGCTCTTCGTGCCCGCCTATCGGCTCGTACAGCGTCTGCTCGTGGCCAAGCGAGAACTCAAGCTCGAACAGCAGCTGCGCCGCCTCGACGCCTTCGACGCAGTCATCCTCGATGACCTCGGATACGTGCAGCAGGACCGCGAGGAGATGGAGGTGCTCTTCACCTTCCTCTCCGAGCGCTATGAGCGGCGAAGCGTGATGATCACCAGCAACCTGGTCTTTTCGCAGTGGGATCAGATCTTCAAGAATCCCATGACCACCGCCGCTGCGATCGACCGGCTCGTCCACCACGCGATCATCCTCGAGATGGCCGGCCCGAGTGTTCGTGCCGAACAGGCCAAGGCCCGCGGCGCACTCAAGCCCACGAGGGAAAAGGCATGAAGGGCCCCCGGAACGCGCGCCGCCGCATGGGAAGCCTTCCGGTCGCCCCTCGGGGCTCCCTCCAGGCTCCCCATGCGGCCAGAAGGAGGACTATGCTGCCAGCAATCTGATCGAAGCAGACACTACAAACGACTGGCGATGGGGAAAAACAATCGTCGCCGGTGGGGAAAACTATTTGACGTTAGCCAAAGTGGACCTTCCGCCGGAAACTGCGATATCTGCAGGACAGTGCATTCGGCTTCTCCGATCTGCCCATCAACATGATTCTCTGGACAGGCGTTCTTGGTGTCGGGGCCTCGGTCGCGTGGGGACTTATCGTGATTGTCTCGTGGAGCCTCGGGCGCATTGCACAGCCGGGCTACACGGCAAGTATGGTGGCGCTGTTCTTTTTCGCCGCGCTGATTCTTATGGCGCAAGGGCTGGTCGGTGGCTACGTCTGGCGGGCCTTCGAAAACACGAAAGGTCGGCCTTGTTCGATCACGATGCTGCACGAAACGTTCACGCCGCAACGGACCGAGGTAAAGACATGAGCTATTTTGTGCATCCGCGGGCGCTTTGCGAAAGTGCAACAATCGGGGATGACACTCGCATTTGGGCCTTTGCACACGTCCTCGAGGGTGCACTCATAGGAAAGGACTGCAACATCAACGACCACGTATTCATCGAGAATCACGTGCGCCTAGGTGATCGAGTGACGGTGAAGTCCGGTGTCCAACTCTGGGACGGCGTCAGTGTTGGGAACGACGTGTTCATCGGTCCGAACGCGACATTTACGAACGATCGCTTTCCGCGTTCAAAGCGATATCAAGAAGATCCGATTGAAACGGTGATCGAAGACGGGGCGTCGATCGGAGCAAACGCAACCATCCTTCCGGGAGTGAGAGTCGGGAGAAACGCCATGGTCGGCGCGGGTGCGGTCATCACTCGCGACGTGCCTCCCCATGCGATTGTGGTCGGGAATCCCGGCAGGATTTCCGGTTACTGCGAGAGCTCGCACGGAGAAGCGGCGACGGACGCAACCTCGATCCAAGAGGGAGCACGGCAAGCGCTCCAAGTCACCGGCGCAGCCGTACATACGTTGCGGCGCTACGAGGACATGCGTGGGGCCCTGTCCGTTGCGGAGTTTTCAAGAGATATGCCGTTCATCCCTAAACGCTGCTTTGTCGTTCACGACGTGCCGAGCCAGGATGTGCGCGGGGAGCACGCGCATCGGAAATGCTCGCAGTTCCTGATCTGTGTGAGCGGCTCATTGGAGGTTGTTGTCGATAACGGCAGGAGCGTGCGGCAGCTACATCTGGCAGGACCCGAAATGGGTCTATACATCCCACCAATGGTGTGGAGCACACAGTATAACTACTCGCCCGGGGCTGTCCTGCTCGTATTCGCGTCAGAGGAATACGACCCTGGGGATTACATTCGCGATTACAGCGAGTTTCTCGGCGCCGCAAGGGAGCGCACGTAGGAAGCGCGCGTGTCCCGGAAGCCCGTTGTCATGAGTGCCCGACATCCTTTGCCGAATTGGGACGCTCGCCTTCCCTTGTTGGTCCGTTTTCTCCGTGTTGGGGCTAGCGCCACTCTACCCGTCGACAAGATCGCATGCTGGCTGAAGCTCTGGGCAGCTTGGTCCTGATCGGCTATGCCCTCGCGCTCTGGCGTTTTCTGCGGGGCGAGTCGAAGCATACGATCATCGGAATTGTGGCGTTGTGTGGGATCGCACTCGCGCTGCGCCTCGCGTACACGAGAGATTTTCCTGCCGGGCTGAATGAAGACGAAGTCAAGAACCTTTCGTGCAGCTATTACGCGCTGGAGCGAGGCCAGCTTTTTGCCGAATCTTGCAACGGGCCGCCCTATCTCCTGAGCGTATTGTTCGAAGCTCCTCTGGTACCGTTGCTCGGGCCGGGGCGGTGGGCAATCCGGACCTACTCGACAGCGACCGGCATTTTGTCGGTTCCGCTGGCCTTTGCGACCGCGCGGGCAATGGGCCTTCGGGTCATTCCCGCCTTTACGGCCGCTTCCTTTTTTGCCGCGTTGCCCTGGGCGCTTTTCTTCGGTCGTATTTCGCTAGGAGGAGAATTGATCTTTCACGAGCTTCTCCTCGTGGCGTCACTGGCGCGAATCATCTGGGCGTCAGGCACCTGGCCGGAGATCTTGACCGGCAGTCTCGGGCTCACCCTCTTATACTACGATTACTTTGCAGGAAGAGTGATGCTGGGGATGCCTTTCGTCGGCGCCGTCCTCGCCCATGGCAGGGGGCGGCTCGCCTGCCCGCTCCTCCCCCGCCCTGCTTCTCTTGCTTGTGTTTCGCATCTTCAGGACGACACACATCTATTCTACCACCGCGTCTCGCGACCCAA
>CAZSDY010000263.1:0-4804 GCA_964605765.1 uncultured Ectothiorhodospiraceae bacterium | reverse complement strand
GGGGCCAAGATCGCCTGAATTTTGCTGTGAACCACCGGTACGACCACACTTTATGTTTATGGATCAACAGCTTGGCTGCGAAAACCGCAGTGTAAAGAATTCCGACATTCATGCGTCTTGGTCTTTGGCGGTGTAGACGTTATACTGTGTCGGCTTAGGGCTGGGCGGTGAGGCAAGTGGGCTATGAGCCCACTTTTTTGTTTGAGGTTCAGATAGTTAGGGTTTTTAGGTGGGCACCCTGGAATGCCAGTTGACGGATCTGGTGACTCCCGCGGTGGAGGTGCTCGGGTTCGAGCTCTGGGGAGTGGAACTCGAACGGCGCGGTAATCATTCGCTGCTTCGGGTTTATATAGACAGCGGCGCGGGCATCACGGTGGACGACTGCGCGAGGGTGAGTCACCAGATCAGTGGTGTTCTGGATGTGGCCGATCCGATCAGCGGCCCATACACCCTCGAGGTGTCGTCACCCGGCCTGGATCGAGTGCTTTTCTCGGCGCGGCAGTTCGAACGTCACGCCGGTGCTACGGTGAGGGTAAGGCTGCGCGCGCCGGTGCGTGGCCGGCGCAGGCTGAGCGGCGAGCTCAAGGGTGTGTGCGAATCGGAGATTTGCATAGAGGAAGATGGCGTCGAGTGGCGGATACCACTGACCATGATCGGGACGGCAAGGCTGGTTCCGGAGTAAATGAGGCGCGAGCGGGACGGAAGGTTCGTTAGTTATGAGCAAAGAGATCCTGATGGTTGTCGACGCGGTTTCGAATGAGAAGGGCGTCGACAAGGAGATCATTTTCGAGGCCATAGAGGCGGCGCTCGCCAGCGCGACCCGCAAGCGCCAGTTCGAAGACATCGATGTGCGCGTGGCGATAGATCGCGGCACGGGTGATTACGAAACCTTCCGGCGCTGGGAGGTGTTTGCCGATGACTCCGAGGAGTTCGAAATTCCCGAGCACCAGATAAAGCTGACGCACGCACGGCTGAAGGTCCCGGATATCGATGTCGGTGCGTTCATCGAAGAACCCATGGAATCACTGGCTTTTGGCAGGATTGCCGCGCAGACCGCCAAGCAGGTCATCGTGCAGAAAGTGCGTGAAGCCGAGCGCGCGCAGGTGGTGGAAGCCTACGAAGGTCGTGTGGGAGAACTCGTCAGCGGTGTCGTCAAACGCGTGGAGCGCGGCAATGTGTACATCGATCTGGGTGGAAACGCGGAGGCTGTCATCAGCCGCGAGGAGTTGATCCCGCGCGAGATCGTGCGCCCCGGTGACCGGCTGCGTGGCTACCTGCGCGAGGTACGCTCTGAGATCCGCGGGCCGCAGTTGTTCGTGAGCCGCACGGCGCCCGATCTGATGATCGAGCTGTTCACGCTGGAGGTGCCTGAAATCGGCGAGGGGCTCATCGAGATCATGGGATGTGCGCGTGATCCCGGCTCACGCGCCAAGATAGGCGTGCGCACCCGCGAGCCGCGAATAGACCCGGTGGGCGCGTGCGTGGGCATGCGTGGGTCGCGCGTGCAAGCGGTTTCCAACGAGCTTTCCGGTGAGCGCGTGGACATCATCTTGTGGGATGAAAATCCCGCGCAGTTCGTGATCAATGCCATGTCGCCCGCGGAAGTCGTGGCTATCATGGTCGATGAAGAATCGAGCGCGATGGATGTGGCGGTCTCGGAGGAACAGCTCTCGCAGGCCATCGGGCGCGGCGGGCAGAACGTGCGCCTCGCCAGCCAGCTCTGCGGCTGGGAACTCAATGTGATGACCGAGACGCAGGCCGAGGAAAAGAACGAGGCCGAAGCGGAGAGCGTGCTTCAAGTCTTCATGGCGCAGCTCGGCGTCGACGAGGAGGTTGCCTCGATACTGATCCAGGAAGGGTTCTCGACCATCGAGGAGGTGGCCTACGTGCCGGTCGAGGAGATGCTGCAGATCGAGGAGTTCGAGCAGGGCATCATCTCGGAGCTCCAGGCGCGCGCGCGCGACGTCATCCTGACCCGGGAGCTGGCAAGCGAGGAAACGCTGAGCGAGGCGCACCCGGCCGAGGACCTGTTGAGCCTGGAGGGGATGGCGACGGAGCTCGCGTATGCCCTGGCAAGCAAGGGTGTCGTGACCCGAGAGGATCTGGCGGAGCAATCCGTCGATGAGCTGACCGACATAACTGACGTTGATCCGGCGCTCGCCGGCGAGTTGATAATGGCGGCTCGCGCCATCTGGTTCGAAGACGAGCCCTCCGAATTGGCGGGCAGTAAGGAAGCGTAGTCATGGCCGAAGTCACGGTGAGACAGCTGGCCGATGTCGTCGGCACCCCCGTCGAACGGTTGCTCGTTCAGTTGAACGAGGCGGGCCTTCCACACCGTGCCGCCGACGAGCAGATCAATGACGGCGATAAGGCGACGCTGCTGCTGCACCTGCGCCGGCTGCACGGCAAGGACGGAATGGCCGCCGTCGCGCCCAAGAAGGTCACCATGCGGCGCAAGTCGGTAAGCGAGCTCAAGATTTTTTCGCAGGGGCGGAAAAAGAGCGTGACCGTGGAAGTGCGCAAGAAGAAGACCTACGTTCGCGGTAGTGCGGCGCAGGGCGGCAAGCTCTCGGTGATGGTCCCGGAGACGGTGGAGCTCGAGCGCATAGAGGCGGCCAAGCGTGCGCTGCACGACGAGGCGAAACGCCGGCAGCAGGAACTCGACGAGACGCTGCGCGTCGAGCAGGAGCAGCGCGAGAAGGAAGAATCGATAAGGAAAACGCAGGAGAAGCTCAAGGCCCGGCAAGAGCCCGAGCCTGCCCCCGAGCCCGAGCCGCTGCTGGAACCGCAAAGCGTTCCGGTCCTGGTGCCACCGGCCGTGCCCGACGAGCCGGTTGAGCCGGGCATGGTGTCAAAGCCCGGCGCCAAGAAGCCCTCGCGCAAGAAAGAGGACAGGTCCCGGCAGCATCGCACCGAGCTCCATGTGGCGAGCGAGAAGAGTGGGCGGCGCAGAAAGAAACCCAAGTTTCGTGGTGCGATCCGGCCCGCGCCGACGCGCCATGCCTTCGAGAAGCCAACGGCCCCGGTGGTACGCGAGGTCAGCATACCCGAGACGGTTTCCGTCGGAGAGCTGGCACAGAAGATGTCGGTGAAGGCGACTGACCTCATCAGAACCATGATGGGCTTGGGCAGCATGGTAACAATCAATCAGGTTATCGATCAGGAGACGGCGGCGATCGTGGTCGAGGAGCTGGGGCACAACGCGAAGCTGCTCAAGGAGAACGCGCTGGAAGATGAGCTCCTGCGTAGCGAGGCGGATGAGCGCGAAGCCACTGCGCGTTCGGCCGTGGTCACCATCATGGGGCATGTCGATCACGGCAAGACCTCGCTGCTCGATTTCATCCGGCGCACCAAGGTCGCGCAGGGCGAGGCCGGGGGTATCACACAGCATATCGGCGCATACAGGGCGGCGGTCCGTGACGGGGCCTCCATCACGTTCCTGGATACGCCGGGCCACGCGGCGTTTACCGCGATGCGTGCGCGCGGCGCCAAATCCACGGATATCGTGGTGCTCGTGGTGGCGGCAGACGACGGAGTCATGCCGCAGACCGAAGAGGCCGTGCAGCACGCCCGGGCAGCCGAGGTGCCCATCATCGTCGCCGTGAACAAGATGGATCGGCCGGATGCCAATCCGGATCGCGTCATGCAGGATCTGGCCACGCTCCAGGTCGTCCCGGAATCCTGGGGCGGTGACACGATATTCGCGAAAGTCTCGGCGCTGACGGGCGATGGCGTCGACGCTCTGCTCGATGCGATCCTGCTGCAGGCGGAGCTGCTGGAACTCTCGGCGCCGGACGAGGGTCCCGCCGCGGGTGTCGTCTTGGAATCCAGGCTGGACAAGGGAAGGGGCCCCGTGGCAAGCGTGCTGGTTCAGTCCGGAAAGCTCACCAGGGGTGACATCATTATTGCCGGGCAGGAGTTCGGGCGCGTGCGCGGCTTGTATGACGAGGCGGGAAAGGAAATCTCTCAGGCGGGGCCATCCACCCCGGTGGAAGTGCTCGGCCTTTCCGGTCCGCCGCAAGCAGGTGACGAGGCGGTAGTCGTCGTCGACGAAAGAAAGGCGCGCGAGATCGCCTTGTTCCGGCAGGGCAAGTACCGCGAGGTTCGTCTTGCGCGGCAGCAGGCTTCCAAGCTCGACAATCTGTTCGAGCAGATGGCCGAAAACGAGATGAGTGCCGTGAATCTCGTCGTCAAAGCCGATGTACAGGGGTCCGTAGAGGCCTTGCGTGATGCTCTCGTCGGCCTGTCGAACGACGAGGTGCGCGTGAATGTCGTGGCGAGTGGGACTGGCGGGATCAGTGAGACCGATGTCAACCTGGCTATCGCATCGAACGCCATCGTCATCGGTTTCAATGTGCGCGCGGACAGCGCCGCGCGCCGCCTGGTGGCATCCGAGCATGTGGGCATGCATTACTTCAGCGTCATCTATGACGTGATCGATACCGTGAACCAGGCGATCAGCGGTCTGTTGTCGCCGGAAGTTCGCGAGCAGATCGTCGGCACCGCCGAGGTGCGCGATGTGTTCCGCTCCAAGCGTCTCGGTGCGATTGCCGGCTGCCTGGTCGTCGACGGTACGGTGCGCCGACAGCACCCCATTCGGGTGCTGCGCGACAACGTCGTGATTTACGAAGGCGCGCTCGAGTCGCTGCGGCGCTTCAAGGACGATGTCAACGAGGTGAAATCCGGGACCGAATGCGGAATCGGCGTAAAGAACTACGACGATGTCCGTGTCGGTGATCACATCGAGGTGTTCGAGAGAGTAGAGGTGGCTCGCGCGAGCTGAGTCACGCCGACTCGGCCGTGC
>CAZSDY010000262.1:0-4848 GCA_964605765.1 uncultured Ectothiorhodospiraceae bacterium | reverse complement strand
CGGCCGCGGTACCGCGAAACAGCGCATCCTGCACATAGAACTCGTCCGGTAGCGGGTCGAGGCGCTGCCAGGTGCGGCCGGCGTCCGTGCTGCGCAGCACGACGCCGAACTCACCGGTGATGAACGCCGTGTCGCGGTCCACGAAGCCGATGCCGGTCAGATACGCATCCTCGTCGAGCGAGGTGGTCTCCCAGGTCGCGCCCCCGTCAGCGCTGTGCGTGATGGTGCTGAAGCCGCCCACCACCCAAATCCCGCCACGCGGGTCGCAGGTGACCGCCTGCGGCGCATCGTCGAGCACAAGACGCACCGCGCGCCACTGCAAGCCGGAGCGATCACCGAGCCACAGGCTGCGCTCGAACGCGAGTGCCACATACCCGGCGTCGGGGCACGCCGCCACATCGAGCAGCGAGGGCTTGTCCGGCAGATCGACGCGTTGCCAGGTGCGCGCGCCGTCGTGCGACACCACCACCGCGCCCATGTTGCCCACCACGACCACCGTCTCCCCGTTGCTGGCCGCCGCTTGCAACCGGTCAGCCCGCGACACCGGTTGCCGGCGCCCGGCCTGCACGCCATCGAGCTCGAGCGGCGCCTCGCAGGCGCCGAGCAGCGCCGGCATCGCGGCGAGCAGCATCCATGCAACCATTCTCGATTCGCGATTCATCTTGTCCAGTGGGCCGCCGGTGCTGTCGTTCAGGCGCGCACAGTATACAAACATCCCCGCACGCTGCCAGGGACACCGGAGATGTCTCTTCAATGAGGCCCGGCAGGGTTCGCGGGCCACCCAGTGCACCCCGGCATGATGCACTTTCTCGCCATCCTGCTAACATTCCCCTCCCTCGTGCTCAACCAGACATCAGTGAACACAATGAAAGATTCCGAAGCCTATACTCTCGCCGGCAGCGAGCTGCCGCGGTTCTGGTACAACATCGTCGCCGATCTGCCGGAGCCGCCGGCGCCTGTGCTGCATCCCGGCACCGGCCAGCCCATCGGGCCGGACGACCTCGCGCCGCTCTTTCCCCGCGCCCTCATCGCGCAGGAGGTCTCGGCCGAGAGCGAGATCGAGATCCCCGAACCCGTGCGCAGTATTCTGCGCCGCTGGCGCCCGTCACCGTTTTACCGTGCACGGCGCCTGGAGTCGGTGCTCGACACACCGGCGCGCATCTACTACAAGTACGAAGGCGTCAGCCCCGCCGGCAGCCACAAGCCGAACACGGCCGTCGCGCAGGCCTTCTACAACCGGCAGGAAGGCGTCAAGCGCATCGCCACCGAGACCGGCGCCGGTCAATGGGGCTCCGCGCTGGCACTGGCCGGCGCCATGTTCGGCATCGACGTCATGGTGTTCATGGTCAAGGTGAGCTTCGAGCAGAAGCCCTACCGGCGCGCCTTCATGGAGACGATGGGTGCACGCTGCGTAGCGAGCCCGAGCGAGGAGACGCAGGCCGGGCGCGCGATCCTCGCGGAGAATCCGCAGAGCACCGGCAGCCTCGGCATCGCCATCAGCGAGGCGGTGGAAGCGGCTATCGGGCGCGATGACACGAAGTACGCGCTCGGCAGCGTGCTCAACCACGTGCTGCTGCACCAGACCGTCATCGGCGAGGAAACGCTGCGCCAACTGCAAATGGCCGATGACTACCCCGACATCGTGATCGGTTGCACCGGCGGCGGCAGCAACTTCGCGGGCCTCGCGTTCCCGTTCATCGGCGCCAAACTGCGCGGTGAGCAGTCGGTCGAGGTCATCGCCGTGGAGCCCAGCAACTGCCCCACCCTCACACACGGGCGCTATGCCTACGATTTCGGTGACACCGCGCATCTGACGCCGCTGGTGAAGATGCACACGCTGGGATCGAAGTTCGTGCCACCCGGATTTCACGCCGGCGGACTTCGTTATCACGGCATGGCACCGCTGGTGAGCCAGCTCACCCACCTGGGGCACGTGAAGCCGCGTGCCTACCCGCAGAGCGAGTGCTTCGCCGCCGGCGTCGAGTTCTCGCGGGCCGAGGGTATCATCCCGGCGCCGGAGGCCAACCACGCGGTGAAGGCCGCTATCGATGAGGCCATACGTTGCCGCGAAGAGGGCCAGAGCCGTGCCATCCTGTTCAACCTGTCCGGCCACGGCAACTTCGACATGAAAGCCTATACCGACTACTTCGCCGGCAACCTGTACGACCAGCACTACGACGAGAGTGAGCTCGCCACCGCGCTCGCGGGCCTGCCCAGCGTGGCGAGCGGATAGCGGGTGTAATTCGGGGACAGCATACCTATTTGATCACCCCCTCCACGCCAAATACGAGGTATGAGTTCAAATAGGTCTACTGTCCCCGAATTACGCGGCGGCCGGTCAGTTCGACTGCCATGGCATTTGAGAGGCGGTATAACTACGGTTATACTCACGCTTCATGAAGACAGCTATCTCCATCCCAGACGAGATATTCGAAGCCGGAGAGCGCGCAGCGCAGAGGCTCCGTGTATCACGTAGCGAGCTGTATGCGACGGCGATGCGTGAATTCATCGAGAGGCACCGCCATGCCGACGTGACCGCGAAGCTCGACCAGGTGTATGCGGCCGACGAGTCTGCTTCGGCGCTTGACACCCGACTCCAGGCGCTGCAGGCGCAGTCTCTGGACAATGAGTCGTGGGAGTGAGGCGCGGGGAGGTCTGGTGGGCTGACCTTCCGGAGCCACAAGGCTCGGAACCCGGTTACAGGCGTCCGGTGCTCGTCGTCCAGGCAGACGAGTTCAACCTGAGTCGCATTCGAACGGTCGTCGCTGCCGCGATCACCTCCAACGTGGCTCTGGCCGCTGCCCCCGGGAACGTGTCACTGGCGAAGCGTAGCGTCGGACTGAACCGCGAATCCGTTGTCAACGTGTCCCAGATCGTGACACTCGACAAGCGATTCCTGATAGGGCGGATAGGGTGTTTGCCGGATTCCCAGTTCCGGCTGGTCGAGGAAGGGCTGCGACTCGTGCTGGCGTTATAGCCGAAAAGGGGCAACCTGCCGATCCCGCTACCCTCACCACGCGGCATGCGGGTCTGCTGCTCGAACGGAACGAAGACCGCTGCGCCCTGTACAGGAGGAGATAGCGATGCTCGACATCGAATCGGTAAACCATATCGGCATCAGAATCGCGCAAAGACAGCGTTCGATCGCCTTCTACGAAGACCTTGGCTTCGTACTCATGCACGATGCCGGATTCGAGAACGGTCATCCCCTCATCATGAAGCACCCGAGTGGCGTGGTCTTGAACCTGCTGGGACCCGCGACATCGTCGAAGGCGAAGAACATTCTCATGGATATTGACGAGAAGTATCCGGGCTATACGCATATCGCGCTCACCGTCGGGTCCCTCGACGAGGCGAAGGCGTTCATGGCGCGAAATGGAATCGAGGTTACGGGCTCCTTCAGCTTCGGAGACATGTCCGCAATATTCATCCGGGATCCAGACCGCAATGTCATCGAGCTCGACGCGTACAGTGCGCGAGCGAGCGGGGATTCGGAGGGCTATGCCGGTCATCCGGTCTGACAACGCACCTCCGCGCGACGCCCTCTGCGTGCACCGCGGGCAGGCCGCGCGCGCGGAAAAGGTGCATCCGTGAGTCTCAAAGAGGTGCTGGCTGGTGGCTGCTGACGATTCAATCGAAGCCGTTCACCAGAGTTTCCTGAACCGCTTGGCCGCGGGTGATCTACCGCCGGCAAAGTCCGACACCACGCTCGCCGAAGCAGGCCTCGATGCGCCCCGGCTCATCGAGATCTTCGAGTCCCAGGTGCTCAGCCGGCATCTGGACCTGCGCGCGCGCCGGCTTCAAGCGGCGGGGCAGGGTTTCTACACCATCGGCAGCGCGGGGCACGAGGCCTGCGCCGCCGTCGCGGCCGCGTTTCGCCCCGGCGACATGGCTTTCCTGCATTACCGCGACGCGGCGTTTTTTATCCAGCGCGCGAAACAGCTCGGCGGACAGGACCCGGCCTGGGACCTGCTGCTCGGCTTCGTCGCGTCCTCCGAGGACCCGATCTCTGGCGGGCGCCACAAGGTGCTCGGCAGCCAACGCCTTGCCATCCCGCCACAGACCAGCACCATCGCCTCGCACCTGCCGAAGGCGGTCGGGGCGGCGTATGCCATCGGACTCGCGAGGCGCCTCGGGCTCGACGGCCCGCTGGCGCGCGACGCGGTTATCCTGTGCAGCTTCGGCGACGCGTCGGTCAACCACTCGAGCGCGCAGGGCGCATTCAACACGGCCTCCTGGTCGGCCTACCAGAACGCGCCCCTGCCGCTGGTGTTCATCTGCGAGGACAACGGGCTCGGCATCTCCACGCGTACCCCGCCGGGTTGGGTGAAGCGCAGCATGAGTGCCCGTCCGGACATCGCCTACATGGCCTGCGACGGGTTGGACATGCTCGACACCTACCGCGTCTCGTGTGCCGCCGAGCGCCACGCACGCAGCCGCCGCCGGCCGGTGTTCCTGCACATGCGCTGTGTGCGCCTGTTCGGGCACGCGGGCTCCGACACCGAGAGCGCCTATCTCGGCAGGGACGAGATCGCCGCGCAGGAAGCCGACGACCCGCTGCTCCACTGCGCCAGGGTGCTCATCGAGAACGGCATCCTGTCACCCGAGCGGATAGGCGAAATCTATCGCGAGTCGGGCGAGCACACCGCGCAACTTGCCGCGCGTGCTGCCACGCGGCCCAAGCTCGGCGCCGTGGACGAGCTAAGAGCCAGCCTCGTGCCGCCGGAGCGCCGCGTGGCCCGCCTCGCGCCGCCCGCTCGCGCCTCTCGCAGCGCGGTTTTTCGCCTCGACGCAGCCATCCTCGAGAATCTCCAGCACATGCACACGCTGCTCTACCCGCATGGGTCC
>CAZSDY010000261.1:2423-4864 GCA_964605765.1 uncultured Ectothiorhodospiraceae bacterium | reverse complement strand
ACCAGCGCTCCGAGGTGCAGCTCGCAAGGGACGCGCCTGGTGGCGACCTCCAGCTCGTACACCCCCGATCGCAAATAGTCGCGGTCAACACCCGTGGGGCAGCGCACGTAACCATAACCGATGCTGCGACCCACGGTGTAGCCATAGCCCCCGCTCGTCAGCCAGCCGACACGTTCACCATTCCTGTAGATGGTTTCCCGGCCGAGCAGCACCACGGTGTCATCATCCACGCTGAAGCCCGCCAGACGTCGCGTGAGCGGCGCGTTGCGCTCGGCCATGAGCGCGGCGCGGCCCACGAAATCCACGTTCTTGCCGAGCTTGACTGCCCAGCCGAGCCCTGCCTGCAGCGGTGTGTGGTCGGGCGTGAGATCGCTGCCCCAGGCGAGATAGCCCTTCTCCAGGCGCAGGCTCTCGATGGCGCGATAACCGACATTGGCAATGCCATGCTTCTCGCCCGCCTCGAAGATCGCCGCATAGACCCGCTGCGCGAGCTCGATCGGCACGTGCAGCTCCCATCCGAGCTCGCCCACGTAGCTGATGCGAAGGGCCAGCAACGGTGCGTCGGCCACCGCGATCTCGCGCACGGTGGCAAATGCAAATGCCTCGTTCGAGACGTCGTCACGCGTCAGCGACTGGAGGATGTCACGGGCACGCGGGCCCATCAGCGAGAGCACCGCGTGCTGCGAGGTGACATCGACGATGCTTGCCTCGCAATCGGGGTCCAGGTGGGTGCGGATCCAGTGAAGATCGTGGGTCGCGAAGCCGGTTCCCGTGACCAGGTAGAACCGATCCTCGGCGAGGCGCGCGACGGTGAGGTCGCACTCGACGCCGCCGCGGCTGTTGAGCATCTGCGTATAGGTAAGCGTGCCCGGTGAAACAGCGACGTCGTTCGCGCAAATGTACCCCAGTGCGTGCTCGGCGCCGTGGCCGCTCAGCATGAACTTGGCGAAAGAGCTCTGATCGATGAGGCCGGCGCGTTCGCGCACCGCGCGATGCTCCTCGCCCACGGGCCCGAACCAGTTCTGCCGCTCGAACGCGTAAGTATCGTGCGGTTCCATGCCGGGTGGCGCGAACCAGTTGGGGCGCTCCCAGCCGAGCTTTTCGCCGAAGCAGGCGCGTGCGTCGCGCAGCAGGCCATACATTGGCGAGCGGCGAAGCCCTCTGCCACTCTCGTGCTCCTCGTGCGGCCAGGCGATCGTGTAGTGCTTGCCGTAGAGTTCCATGGTGCGTGCGCGCACCCAGCCGCGATGCCGGTGAGGGTGCCCGAAACGCCGGATATCGACGGCCCACAGGTCGAGCGGGGCCTCGCCGCCGACGATCCACTCGGCCAGCGCCTTGCCGGCGCCGCCGCCCGCGGCGATGCCGAAGGCGTTGAATCCGGCACCCACGAAGTACCCTCGCACTTCCGGCGCCTCGCCGAGTATGAAATTGCCGTCCGGCGTGAAGCTCTCCGGTCCGTTCAGCAGTTGCTTCACACCGGCCGTCTGCAGTGCCGGCACGCGGGGCAGGGCGAGTGCCATCAATTGCTCGAAATGATCCCAGTCGGCGTCGAGCAGGGTGTGGCTGAACCCTGGTGGGATGCCGTCCTCGGCCCACGCCTTCGGATCGGGTTCGTAGCCGCCCATCACCAGGCCGCCGACCTCCTCCTTGTAGTAGGTAAGCCGGTCGGGGTCGCGCACGGTCGGCATGTCGGGGCTCACGCCGTCGATGCGCTCCGTCACCATGTACTGGTGCTGCACCGAGACCAGCGGCACGTTGACCCCGGCCAGGGCGCCGAACGCCTGTGCCCACTGCCCGCAACAGTTGATCAGCACGTCGCAGGTGACATCGCCCATGACCGTGCTCACACCGTGCACCCGGCCGTCGCGCACCTCGACGCCCGTGACCTCGCAGTCCTCGACAATGCGCGCGCCGTGCAAGCGGGCCCCCTTGGCGAGCGCGAGCCCGATGTCGGCGGGATTCGCCTGTCCGTCGGTGGGCAGAAAGGCGGCGCCCACGACGTCGGAGATATCCATCAACGGCCACAGCTCGCGTGCTTCGCGAGGGCTGAGCAGGTGCATCTCCAGGCCGAAGCTGCGCGCCGTGGTCGCCTGGCGCTCGAGTTCCGTCATGCGGGCTTGCGTGCACGCGAGGCGAAGTCCGCCACTCATCTTCCATCCGGTCGCTTGCCCGGTCTCGCGCTCGATGCTGTCGTAAAGCGCCACCGAGTGGCCCAGCAACTGCGTGACGCCGGCCTGATTGCGAAGCTGTCCCACGAGCCCGGCTGCATGCCAGGTGCTGCCACTGGTGAGTCTCGCCTGCTCGAGCAGCAACACCTCGGACCAGCCGGCCTTGCACAGGTGATAGGCCGTGGAACACCCCATGATGCCGCCGCCCACGACGATGGCCCTGGTATGGGCAGGCAGTTGGGTCATGGCAGTTCATACCCCGGCATATCGATC
>CAZSDY010000261.1:0-2323 GCA_964605765.1 uncultured Ectothiorhodospiraceae bacterium | reverse complement strand
ATCCACATCGTGAAGAGCACGTGAATACGGGCCATGAATACGGGGACATCCACATCGTGAACACGGGGACATCCACATGGCAGTCCGCCGGGCTCGACCAATCGGATTTGATTCAGTTTGCCGGCGATCTGGCGGATGTCTCTGGCGCGGTCATCCGCGCGCATTTTCGCCGTCATATCGCGGTCGAGCACAAGTCCGATCGCTCGCCGGTGACGGCGGCGGATCGGGTAACGGAAAGCGCGCTGCGGGCCATGATCACTGAGCGCTATCCGGAGCACGGCATCATCGGCGAGGAACACGGCCGCGAGCGCGCGCAGAGCCGCTTTCAGTGGGTCATCGACCCGATCGACGGGACCAAGGCGTTCATTACCGGCCTGCCGACTTTCGGCACCTTGATTGCGTTCCTGGTCGATAGACGTCCGATTCTGGGTGTCGTGGACATGCCGGCGCTCGGTGAGCGCTGGATCGGTGCGCACGGCGAGGCGACGTGCCTCGGCGCGCGGCCGTGCCGTACGAGCGAATGCACGGCGCTCAGCGCCGCCTCGCTGTTCGCCACCACGCCGGCCATGTTCGGTGAGCAGGAGCGCGAGCGGTTCGAAGCGCTCAGCACGCGTGTGAGCATCACGCGTTTCGGTGCCGACTGTTACGCTTACGGCCTGCTGGCGAGCGGCTTTGCCGACCTCGTCGTGGAAGCCGACATGAGCCCCTATGATTACCTGGCCGCGGTCCCGGTGATCGAGGGTGCGGGCGGGATCATCACCGACTGGGAGGGGCGAAGCATCGACCTCGATTCCGGCCCGCGCGTGGTGGCCGCGGCCAATGCGAGCCTGCACGCGGCGGCAATGGCCGTGATCAGCCCACGTAGAAGCGAGCTTTAGCTCGCGAGACGTTGCCGGCGTCAATGCCGTGCCGCCGGGAGTTCCGGGCCATGCAACGCCGTTGCAATGGAAACGGTTCGGCTGGCGGCTGCAGCCCGAGCCTGGAGAATCTCGCCATGTCCGATGTCGCGGGAACCGCACCCCTCCACAACGCAGCACTCACTCCGGCCGAGGGCCGCCGTAGCCTCATGGTGGTCACCGTTGCGCTCGCCATCGTGTCGCTCATCCATGGCCTGACCCTGCCGATGCTGTCGCTGATTCTCGAGCAAGCCGGAATAAACGAAACACTGATCGGTATGAACGCCGCCGCGCAGTTCGTCGCCATTTTCGCCGCGGCGCCTTTCGTCCCGCGTTTGATGCGCACCGTGGGCCCGGTCGCCATGATGTTCTGGTCGGTGCTCGGCTCGGCGTTGGTGTTCCTGGTCCTGCCGATAGACATCAACATCCATTTCTGGTTCGTGCTGCGTCTGCTTCTCGGTGTGGCGATGAGTTTCCTTTGGATCGCCGGCGAGGCGTGGGTCAATCACATGGCGCCCGAGCATTCTCGCGGGCGCACCATAGCGCTCTATGGTGTGGTGACCGCCACGGGTTACTCACTGGGCCCGCTGGTGCTTGCGTTGGTGGGTACGGAAGGATGGATGCCGTTCCTGGTGGCTGCTGGCGTCATGTTGCTCGCCGCCATGGTGCTGGCCACCGCGCTCCGATTCGGCCTGCGATTAGAGGGCCGCCCCTCCGGGCGTTTCTGGCGCTATGTCTTGCTGGCTCCCGTTTCGATGTGGATGTACTTCGCGTTCTCCGCCGCCGAAGCGGTGCTGCTCACCTTTCTGCCGATTTACGCCATGCAGGCAGGGGTCGACGAGAAGCTGGCCGTGTCACTGTTGAGCGCCATGGCCGTGGGCGCCATCGCCAGCCAGTTCCCGATCGGCTGGATGGCCGACCGGCTCAACGGCATGCTGATAAGCATGCTCGGTCTGCTCGCCGCGGTGGGGTTGTGCGCGATGCTGCCCCTGGGCATCGGGCTCGAGGGCTGGAATATTGCCCACGTCTTCGCCCTGGGCACGACGATCGGTGGCTTCTACACGCTGTCGCTGGTGTTTCTGGGCCGTCGTTTTTCCGGATTCGAGCTGGGACCGGCAACCACCGCACGCAGCATCATGTTCTGCCTCGGGGCAATGGCGGGACCGCCGCTGGCAGGAACGGCCATCGAGCATCTGGGCCCGCATGGGATGCCGTGGACGCTTGCGGTGGTATTTGCGCTGGTTCTGCCCCTGCCGGCGGCGGGGCTGGTGCGCCGCTGGACCGCATGAGGCGATGAACAGGTACGCTGCGAGGTGCGCCGCTGCGCGCGTGGCCACGCCTCGGTCCGGCGGAGGGCCGCACTGCTGCTCGATGGTCGCGCTGATCGCAACGGCGGCGCCGAGTGACCGGTTACGGTAACAGGCGCT
>CAZSDY010000260.1:0-4891 GCA_964605765.1 uncultured Ectothiorhodospiraceae bacterium | reverse complement strand
GCCGACGAGGACCGCAACCTCATCGACAAGGCAATCGGCATTCGCGGCGGAAGCAACTACGTCGCCGCACAGCGGTCATGCGTTGTCGGCGCGACCGAGTTCGAGGAGTTCGACGGAGTAACGATCATGGTGCTGCCGCTCGAGGTGACCTACTTCGAGAGCAGCAGTTAGGAACGACGAATGGCAAACACGGCGCGCAGTAGCAACCTGGGATTCGTGGCATGGGAGGCCGAGGACAGCTTCGCCGACGCGGCGGATGACAGCTACACCACTGTCATCCAGATCCGCGACGACATGATCGATGTCTCCGGGCTCGAGCAGGATCTCATGGACCCGGGCGGGACGTACCAGCGGCTGAACGAGCACGACTTCTACCGCCTGCCGGCGTTCGGGGTCGGTACGTTCTCGATCACCGTCGATCTCGGAGCGCATGGTTCGACGTGCAGCGGGGCGCTCACGGAGACGAACCTCGCGAAGTTGCTCGCCCAGGTGTTCGGGAACAGCGACTGGACCCAGGTTGGAGACTCGTCGATGGGCATCGGCACGGACGCCGACACCCTCGGCGTCGCCGACGGTGCGCTCCTCGCTGGCGGCCTGGTGCGCGTCGGGGCAGTGAACGACGGCCGCTGCAACGGCCAGGCTCTTGCTGTCGCGAGCGGAGGAAGCGCCGCGGCGGTGGAGCTGCTCACGGGCGCTACGGCAACCAACGCGGCGGCAGACGTGCTCTACGCGATGGGCATGATCTACCCGGTGAGCGCCACCGGCCAGGGAGATGTGCTCACGAGCGACGGCTCCACGAGCAGTAATACCCTGCGGTTCAATCTGGTAACGCCAAATTATGCGTACATCTGCCGAGGATGTGCGTGTACCGCGGCGGCGCTCAGCGGCCTGAATCCTGGGGAGAACCCGCAACTCCAGCTCACGTTCAGCACTGTCGCGTGGAATCCGACAACCGTCACATTCCCGAGCGCAACCTCGATCGACGACAAGGCATCGTCCGTCTGCGCCGATGGCTCCGTGTTCATCCAGAACGCGGGCACGACCACGAGGGCGACCGTGGCGCCGATGGAGATCGCCATCACCCTTGGCCACGCGCTCGTGGAGCGCAACGGTCCGGGTGGCGAGAACACGCGCCAGAACGTGGTCGGGTGGCACCGTGTACCGGCCGAGACGACCATCAGCCTCACGGTCGAGGCCGAGGCGCAGACGGCATCACCCGCCTTCTGGCTCACGAGTGCGCAGTCCACGGCAAAGCACATCCTTGTGACGTGCAACACCGTGGACGGAAAGAGCGTGGCGTTCTACTTCCCGCGCTGCATCCAGACCAAGAACCCGACGATGGGCGACGCGGGCGGCCTCCGCAGCCAGACGGTGGAGTATCGCGCCGCCACGAACACGACGACCACCAACGAACTCACGCTCAGTGCGTGGCGCATGGGGCTCGGATGATCAACTTCTGCACGACGCCGCTCACCGGGGACTACACCTTCTACTACGAGGGCGATCCGGCGTTCGATCGCGAGTCGGAGGCGTTCAACTACGATCTGTGGCGCGACACGGGCGACGAGCAGCACCTGCCGTGCCGACCGGGCGAGAAGCCGACGCGGTTCAAGATGCGACGCTTGCCGGCGGATGCGATGGCGTTCATTTCGGACATCGCCGGTGGCGATGGCGGTGGCTCGGCTCAGGCGGCGCTGTGGGCCATCAGGCTCGCCGTGCGCGAGGTAGAGCACTGCGACGACGGACTGCCGCCGGTCGAGATTGTGACCCGCTACGGGCACAAGGCGCTCTGTGATGACTGGGCGCGCATCATTCAGGCCGTGGACGGCGGGCGCCTTTACGCAGCGATGGTCGATCGCGTGACGGAGGACATGCACGGCTCCCCTCGTGATTGAGGGCGTTCGTTTGTTGCCCTACGTGGCAACGCACGAGCGCCTGGGGCATCAATACTTCTGGCAGGACTGCAAAACGTGCAAGAGCAACTCGAGCGTGGACAGGCGACGGATGCGGTGTGGCTTTGTGCCACCGCAGCAGCGCGTCGAGCCGCCACCGCAGCGGGTGCTCTACGTGCCTGGGACGGACATCCGCGAACCGGAGATGTGCCCTGGCTATCTGGTCCAGTTGCCGGCCGTATCCGAGACAGCGAGGGCGTGGGGGCATTGGGACAAGGGCCAACTCTGGCAGCGGTACAAGGACCCGCCCGAGATGCTAGTGATACTCGTGGAGCTATTCAACCAGGCCCGCGCCGGTGCGGAGACATACTACATGGACGAGCGCAGCAACAAGCGGTGAGCCGTGGCTAGGCGGATGTCACACTTCGGGCGCGGAGTCGTGAACGTCACGCAGCCGTGGATCGATGCCTCAAAGAGCAACGCGGGCGGCGGGTTCTCCGTGCGCACATCGCAGCGCGTCTCGAAGTCGGCGCGCACAGGCAAAAAGAAGTTCAAGAACTTTAAATGGGACATCAGCGCCGATGACCTGATCGTCGATACCCGCGCGGGGCCTATCAACGCGGCGTTTACCGGCATCCTTCAGTCGATCCTGCACGAACAATTCGGGCAGATCCACAAGACGGTGGCCCCGGCAACGGTGCGCAAGCGCCAGAACATGGCGCGGGCTCCTCAGTCGGCGGCCTACAAGCGGCGTTATGCCGGCGGTCGCATCGGCCACATACCGCCCGGCAGCGACTCGTGGAACCTCTGGCTGCGCGACTCAGGGCGCATGCAGAACACGACGATCCGCCTGCGCAACCGTAGCGCGGCGAGTGGGGCGACCGGTAACCGTCACTCGCGCGGGTCGGCCACGATCAACATGCCGGCGAACCGGATGGACCCGGCGCATCCCGATTGGCGCGGCAAGTACGGCCAGAACCAGCTACAGGTCGTGCTGCGCGAAATCCCGAAGCTGTTGCCCGTGCTCGGGCGCTGGGATAGCAGGACGCAGAACCGCGTCAACCAGGGCGTGGACGCGTTACTCAGCGGCCTGGTGTCGAACAGCCGCCAGAGGTTCGAGGCGCTACAGCGGCGCAAGTCGCGCGTGATGCGCCAGTTACTGCGCGCGTTCGGCGTCAACGCCGACTTCCTCGCCTTCACCCAGCAGTTGCGGCTACAGCGCGGCGTGCGCATCGGCAAGGTGTCCGAGAAGCGGACGGAGGGATAATGGGACTGCTCGAAAACATATCCCGTATCCTCCTCGTCGCGAAGGCGGACACGTCCAACGCCGAACGCAATATCAAGAAACTCGAGGGCAAGCAGCGCGAGGCGGCGAAGGGTGCGCTCGAAGCCCAGGAGAAAACGAACGCCTCACTCGAGCGCAGCATCATCAAGCTCGGCAAGGTGGCGATTGGCGTAGGGGTTGCTGTTACCGCATGGAAGGGACTATCGGCGGCGGCAGATTTCTATGCAAAGCGGCAGCGACTGGCCGCAGCCTCGGTGGGGGCTGACTATGGTGCGATCCAGGCGGCCGCGAACGGCCTGATCACAAAGACCGAGGCGATGCAACTCGCCGCGGCAGCCATGAACACGGAGTTCGCACTCTCCCAGGACAAGATGGAGAGCGTGGCGCAGTTTATGATCGTTCTGCGCAACCAGGGCAACGACCTGGCCGACGTGCAGAAGCGGGTGACCCAAGCGATCGTGGAGGGCAACACCGAAGCGCTGGTGCCATTCGGGATCTTTGTAAAAGAAGCGACGCACACGCTCGATGCGCAGAACGCCATACTTCGAGAGGTAGAAAAACAAAACCTCAAGTACGCCAATTCGATGGACATAGCCGGCGACGCCTCACGTCGGTTTGCTGTGGCGATGCAGGATTCACGCGATGCGGCCAAGAGTTTTTTCGGCGAGGCGAAAGAGAACATCGATCAATTCCTGTTCACGATCTCGGGGCTCGAATACTCACAGGGCATCGACAAAGAGGTCGCGCTACATAACCGGCTCTTTAGGCAGAACCGCCGCGAAATGGCGGCGCAACAGAAGATCGTAGATGAGCTGGAACGCCAGGCGGTTGCCAGGCATGCCGAGATCACGGTGCTGATAAATGCGGACTATCTCGAGGAAAACCTTGGCATTCCATATGCCCGCGATGTGAGTTCGCCAATAGCAAAGCTGCTTCTAGACCCAACGGGGCAGGAGTTTACGAAGTTAGGCAACCGGCTAACCGAACTTGCTCGGGCGGCGCAGAAATTGGCGGCGCAGCGGACCGTTAAGCGTCGCAAGCACCATGGCGGCGGGCGAGCCACCGTCGAGGACATCCTGACCCCAGAGCAGCGCGCGGCGCTAAAGGAGCTATTGGCGCTCCTCGACGACGCGCGCAATATCGGGATCGGTCCCGGCGGTGGAGCCATCGACAGGGAGACGCTGGCGCGAGCGGCGCCGCCACCGGCACCCGTTGATCCAGAACTCATCAGGCAGATGGCGCTGCAAGTCGAGCAACTGACCGCGCAGCGGTACCTCACCGATCAGCTGCGAGAATCGTATACGGCGCTAGGCGAAGTCATGGTTTCCACGGCAACCGCAGGGTTTGACGCGTGGATAACAGGGGCCGAAAGTGTCGGCGATGCCATGAAAAAGGCGTTTGCCGAGGGCATCCGCGGGCTCGCCAACGACATGTTCGCCAATTCGTTGCGCGAGGGTGCGATGGCACTTGCCGCTCTCGCTACGGGCAATGGTCCGGCAGCGGCGATGCACGGCAAGGCCGCTGCTGCGTTCGGGGCCGGCGCACTCGCCGCTGGAGGGATCGCGAAGGCCATGGGTGCCGGCGGAACGACGCACGCAGGCGGCGCCCCCGGTGCTGGGGCACGCGCGCCGACCCCGGGCAGTGGTAATACCCGCGAGGTCATCATCATCGGGCAGGACACGATGGACGATGACGTGCGCGGCAAGCGCCGCCG
>CAZSDY010000259.1:0-4926 GCA_964605765.1 uncultured Ectothiorhodospiraceae bacterium | reverse complement strand
CCCTTGAAATTCTTCAGAAGCGATGCGAATAGCCGATGTCGATCGCGTTTTCGTGCATGCCGAACTTGGCGGCGGAGCCCAGGAACGCGGTCGACGCGTTAGCCTGCTGGTTGTGAAACGCGTGCATCCCGGCCACCGTGATCTCGCTGTGCTTGCTCAAGCGGTAGCTCACGCCAAGGGTCACGTGGTCCTCGACCGTTCCGGGGGCAATGAGGTTGATGAGCACCTCGTCGTCGGGGATCGGGCTGTCCGCATGGTTGTAGCCGGCGCGAAACGTCCACTTGCGGTAGTCGTAGCGGGCCCCCAGCTTGAATGCCCAGATGCTCTCCCAGCCGAAGCCGATACCGTTCGAGGCGCCGAGACGCCTACTTGCCGCCATGGTCCCCGGAGACACAAACTCCGCGAGCGTGGGGCCGGGGTTGTTTATGGACTCGACGTCGCTGTAGAAGATGCGCTGCGCGTCGAAGGCGAGCGTGAGGTTATCGACCGGCGTCAGCGCAATGCCGAGCCCGACGTGAGAGGGGATGTCGAACTCGCCCTCGTTGGCGAACAGGCCGCTGTAGCGCGTGAACTTCGTCATGTAGACCTTGCTCGCGTAGTTGACGCCGAGACGCACCATCGGGTGCACCTGCCCCGTCCATCCGACGCGCACGCCGCCGCCAACGCTGACATCGGTCTGCCTGTTGCTCAGGCTGCCCAGGTCGCTGGTCAAGGCCGCGAAGTCGCCCAGGCCCCTGGCGGCGAAGCGCTGGAATCCGAAGATCGGCGAGATGCCGATGGCGTGGTCCTTGTTGAGGCGGTAGCTGACGGTCGGCGCAATCAGCAGTTGCTCCAGGTTCACCCCCAGGGTCGAGGTATTAGGAAAGCCGGTGCCGAAGCCCGGCGGCGCGCCACCGATGGCGGCGAAGGCCTCATCGTAGATGTTGCGATGGTAGCTCGTGTTGATGCCACCGTTACCGAACAATGTCAGCCCCACGCTCATCGTTTCGTCGAGGCGGCGCATGTAGCCGAAGCTCGGGATGGCGAAGAACTCCCGCTCGCTGCCGTCGCTCACCGAACGCGTGCAGGCACCGCGGCACGTGATGGCCGCGTCCCGGATCGGGTTGAAGCCGCGTATCCCGAAATCCCAGCCGGGCTCGATGAAGGAGAGGCCGGCCGGGTTCGCGGCCGGGGCCATGGTGTCCTGCGGGTTGGCGACACCCGCCCCGCCCATGGCGACCGTCTTGCCCCCGTAGCCGATCTGGAAGTATCCGTTGGTGGCATGGGCGATGGCCGGCACGCACAATGCGAATGCGAGCCACAGTGCACCCCTGGCGCCCGAACCGAGCTTGACTCTCATGATTCTCCCCCCGTCAACATGACCTCCGCACCGAGCGAGCGACGGTCGATGGCAGAAGCTGCCAGGAAACCGCAATTATCGGACACGCTCGTGCGCGACGCCTACTCATGAAACATAGCAGATCCCGCGTGCAAACATGCAAAAAACAGTATTTATTTATCGTGAATGTATCATAATTGCGCCGGGGCGGATCTTGCAATCGCGAGGCCCATGAGACGGCGCGAATCGCCTTCGATTGGTGCTCTGCCCGCGCGCAGGCTCGACCGCGTCCAGCGCACGTGCTTGGTTAGACGGGTGAGCGCATCGTGCCAATCTCAGCGGCCACCGTGATAGGTGTGCAGCTTGGCCTGGAGGAGGAGTCGAACCGTGTCGGTGATCATGAGGCGAAACCTGTGGGGCATCGTGCTATGTCTGGGTCTCGGATCGGCGTTCGGCGCCGCCGCCGCAAACGAGACCGCGTACCCGGGCACGGTGATCATTCCTACCACGCAATCCTATGCGCAACTGCTCGCAAGCCTGAAACGCGCCGTCAAGACGAACGGGATGGGTCTCGTGGCCCAGGCGAGCGCGACGCGCGGCGCGCGGAGCATCGGTGTGACCATTCCGGGCAATGCCGTCGTCATGGTGTTTCACCCGAAGTTCGCCGTACGCATGCTCGAGGCGAGTGTGCCAGCCGGCATCGAGGCCCCGATCCGTTACTACGTGACCGAAAACACCGATGGCACGGCAACCCTGCGTTACCGCACGCCGAGCAGTCTTTTCGGACCTTATCACAATGCCGATCTGGACATCATGGCGCATGAGCTCGATCGCATTTTCGAGAAGATAGCCAGCGACGCGGCGGGCGGATGAGCGGGGTCTGGGGCCCTTATCGATCGAGCCCGAAAGCCGGGCGCAGGCGAAGTCCGAGCACATTGCCCGCCAGCGCGGCCGCGATCCATACCCAGCCGTGCAGGCTCGTGGAGGCGACGCCGCTGAAGAAGGCGCCGATGTTGCAGCCGTAGGCGAGCCGCGCGCCGTAGCCGAGCAGCACCCCGCCCACGGCAGCGCCCGCGAGTGACGCCGGACTGATGTCGAGGCGCGGCCTGACCTTGCCTGCCAGGGACGAAGCGGCCAGTGCACCCACGATGATGCCGAAATTCATGATCGAGGTGGTGTCGCCGAGCACGGGGCGAGCGAGCGCTCTTTGCTGAAAGCTCCCTGTCCAGAATGGCGAGCTTCCCGGGTCCCATCCGAGAACCGCGGCGAGCTTCGCGGCCCACAGCGTCAATCCCCACGTGATCGACCAGGGGTGGCCGGCGACGAGCAGCGTCGCCCAGTTGAAGAGCGCCAGCGCCAGCGCGCCCGCCAACAAGGGCCACGGACCGCGCGCCAGGCGCTTCAGGGAGAACCCGCCCTGCCACCACAGCGAGCGCCCGTGGCGAGCGCCGGCCAGGCGCAGGGCAGCGTACAGGGCGCCTAGGGCGAGAAGCTGTATCCCGATGGCAGGCACCCAGCCAAGCTCGCGCGCCAGCGAGACGGCACCGATGCCGGGCAGCGCCCGCCACCAGGGCAGGTGCAGGCTTGCCCAGAACCCGCCGGCGCAGAAGAACACGAGCACCACCATCATGCGTGCATTACCGCCGCCGCTGGTATACAGCGTCCCGGACGCGCAACCACCCGCGATCTGCATGCCCACGCCGAACAGGAAGGCACCGCTTGCCATTGACACGCTGACCGGTGCGATGGCGCCACCCACGCCGTGTCCGAGGACCCGTCCCGAGGCGAGCACCGGCGCGAACAGAAGCATGGCAAGCGCCAGCATGACGCACTGCGCCGCAATGTCGGAGATGTCCTTGTGGAGCAGCGCACGGCGGTATGCCCCGGTGAATCCGAAAGCCGCGTGAAACAACGCCACGCCGAGCCCTACGCCGATCAAGAACAACAGCGACGGCGTGGCGCCCCGGGTGGACAGATAGCCGAGCAATCCCAGGGCGATCAGGGCGGCGCCGCACAATACCGCCCACTGCACGGGAGCCGGCCGGGATTGTCGTTGCGGATCATGCATGTCCAGGAACCTGTCGGATTCGGGCAATTGCGGGAAGTGGTGCGCGAAAAAAACCCCATTCGGGGCTTCCACGGGGCCGTGGAGTTATGATATCCGTTATGATGGCAGATTCGGGAGCGTGGCGGGGAGGCGGTGACGTGGAGAATGGTTTGGACCTCGAGCAGATGAACAAGGCCGCGGAGCAGGCCTCCGCCCTGTTGAAGGCGCTCGCCAACAAGGAGCGGTTGCTGGTGCTCTGCAATCTCGCGGCGGGAGAGAAGTGTGTGAGCGAGTTGCAGGCCATCCTGCAAGTGCGCCAGCCGACCCTGTCGCAGCAACTCGCCCGCCTGCGCGCGGACTCGCTGGTCGAGACGCGCCGCGCCGGCAAGGAGATCTACTACAGCTTGTGCAGTGACGCAGCGGGCAAGCTCATCGAGACGCTGTACGGGATCTATTGCGCGCCGAAGGCAAAGTCCCATGCAGCGATAACGAAGAAGAAGGAGGCCGCCTGACCCCGTTCGCCGCTCAATCGGCCGCGACCCAGTCCGCGAAGTTGTCCGTGGTCTGGTTTCCGCCGTCGGCGTACCCCGCTTCGTAGGCGTCGGTGATCCGCTGCTCCTCGATCTTGGGGTTATGCAGGTAACCCCCTATCCATCCGATCACGTAATCCTCGCGTACCTCGAGTGCTTGCATCCTGTCGACGGCGTCGTGGTAGAACTCGTTCATGTGCTGATATCCGTTGCAGACGACTCACGAAGACTCCGCAGTGTAAACACCAACTCCCGATGTGCTCAATATTCCCGATGGACAGTTCCCCGGCGAGCGGTCACGGCCCGGTGAGCGTGTCGGTGCGCCTCGAGCCGAGCGGGCGCAGCTTTGTCATGTTGCCGGGTGACACGGTCCTGGCGGCGGCGCTGCGCGCCGGCATCTCGCTCGGATACGGTTGCGCGAACGGTTCCTGTGGCCTTTGCAGGGCACGCCTCGTGTCGGGCCGCACGCGGCGTGTGCGCTTTCACGATTTCGTATTGAGCGAGGCTGAGAAGCGCCAGGGCTATGCGTTGCTATGCTGCACGGGGGGAGACTCGGATCTGGTGGTCGAGGCGAGCGGCGCGGGGACTGTCCGCGACATCGCGCAGCAGCGGATCGAGGCCAAGGTGCAGAGGCTCGAGTGCCACGCTGATGGCGTCACGATCCTCAATGTCAGGACACCACGCAGCCGCGTGCTGCGCTTTCTGGCCGGCCAGCACGTGCGCTTGTGCCTCGCCGGCGGCACGAGCACCGAGGTGTCGCTCGCCAACTGCCCTTGTGACGGGATGAATCTCGAGTTTCATCTTCGCGCCACCGCGGGCGACACCTCGATGCGCACCCTGCTGGCGGCGAGAAAGGGCGAACGCGTCACCATCGACGGCCCGTTCGGGGAGTTCGTGCTCGACGAGCAAACGCGCCGCCCACTGTTGCTGCTCGCCTGGGATGCGTCGTTCGGGCCGCTTCGCAGCCTCGTCGAGCACGCCATGAATCTCGAGCTCGATGTGCCGATGTGGCTGTACCGGCTGGGGCCGGG
>CAZSDY010000258.1:0-4952 GCA_964605765.1 uncultured Ectothiorhodospiraceae bacterium | reverse complement strand
GCTCGGGGAGCGCGGCTGCCGGCCGCGCGCTGCGGCGGCGCTGCATCCCGATCCGCCGCACAACGGCTTTTTGGTGCTGCTGCACGACGCGCCGGCCCGCGCCGCGCTCATGGAGGATCTCGCGCGCCACGGCATCATGGCGATGCGGCATTTCTCGCCGTTGCACAGCTCTGCGATGGGCAGGCGGTTGCGCTATGCTGAGGGGATGCTGCCGTCACCGAGGACATCGCGCGGTGCGTGCTGCGCCTGCCGTTCTATCACGAGATCGAGCACATGGCTGCCCAGGTGCGGGCGTTTTTCGGGCCGAATGGCTGAGGGTAGACCCTCGGCACCTCCCGCGATCGGCGGGATGGTGATGCGTTTGGCAAACATTGCCGCCGATAATCGCTAAAATCCCGCTCTTTACGCAGAGCACGTTGGGAGATGTTTGACAATCGCCTGGATGTCCGCCTGCCTGCGTCCACGCCGCCCATCCTCCTGGTCGTGGTCGACACCGAGGAGGAGTTCGACTGGAATGCCGGCTTCGATCGGGATGCCACGCAGATCAGCGCGATCGAGCATGTGGGGCGGCTGCAAGTGCTGCTCGACGAGTACGGCATTCGGCCTACCTACGTGGTCGATTACTGCATCGCATCGCAGCCGGCCGGTGTCGAGGCGCTGAAGCCCTTGCTGGATGAGGGTCGTGCCGACATCGGTGCGCACCTGCACGGCTGGGTCAATCCGCCGTTCGAGGAGGCGGTCTGCGCGCGCAACTCCTACCAGGGAAATCTGCCGGGATCGTTGGAGCGGGCAAAGCTCGGTGTGCTCAAGGACTGCATCACGGAGGGGTTTGGCCGCGCACCGGTCATACACAAGGCGGGGCGTTACGGGTACGGGCCCAATACCACGGGCATCCTGTCGGAGCTCGGCTTCGAGATCGACATCAGCACGACGCCCGCCTTCGACTGGCGTTCTGACGGTGGACCGGACTTCAGGCACCTCGGCCAGCACGCATTCTGGTTCGGGCGCGAGCGCCGTTTGCTCGGTGTGCCGAACACCGGGGGATTCATCGGCACACTGCGAGGATTCGGCCCGATGGTCCATGCTGCACCGGCCATGCGCAGCGCAATCGGGACGATGCTCGGCCGGGCGCTGTCAAAGTCCCGGTTGCTCGAGCGTATCCTGCTCTCGCCGGAAGGGCACACGCTCGACAAGATGCTCAGGTTGACGCGCGCGTTGTATGGTTACGGGTGCCGTGTCTTCACGTTGAGCTTGCACAGTCCCACGCTGAAGCCGGGCTGCACGTACTATACGCCGACCCCCGCTTCACTGGAGGCATTCCTCGGCAAGTGCCGGCGTTATTTCGAGTGCTTTTTTGGCGAGCTCGGCGGGCAAGCCCTGACACCTGCCGAGCTCAGGCAGCTCGCCCTCGAGAGCATTGCCGGGGACCGGGCAGAGGCGTCGATGTCGCCGCCGGCGGATCCTGCGCGCACCCCTGAGGCGGCGCGGCACTAATTGCTCGAATTCCTGCTCATCAGCACCACCATCATTCCATGAAAATTCTAGGCATTTCACCGCTCGACAAGGATGCCACCGTCTCCGTCGTCGAGGACGGCAAGGTGCTGTTTGCGGCGGCCGAGGAGCGATTCAGCCGCGTCAAGCAGCATGCCGGGTTCCCCGGTCGCGCGCTGGAATGCGCGCTCGAGCACGTGCACTGGGAGGCGGCGGACGTCGACCGCGTGGTCTACGCGTTCCTGACCGCGGATCAGGAGAAGCGCCTGATGCACAAGAATGTGCTCGGCCGGCAGCGCAACGGGGTCGACGGGACATGGCGCCGGAATCTGCGCGCCGCGCGCGCACGCACGGTGCCGCTGCGAGACCCGGTCCCCGGTCTTGCGCACCCCAACAGGACCATGGCCAAGGGGGCGTTGAAGAACGCGGCGTACTGGTTGCTCGGGGTTGCCCCGGGCACCTCGTCGCTGGCTGCGCGTCACGGAGACAAACGCTGGGTCAAGGCGTCGGTGATCGACCATCATCGCTGGCAGGCCGAGCTCGAGATGTCGCTGATGCGCTTCGGGCTCGACAAGAAGCTCGAGCGCTTCGAGCATCATTTGTCGCACGCCGCGAACTCTTATCTCGCGAGCGGCATGGACCGGGCGTTGATCGTCACCCTGGACGGGTACGGCACCGGGCTCGCCGGCTCGGTGAGTCTCGGCGAAGGAGGACGGATCAAGCGCTTGCGGAACATCCGCTATCCGTCCTCTCTGGGCACCTTCTACGAGAACGTCACCGCGGCGCTCGGCTACAAGCCCGACCGCCATGCGGGCAAGATCGTGGGGCTCGCGGCTTACGGGGATCCGGGCGTGCTCACCGAGACCCTGCTGGCGCGCTTCTGGCAGAAAGACGGGGATTACCGCATACACGACGCGCTGAACTATTTCTTCGACCGATATCTCGCCTCGCGCTTCACCATGATCGATGTCGCGGCGGCCTACCAGCACGTGCTGGAAGTGGTCGCGATGAACCTCGTCGATTACTGGGTACGGGCCACGGGCTGCAGCAACGTGGTTCTGTCGGGCGGCGTGACCGCGAACGTCAAGATGAACCAGCGTATCTTCGAGGTTCCGGAGGTCGAGCAGATCTTCGTCTACCCGAACATGGGTGATGGTGGATGCGGCACAGGGCTCGCGCTGCATGTGTGCGACCGCGATGGGAGCCGGGAGCCGATGCGCGATGCTTATCTCGGACCCGAGTACACGGAAACCGAGATGGAAGAAGCACTCGCGGCCGCGGGACTCGACTACCAGCGTCCCAACAATCTCGCGGGCGCCGTGGCGCGCCACATTCACGAGGGCCGGGTGGTGGCGCGCTTCGACGGGCGCATGGAGTATGGTCCGCGCGCCCTGGGCAATCGCTCCATCCTGTTTCACGCCAAGGATCCGGATGTGAACCAGTGGCTCAACCAGCGTCTGGGGCGTACCGAGTTCATGCCTTTTGCCCCGGTGACGACGTGGGAAGACCGCCACGCTTTCTATGAGAATCTGAGCGGTGCCGAGCATGCCGCGCAGTTCATGACCATCACCTTCGATTGCACCCCGAAGATGATCGAGCACTGCCCGGCGGCGGTTCATGTGGACGGCACGGCGCGCCCGCAACTGCTGCGCCGCGAGGTCAATCCCGTCTACTACGACATTCTGCGCGAGTACGAGAGGTTCTCGGGCATACCGACGCTCATCAACACGAGCTTCAACATGCACGAGGAGCCCATTGTGTGCACACCGGTCGATGCCGTGCGCGCGTACCTGGATGGGCGCCTCGACGTGCTGGCGCTGGGGCCGTTTCTGGTTGAGTCCGCGGGGCGTGTCGACGGCGGACGCGCGACGCTGTCGCCTGAGGGGCCAGGCAGGCACCGGAAACCCGCGCAAGCCGTGCCCGACATGACGCTGCGCGATGAGCAGACCAGCGCCGACGGGTGGACGGCGAGACTCTGTGAGATCGGGCATCCCGCGCAAGTGGAGTCGAAGTGGAACGACCTGCAGGCGCGTGCCGACTACTCGTTCTTCCAGTCATGGTGCTGGATCGAGGCGTGGCTGCATGCCACCCCCGGGGAAGCGCACTCGCTGCTGCTGGAACTCACACATGAAGGAAAAACGGTCGGGCTCGCAGTCCTCGGGCACAACACATTGCATCGCCATAACGTGTTTTCGGCGCAGGCGCTGCTGGTCAGCGAATCCGGCATTCCTTCGTGCGATGCACTGACCGTCGAGCACAGTGGTCTGCTGGTCGAGCGCGGGCTCGAGGTCGAGACCATCGAGCGGAGCCTGCGCTTCCTGAAAGCCGCAAACGTGGCGTGGGACGAACTCTATGTGAGCGGCGTCGAGCGCCCCCGCGCGAAGGCCTACATGGATGCGGCGCGCGAGGTGGACGGACTGGAACCCCTCGTACGCTTCGAGCGGCCCTATTTTTTCGTGGATCTCGACGAGCTGCGCACCGCCGGCAGGACCTACCTGTCGACGTTGAGCAGCAATACACGCTACCAGATCCGCCGCTCCATGCGCTTGTACCAGGCCTGTGGGCCGCTGCGCTTGCGTGTGGCGCAGAGCGCGGAAGAAGCGCGGGCCATGTTCCTCGATATGCGCAAGCTGCATCAGCATTCGTGGAGCCGGCGCGGGTATCCGGGCGCGTTCTTGAGCACGTTTGCCAATACCTTCCACGAGAGGCTCGTCGAGAAAGGTCATCCGCGGGGCGAGATCCAGCTCGTCGAGGTGTCGGCCGGCGAGAAGCCGTTCGGGTATCTCTATAACTTCATACTCGACGGCATGGTCTCCAATTATCAGAGCGCGTTCCTGTACGAGGACGACGCGAAGCTCAAACCCGGTCTCGTTTCGCATTGTCTTGCCATCGATCACAATCTCGCGCTCGGTCACAAGGCCTACGATCTGCTGATGGGCGACCAGCGATTCAAGCGCAGCCTCACGACGCACCAGGAACACATGGTGGCGCTGGTATTGCGCCAGCAGCGCCTGAAGCTGCGCCTGGAATCTACATTGCGTGACATCTGGCACAAGCTCAAGGGTCAAGGGACCGCGGAAGGATGACTCCCCATTTCGGCCCGCGACTCCATGGCGCCTGGCGCGGTTGGTCGTTCGGCTGCATGGAGCGGCTTTGCGCTCTCCTCGCGCCTTGCGGGGCAGGCCCCTCAAAAAAGCGAAGCACGACGTTATTCTTTCGAGCGCCCTGAGGCATCAGAAGAGTATTCTTGCAAGGTCATGCCGGTCAGTTCCATCCCCCCGTGTGCGCAAGGCGGAGGGCTGTCGGGCGGTAGCATAGGCGGGAATCCGGAATCATGTCTGATACGCCACACATCACGGCGCACGTGCCGTGGTGGTTCGCGCTCGCGCGGCGCCGCATTCTCGACGGCAAGCGCGGGGGCAATCTTCTCAAGCGCCTGTGCGCGGGGCTCGGGCTGCTCG
>CAZSDY010000257.1:0-5017 GCA_964605765.1 uncultured Ectothiorhodospiraceae bacterium | reverse complement strand
CCGGCACGCTGCCGGGGAGCGAGGCAATCGGGCTCGTGCCCTGCGCTCCCGCCCATCGCGGTTCCCCCACCGCCACCCTCGCGCCCGCCGTCGCACACGAGCGCGCCTCGTACGCGTCGCCGTCGGTGCGCCGATTCGCGCGCGAGCTCGGGGTTTCGCTGGCATCGGTCACGGGGACCGGGCGCAAGGGCCGCATCATCCGTGAAGACGTCCAGCGCTTCGTCAAGGAATCCTTGAGCCGCGCACCGCAGAGCACGCCCGGGTTCAGCGCGCCGCAGATGCCCGCCATCGACTTCTCCCGCTACGGAGCGGTGCAGACACGGCCGCTCGCTCGCATCAAGAAGCTCTCGGGTGCCAATCTGCACCGCGCGTGGCTGGTGGTCCCGCATGTCACCCAGCACGACGAGGCTGACGTGACGGCGCTGGAAGCGTTTCGCAAATCACTCGCCGAGAAGGCGAAACAGGGCGGCTTCCGGCTCACCATGCTGGCCTTCATCATGAAGGCGTGTGTCGCGGCGCTGAAGCACCATCCCACGTTCAATGCCTCGCTGGACCCGGCAGGGGAGAATCTGATCCTCAAGCACTACTTCCACCTCGGCGTGGCGGTGGACACGCCCGACGGGCTGGTGGTACCGGTGATTCGCGAGGTCGATCAGAAAGGCGTGGAGACGCTCGCGCGCGAGCTTGGCGAGGTCAGCGCGCGGGCGCGCGAGCGCAAGCTCTCGCCGGCCGACATGCAAGGCGGCTGCTTCACCATCTCCAGCCTGGGGGGCATCGGCGGCACGGCGTTCACGCCCATCGTGAACGCCCCCGAGGTGGCCATTCTGGGCGTCTCGCGCGCCAAGCTTGCACCCGTGTTCGACGGCACCGCCTTCGCCCCGCGCCTCATGCTGCCGCTATCGCTCTCCTATGACCACCGCGTCATCGATGGAGCCGCGGCCGCGCGCTTCACGCGCGAGCTGTGCGAGCTGCTCGAGGATATGCGTAAGCTGCTGCTTTGAAAGCGGCTCCCGCAGGTCTGACAATACAAGTCACCATTAATCACCGGTACGGGGTGCTCGAGAGACCATGGCCACAACGAACGAGACGACAGTAGCCGACGTCGACGATATCCAGGCCGCCCAGCTCGTTGTCATCGGCGCCGGGCCCGGCGGCTATACGGCTGCGTTCAGGGCGGCCGACCTGGGCCTGGACACCGTGCTCGTCGAGCGCCACGCGACGCTCGGCGGCGTGTGTCTGAATGTCGGCTGCATACCGTCCAAGGCCTTGCTGCACACCGCCGACGTGATGAGCGCCGCGCGCGCGATGGCGGCCCACGGCGTCAGCTTCGCACCGCCCACCGTGGACCTCGAGAAGCTCGGCGCATGGAAGGACGCCGTGGTGGCCAAGCTCACGGGCGGCCTGGCGGCGCTGGCCAGGCAGCGCAAGGTGCGCGTGGTGCAGGGCGTCGCACGCTTCCATTCGCCGAATCAACTGCGCGTGGAGACAACCGCGGGCGAGCGGGTGATCGGCTTCGAGAAGGCCATCATCGCCGCCGGATCGAGGCCCACCCGGATCCCCGGCCTCCCGGACGACGACCCGCGCGTCATGGATTCCACCGACGCGCTGCGCCTGCGCGACATCCCGCGCCGCCTGCTCGTCATCGGCGGCGGCATCATCGGGCTGGAGATGGCGGCCGTCTATCACGCGCTCGGCACGCGCATCACGGTCGTGGAACTGCTCGACGGGCTCCTGCCCGGCTGCGACACCGATCTCGTCAAGCCACTCGCCAGGCGCATAGGGAAGCTCTACGAGAAAATACTTCTGGGCACCAAAGTGACGGCCGTGGAAGCTGCCAAGAAGGGCTTGAAGGTGCACTTCCAGGGCCAGGCCGCCCCCGAGACCGATGTGTTCGATCGCGTGCTGGTCGCGGTCGGCCGGCGGCCCAACGGAGCGCTCCTCGGCGCAGAGCAGGCCGGCGTGCTGGTTGACGAGGAGGGCTTCATTGCGGTCGATGCGCAGCAGCGCACCAATGTCCCGCACATCTACGCAATCGGCGATATCGTCGGCCAACCCATGCTCGCGCACAAGGCGACGCACGAGGCGAAGGTCGCGGCGGAAGTGTGCGCGGGCGAAAAGTCGGCCTTCGACGCCGCCGCCGTTCCAAGTGTCGCCTATACCGACCCGGAAGTGGCGTGGACCGGGCTTACCGAGGAGGCGGCCAGGGCGCAGGGCGTCGAGTACGACAAGGGTGTCTTCCCCTGGGCGGCCAGCGGGCGTGCGCTCGGCATAGGGCGCAGCGAAGGCATGACCAAGGTGCTGTTCCACAAATCCACGAAGCGCGTCATTGGCGCGGGTATCGTCGGCCCGCACGCGGGCGATCTGATTGCCGAGGCGACACTGGCGCTCGAGCTGGGTGCCGACGCGGCGGATCTGGCGCTCACCATCCATCCGCATCCCACGCTCTCGGAAACCCTGAACTTCGCCGCCGAGATGGTCGAAGGGACCATCACTGATCTCTACCTCAGGCGTTAGCCCGGACCTGGACCCGGTGCCGGTCGAGCTCGCCTTTCAGGTTATCGCGGGGGAAGCGGTGCGCAGCGACACGCCCGCGCTGCTCGTGCTGCACGGTCTGTTCGGTTCGGCCAACAACTGGCGCAGCATCGCGAAGCGCCTTAGCCTGCACCACCGCGTGTTCACGCTGGATGCGCGCAACCACGGCGCATCGCCCCACACCACGGGGATGGATTACCGGCTGATGGCGCTCGACGTGGTCCGCTTCCTGGACGATCACGGCCTCGACGAGGCCATCATGATAGGCCACAGCATGGGCGGCAAGACGGCGATGCGGCTCGCGCTGGAGGCACCCGGGCGCGTGGCGCGCCTCATCGTGGTCGACATCGCACCGGTCGCCTACGGGCACCGATTCGACCCGCTTCTCGACGCCATGCAATCGCTGGACTTGCCGCGTGTCGGGCGCCGCGCCGAGGTCGATAACGCGCTTGCCGGCGCCATAACGGACCGCACGCTGCGCGCCTTCCTGCTGCAAAACCTCGTGCACGGCAGCACCGGCTATCGCTGGCGCATCAATCTGCAAGCCATTCGCGAGAATCAACCCGCGCTGCTCGATATTCCCTGCCCCGCCCCGGCCAGGCCTTACGCCAAGCCGGCACTGTTCATCCGCGGCGAGTCCTCATCAACCGTAAGCCCGATGCACTACGATCAGGTCTACCGTTTGTTCCCGGCCGCGGAAATAGTGGGCATCGAAGGCGCCGGCCATTGGGTGCACGCCGATCGTCCCGTAGAGTTCGTCGCCTGCGTCACGCGGTTCCTGGGCGACTGACGGGTGTGAATGTCGTCGCCATGAACCGATTAGGCATGAGATCCGTAGGAGCGGGATTCATCCCGCGAACCTTCCACGGCATCAAGCGCTCTGCCACCCGCGTTCGCGGACTGAAGTCCGCTCCTACAGGGGGGGCTTGATATGCCGTGGTGGCCTGGCCGGGTATCGGGCCCGTCCGCGACATGCCGGCTGCTGAGCCTCGTCGCGTTGTGGGCCGTTGCCGTGGGCTGCACGGCTGCCTACCCGTACCGTTTATCGACGCAATACGGGCCGGGGTCGAGCTTCATGCGCGTGACGCTGCTCGGTGCGGTGGAGATCCCAGCACAAGACGTGGACGGCTTCGTGCTGACCGAACTCTCCGCGCTCGGTTGGGACGACGACGAGGATGTGCTCTATGCGCTAACGGATCAAGGTCGCCTGTTTCACCTCGCGCCGGTGTTTCGCGACGGGTTGCTGGTCGACGTCGATGTGCTGGCCGGCT
Organism: uncultured Ectothiorhodospiraceae bacterium; assembly: GCA_964605765.1. Taxonomy (GTDB): domain Bacteria; phylum Pseudomonadota; class Gammaproteobacteria; order HK1; family HK1; genus CAZSDY01. The sequence continues at coordinate 1,214 of CAZSDY010000257.1, read as the reverse complement.
ACGCGCTTCGCGACCGTCATGGCAAGGCGTTTCGCGGCCGCCTGGCGGATGCCGAGGGCATGGCGCTCTCGGGCGATCGCAACGCCCGGCGCGGCGACACGCGATTGACTGTCTCCTTCGAACGCCAACCCCGGGTGCTCGCCTTCTCCCCCCGGGGCGAGTTTCTAGGCACGCTGGCGCTGCCCCCGCCGTTGTCGGATCCAGAGGCCTACGCGGGCGCGAACCACCAGCTCGAGGCGCTCGCCATCGATGCCAGTGAAGGCGTGCTCACAGGGCCGGAGTTTGCCCTGCGCGGTGCGCCCGCCGATACCATCACGATCTATGCGCTCGGCGGCAAGACCTGGCGATTTCCCCGGTACCCCGCCCCGAAAAGCGCGCTGGTGGCGATGGCGGCCCTGCCCGACGGCACCCTGCTCACGCTCGAGCGCAGTTTCAGCGGCGTGTGGAGCCCACTCATCATCACCTTGCGCCTGACGGCGCCGCTCGCGACCCGGCCCGAGGGCGGGCCGCTCGCGGTCGAGGACATCGCCATCTTCAACTCCCGCAAACGCTGGCGCATCGACAATTTCGAAGGCCTGGCGCGCCACCGGGACAAGCGCTTCTTCATGGTGAGCGACGACAACGAGAACCCGCTGCAGAAGACCCTGCTGGTGTATTTCGAGCTGCGTGACACCATCGCCCCCCCGCTGCCGCCACCCGACGAGCGCTGAGCCTGACCCCTTGGCGGTATACACGCGACGGATCGCTTCCGGTCGGTACGGCCCCGTGCGCAGTGTCTGGCTCAACTCATCCAGATACCGCTCCTCGTTCGCCCTGAAACGCTCGACGCTCACTCGGTACACACCCGCCACGCCCTGACGGCGAGCTACTCGCGGTGTCGGACCCGTAGTCGTCGGACCAGTTTACGAGAGGGTATCCCCGAACGCGGTACCCGCTGGAGCGTGACGTGCGCGTGTTGACGATGCGGAAAACCAGGCATCCAAAGTAGCGGCCAAGTTGCCTTCTCGGCAAAGTCGCTCGAGTTCCCGCTTGAACGTCTCGCAGTACTTGACGTTCGCCACCGGGGTCAATCGGCATCGATGCCGTCCCAGAGCGTTTCTACCGGGTGCACGCGTCCTGCCTTCACGTCGCGCCATCCGTCCCTGAAAGACTCTGCCGCGCTCGGCCAGGGCTCGTCTTCCTCGATACCTTGGCGAAAGGAGTGAGCCAACCTT
>CAZSDY010000256.1:0-5018 GCA_964605765.1 uncultured Ectothiorhodospiraceae bacterium | reverse complement strand
CAAGCATGTCCCCTTTTCCCCTTTTCCTGCGCCCTAAGCTCGCCGTTTTCGAGCGTGAACACCTCGTCGGCGATGCGTGCGGCTTCCTCGCTGTGCGTGACCATCAGCATCGAGGCACCCTGCGCGGCGCTCAGATCGGAGAGAAGCCGCAAGGCCTCGGCGGCGCTCTCGGCGTCCAGGTTGCCGGTCGGCTCGTCGGCCAGCACCAGCGCCGGACGATGGATGAGTGCGCGGGCAATGGCGACACGCTGCTGCTCGCCGCCCGAGAGTCGGTCTGCAAAGCTCAGCGCACGATCGGCGAGGCCCACCCTCTCGAGCAACGCACGTACCCGTGCACGGCTGTCGCCGGCAGGCACACCCAGCAGCTCGAGCGGCAGCAGCAGGTTTTCTTCCACGCTGAGGGTAGGGATCAGGTTGAAGAACTGGAACACGAGGCCGATGGCACGGCGCCGATACAAGGTCCTTTCGCGCTCGGTCAACGCGGAAAGCTCGACACCGCCAACCCAGACCTCGCCCGCATCCGGGAGGTCGATGCCGCTCGCGAGGTTGAGCAGCGTGGATTTGCCGGTGCCGCTGCGCCCGACGATCGCCGTGATTCGCGCGCGTGCGAAGCTCGCATCCAGGCGCTCGAACAACACTCGCCTGCGCGTCCCTTCCCTGAAGATCCTGGCCACGGCGCTCAGCCGCACGGCGCAATCGCCCCCGCGCGGGTCAGGCTCGGTGTCTCCCCGCTCAGATGACACGATGCACCCGCGCGCCAGGCGCTAACGCGAGCGCGGCGCTCGACGTCACAGTCGCCGCCACAGCAGGAGGTCGTTATTGGCGGGCATCCGGTACCGCGCGAGTGCGCCGAGGCTCCCCGCCACGGCCAGTGCATCGAGAGCCTCAAAGTCGCGGATGCCGCTTGCCGGGTCCCTGTCTCGCAGGAAGCGGTCGAACGCCGCGTTGCTCTCGCTCGTGTAGCGGCCCTCGAATCTGAACGGCCCGTAGAGAACGAGCAGTCCACCGGCGCGCAGCACGCGCGCGACGCCACGAAACATGGCCTCGACACTGGGCCAGTCCATGATGTGCGTGGTGTTTGCGCTGAACACGATGTCGGCTTCCTCGACGGGCCAGGTCTTCGATCTCACATCGAGCACGAGCGGATCCTCGACATTGGCCAGCCCGGCATCGGCCAGCCACGCGTTGATTCCGGCGTGGTTCTGCACCAGATCGCTGGGGCACCAGGTGACATGCGGACATTCGGCGCCGAAGTACACCGCATGCTGCCCGGTGCCGCTGCCGATCTCCAGCACTCGCGCGCCGTCACGCAGCTTGCCTTCGAGCACTGCCAGAATCGGCACCTTGTTGTTCTCGCAGGCATCGGAAAACGGTTTCATGCAAAATCCTCCCCGGTCGCTCGCGGGCCGATGTCGACCGCTGGCAGCCACCGCCACCGGGGCAAGTGTTGACGCGATCGCGGGCGAATGGCAATACCGGACGCCCCCACATGGCGCGCGGGCCCCGGATCCCGGATAATCCGGGCGTGCCTTGCCGGCGCTGCGCTGTGGCACGGCGGCGGCACTCGAGATGCATCCTGAAATCGACGGGTCGGCCCATGCGATGTCCATTTTGCGGGGAGAAAGACACACGCGTGATTGATTCGCGGCTCGTCGGCTCGGGCGATCAGATCAGGCGCCGGCGCGCGTGCGCTGCGTGCACGGAGCGTTTCACCACCTACGAGAAGGCGGAGCTCACCCTGCCACGGGTCATCAAGCGCGACGGTTCGCGTGTCCCCTTCGACGAGGAAAAGCTGCGTGCCGGCATCCTGCGTGCACTGGAGAAGCGCCCCGTTGCAAGCGACGAGGTCGAGGGATCCATCAGCCGCATCAAGACCCGATTCATCGCATCGGGGGAGCGCGAAGTCGATTCCAGGCGCATCGGTGAACGAGTCATGGAGGCCCTGCGTATGCTCGATCAGGTGGCATACGTGCGCTTCGCGTCCGTGTACCGGAGCTTCCAGGACGTCAACGCGTTCCGCGAGGAGATCGAACGCATGGAACGCGAGCCCTCTCCGGAGCTGCGCCGCCACCAGCTACCCTTGCTGCCCGATGAGTGACGCGCCAAGGGGCGTCGCCGAGCACCACGAGCGCTGGATGCGCCGCGCGCTCACGCTTGCCGCGCGGGGGCGCTACACCACCGATCCCAATCCCCGCGTCGGTTGCGTGCTGGTGCGCGACGATGCGCTGGTGGGCGAAGGGTGGCATGAGCGGGCCGGCGCGCCGCATGCCGAGGTCAACGCGCTCGAGATGGCGGGCCGGGCGGCACGGGGTGGGACCGCTTACGTGACCCTGGAACCGTGCTGTCACCACGGACGCACGGGGCCGTGCACGCGCGCGCTCATCGAGGCCGGCGTCGCGCGCGTGGTCATCGCCATGCGCGACCCGAACCCGCTCGTCGACGGGCAAGGCATCGCGGCACTGGCGTCGGCGGGAGTGAGTGTGGTCGAGGACGTGCTGCACGACGCCGCGGAGGCGCTCAACAAGGGCTTCGCGCGACGTGTGGCGGGCGGCAGGCCGTGGGTGCGCTGCAAGCTCGCCATGAGCCTCGACGGGCGCACCGCCATGGCTTCGGGTGAGAGCCGGTGGATCAGCTCGGCCCCCGCGCGCGCCGACGTGCAGCGCCTGCGTGCCTGCAGCTCGGCTGTCCTGACCGGCATCGGCACCGTGCTCGCCGACGATCCGGCGCTGACTGTGCGCAGCCGCTGCTTCGCGTGCGCGGATGGCACGCTGCGTCAGCCCGTGCGCGTGGTGCTCGACTCGAACCTGCGCACGCCCGCCACGGCGAAAATGCTCGCGATGCCCGGCAGGACGTGGATAGTGGGCCTCACCGACGATGCATCACGCACGAGGGGGCTGCGCGCCGCGGATGCGCGGGTCGTGCACTTGCCTGCGCGCTCGGGCCGCGTTGACCTCGAGGCCTTGCTCGACTGGCTTGCCCACGAGCAGATGAACGAGGTGCTCGTGGAAGCCGGCGCAACGCTCGCCGGCGCCATGCTGCAGCACGCTCTGGTCGATGAGCTCATCGTCTACGTCGCACCTAAGCTGCTCGGCGATGCGGCGCGCGGGCTGCTGCACTTGCCCGGCCTTCAATTCCTGGCCGATGCGCCCACCCTCGAGACCATGGACATTCGGGCCATCGGTCCGGACTGGCGCATCAGCGCGCTGCCGTGCAAGCGACCGGGCTGATCGTTGGCGGTACTTTTTCAATTCGGGGACAGTATGCTTATCGCGTTCCGGCTCGGCCGGGTTGGGAGAGGAAATACCTCTTCGGGAAATCAGTATACTGTCCCCGGATTCGGCAAACGAAGACGCAACCCATGTTCACCGGCATCATAGAGGCCATCGGTGTCGTCGACACCATTGAGCGTCGCGGCGTGGACTCACGCATTCGGGTCGATGCGCCCGACCTCGGGTTCGACGGTGTGCGCGAGGGCGACTCCGTGTGCGTGAGTGGCACCTGCCTCACGGCCGTGGCGCTCGCCGGGAGCGGTTTTTGCGCGGATGTGTCCGCCGAGACACTGGCACGCACGCGACTGGGCGAGCTGGTGCCGGGTTCGAGCGTCAACTTGGAGAAGTCGCTCACGCCATCAACGCCGCTGGGCGGACATCTGGTGACCGGGCACGTGGACGGCATGGCGACCCTGACCGAAAGCCACCAGGATGGGCGCTCGGTGCGATTGCGCTTCGATGTCCCGGAGACGCTCTCGCGCTACGTTGTGACCAAGGGATCGGTATGCGTGGACGGCGTGAGCCTGACCGTGAACGACGCCCGGGGCTGCAAGTTCGAGGTCAATATCATCCCTCATACCTGGGAAAGAACGACCCTGCGCGAGCTCACACCGGGCGATCATGTCAACCTCGAGGTCGACATGATCGCCCGCTATCTGGAAGGCCTGCTGGCTGCCCGGGGGAATCGGGGGACGGTATACTGATTTCGCGTTGGAGAATATGACGATGGAAAGACCCGGCATGAAAAATCAGTATACTGCCCGCTGATTCCCTGATTCCCTGATTCCCCTGAACTCGTAACGGACAATCGCTTGGCCAAGTATGACATCGAACACGTTGCCTTCGACGTAGACGGTGCCCGCATCGGCATTGCGGCGGCCCGATTCAACCAGGACATCGTCGATCGGCTGCTCGACGGCGCCGTGCAGACCCTGGGCACCCACGGTATTGCAGAGTGCGAAATCACCACCGTGCGTGTCCCGGGCGCCTTCGAGCTGCCGATTGCGGCCGGGTACTTGATCGAGTACTGCGGATGCGACGCCGTGATTGTGCTCGGCGTCGTCATCCGCGGCGAGACGCCGCACTTCGATTACGTGGCTGCGGAGAGCGCGCGCGGCGTGATGGCCGTGGGCCTGGAGAACGGGGTACCCACTATATTTGGCGTGCTGACCACGGACAACGCCGACCAGGCACGCGAACGTGCCGGCGGTACGCACGGCAACAAGGGAACTCAGGCCGCGCGCGCCGCCCTGGAGATGATCAGCCTGCGCAGACACCTTCACGGCTGATGGCCCGGCGCGCGCTCAAGCCCCGCACGCGGGCAAGGCGCCTGGCCTTGCAGGCGCTGTACCAATGGCAACTCTCCGGGCAGAGTCCCCTCGAGGTTGAAACGCAGTTCATGGACGAGCAACCGATGGAGCACACCGACATCGACTACTTTCGTGAACTGCTGCGCAACACCGCGCGGCACGCAGCCACACTCGACGGCGCGTTCGAGCCGCTGCTCGACCGCCCCATGGCACAGATCGATCCGGTGGAACGCGCGATACTGAGAATCGGCGCGTTCGAGCTTGGCCATCGGCCCGAGATCCCGAGCCGGGTCGTGATCGACGAGGCGGTGGAGCTTGCCAAGGCGTTCGGTGCGGAGCAGAGCCACAAGTACATCAATGGCATACTGGACAAGGTGGCGCATAGCGTCAGGGCGACGGAGTTTGCCGGCGGGTGCTAGGAGCCTGTCGGACTCAGGAC
>CAZSDY010000255.1:0-5044 GCA_964605765.1 uncultured Ectothiorhodospiraceae bacterium | reverse complement strand
GATCCTGGCGCACTCTGCCCGTCTGCGTCGACCGCCGCCGCCGCATGGCGCGCGCCAAGCCTCGCCTTCTCGTGCGCCGCGGTCCGCACCGCAGTGCCGCCCGAGCACGCCTCCCCGCGCCGACGCAAACTCGTCCCCCACCGCCCGCGGGGCCCGAGGGGCGCGCCACGCTCAATAGCGGTACTGCTCCGGCTTGAACGGACCGTGGCGGGGAACGCCGATATACGCGGACTGCTCCTCGGTGAGCTCGGTCAGATTCACGCCGAGCCGATCGAGGTGCAGGCGCGCCACCTTTTCATCCAGATGCTTGGGCAACACGTACACTTCCTTGTTGTAGTTGCGCGGGTTCTGCCACAACTCGATCTGGGCCAGCACCTGGTTGGTGAACGAGCTCGACATCACGAAGCTGGGATGCCCGGTCGCACAGCCGAGATTCACCAGCCGGCCCTCGGCGAGCACCACGAGGCGCTTGCCGTCGGGGAATATGACGTGGTCTACCTGCGGCTTGATGTTCTCCCAGGTGAGCGCGCGCAGCGCCTCGATCTCGACCTCGGCGTCGAAGTGCCCGATGTTGCACACGATCGCCTCGTTCTTCATGCGTGCCATGTGCTGGAAGGTGATGACGCTCTTGTTGCCCGTGGCGGTCACGAAGATGTCGCCGAGCGGCGCGGCGGCGTCCATGGTGACCACGCGAAAACCCTCCATCGCGGCCTGCAGGGCGCAGATGGGGTCGATCTCCGTCACCCACACGGTGGCACCCAGGCCACGCAAGGACTGCGCCGAGCCCTTGCCCACGTCACCATAACCGCACACGATAGCGACCTTTCCCGCCACCATCACGTCCGTTGCCCGCTTGATCCCGTCGACCAGCGACTCGCGGCACCCATACAGGTTGTCGAACTTGGACTTGGTCACGGAATCGTTGACGTTGATGGCGGGGACTTTCAAGGTGCCGTCATTCATCATCTGGTAAAGGCGCTTGACACCTGTCGTGGTCTCCTCGGACAGCCCGCACACGCCGTCGAGCAAGTCACCGTACTTCTCGTGCATGACCAGCGTGAGATCCCCGCCATCGTCCAGAATGAGGTTCGGCCGCCAGCCGTCGGGGCCGAAGATGCTCTGGTCGATGCACCACCAGAACTCCTCCTCCGTCTCGCCTTTCCACGCGAATACCGGGACACCCTTGGCGGCGATGGCTGCCGCGGCGTGGTCCTGCGTGGAGAAAATGTTGCACGACGACCACCGAACCTCGGCACCAAGCTCCATGAGGGTCTCGATGAGGACCGCGGTCTGTATCGTCATGTGCAGGCAGCCGGCGATACGCGCGCCGGCAAGCGGCCGGCTGTCGCCAAACTCCCGGCGCAGTGCCATGAGGCCCGGCATCTCGTGCTCGGCGATGGCTATTTCCTTGCGTCCCCAGTCAGCGAGCCCGATGTCGGCGACCTTGTAGTCGGGACTGAGATTGGTTACCGGTTGACTACTCATGGTTCACTCCAGAAATTCTCGGAATCGGGAAAAAAGCACCCTCTTGCGCGCCCGCGATGCTCAACGGGCCGCTTCCGCGAGGGCTTCGGCACGGTCGGTACGCTCCCACGTGAAGTTGCTCTCCTCGCGGCCGAAATGCCCGTAGGCCGCCGTGGCCGCATAGATCGGGTGCAATAGATCCAGCATATGGATGATCCCGCGCGGCCTGAGATCGAAGTGCTCGCGCACCAGATCACCGAGTCTCGCATCGGCAATCCGACCGGTGCCGAAGGTATCCACGTTGATGGAAGTCGGCTGCGCCACGCCGATCGCGTAGGAGACCTGCACCTCACAGCGCGAGGCCAAGCCCGCGGCCACGATGTTCTTGGCGACGTAGCGGCATGCGTACGCAGCGGAGCGATCGACCTTGGATGGGTCCTTGCCCGAGAACGCACCGCCACCGTGGCGCGCCATGCCGCCATAGGTGTCGACGATGATCTTGCGCCCGGTGAGACCGCAATCACCAACCGGCCCGCCAATCACGAAACGCCCCGTGGGGTTGATGAAGAACCGCGTGTCATTGCGCAGCAAATCGGCCGGCATGACGGGGCGGATGACTTCTTCCAGCACCGCCTCCTCGAGGTCCTTCCTGCTGACCTCGGGCGCGTGCTGCGTCGAAATCACGATGGCGTCGGCGGCGACCGGTGACGCACCCTCGTAGCGAATCGTCACCTGGCTCTTGGCGTCGGGGCGCAGCCACTCGAGCTTGCCCTGCTTGCGAAGCTCGGACTGGCGTTTCATCAAGCGGTGCGCGTAGGTGATGGGTGCCGGCATGAGCACGTCGGTCTCGTTGGAGGCATAGCCGTACATCATGCCCTGGTCCCCCGCCCCCTGCTCATGATCGTCATGCTGGTCTACGCCCATGGCGATGTCGGGCGACTGCTTGCCGAGCGCCACCATGACGGCACACGTATCACCATCGAAGCCGACGGCCGGATTGTCGTAGCCGATGCTCTTCACGGTCTCGCGGACCAGCGCCTCGAAATCGACCTGGGCCGTGGTCGTGACCTCGCCGGCCAGGATGACCATGCCGGTTTTCACCAGCGTCTCGCAGGCAACCCTCGCCTGCGTGTCCTGTGCCAGTATCGCGTCCAGCACCGCATCGGAAATCTGATCGGCAACCTTGTCCGGATGCCCCTCGGAAACCGATTCCGACGTCATTTGTCGCCCCTGTGACATTGGCCCCCCAAGCAAGCTGAAGTTTTGAGCAAACAGTGAAGTATAGCGGCCTGTAGGCAGCGTTCCTATACTTCGTGCCTGTCACTTTCTCTCGCAAAGTCGCCAAGCACGCCAAGTTCAGCGATGTGCCGCAATACGGTGGTTAAAGGGACCGATAGAGCCTGCGTCATCAGGGTTTCCCGCGCCGCCTTTGCGTCTTGGCGAGAGTCATTCTTTCTCGATGGATACTACCCAGTCTCACCCTCCACGCGCACGCTCATGCCCGCGCGCTGGCGATGCCGCCGGGGTGTCGATTGCCATGGCACGCCAGGCTGCGCGAGAATACCCGCGCGAGGGAGGGGATGAACCGTGCAAGGTGGCCAAACCGCTCTTCCGCGGTCGATCAATACTTGAGTCCCGCAGGTTCCTGGACGTTTCAGCTCGAGGAGGCACAGTCACAATGGCGACGCGTAGAGAACTCGCCAATGCAATCCGCGCGCTCAGCATGGACGCCGTGCAGCAGGCGAAATCTGGACACCCCGGCATGCCCATGGGGATGGCGGACATCGCCGAGGTCCTGTGGAATGATTATCTCGTCCACAACCCGGACAATCCCGCCTGGATGGACCGCGACAGGTTCGTGCTCTCCAACGGGCACGGATCGATGCTGCTCTACGCGCTGCTGCACCTGAGCGGCTACGCGTTGCCCATCGACGAGATCAAGCGTTTCAGGCAGCTGCACTCCATGACGCCCGGTCACCCGGAGCGTGGTTGCGCGCCCGGAGTGGAGACCACGACGGGACCCTTGGGACAGGGTTTGTCGAACGCGGTCGGCATGGCCATTGCCGAGCGCGTGCTGGCGGCGCGCTTCAATCGCGGCGCGCATCATATAGTCGACCACCGGACCTTCGTCTTCGCCGGCGACGGGTGCTTGATGGAAGGCATCTCGCACGAGGCCTGCTCGCTCGCCGGCACGCTGGGACTGGGCAAGCTCATCACGTTTTACGACGACAACGCCATCTCCATCGACGGCCGCGTGGAGGGCTGGTTCACGGACGATACGCCGAAGCGCTTCGAGGCATACGGATGGCATGTGGTGCCGGCGGTCGATGGCCACGACCCGGCGGACATCAAGCGCGCCGTGGATGAGGCTCTGGCCACGCATGAGCGCCCCAGCCTCATCTGCTGCCGTACGGTCATCGGCTGGGGCTCGCCGGCCAAGCAGGGCACGGAGGCCGCGCACGGCGCGCCGCTCGGCGAGGCGGAGGTGGCGCGCGTGCGCGAGACCCTCGGCTGGCCGTACGAGCCGTTCCAGATCCCCGACGACATACGCGCCGCCTGGGATGCCCGCGAGCGCGGTGCGGCGCGCGAGTCGGCCTGGAAGGAACGCTTCGCTCGGTATGCCGGGGAACACCCGACATTGGCCGCGGAGCTTTCGCGCCGCGGCGAGGGACGATTGCCGCCCGAATGGGACGCCACGGCCGCGGCACTCGTCGAAGCCACGCAAGAAAAAGCGGACAGGATCGCGACACGCAAGGCGTCTCAGAACGCGCTGGACGGGCTCGGTGGCGTGCTGCCGGAGCTTATCGGCGGTTCGGCGGATCTCACCGGGTCCAACCTCACGCGCTGGTCCGGCTCACGCACGCTCACCCGATCCGACGCCAACGCGAACTACATCTATTACGGTGTGCGTGAGTTTGCCATGTCGGCCATCAACAACGGGCTCGCGCTGCACGGCGGGTTCATCCCGTATGGCGGTACCTTTCTCACCTTCTCTGACTACGCGCGCAACGCCGTGCGCATGGCGGCGTTGATGGGACTGCGCAACGTGTTTGTCTACACGCATGACTCCATCGGACTGGGTGAAGACGGCCCCACCCACCAGGCGATAGAGCACGCGGCGAGCCTGCGCCTCATACCGAATCTCTGCGTGTGGCGGCCCTGTGACGCGGTGGAGTCGGCAGTGGCATGGAGCGTGGCCATAGAGCGCGACACCGGACCCACGTGCTTGTTGCTGACACGCCAGGGCGTGGCACATCAACCGAGAACGCCGGCACAGCTCGCCGGCATTCGCCGCGGCGGCTACGTGCTGGTGGACTGTGACGGCGAGCCGGAGGCAATCGTGATTGCCACCGGCTCGGAGGTGGGACTGGGCGTCGAGGCGGCCGCCAGGGTGCGCGCAGGCGGCGCCCATGTGCGCGTCGTCTCCATGCCCTGCACCGACGTCTTCGACGCGCAGGACGACGCCTACCGGGACAGCGTGCTGCCTGCCCGCGTGACAGCGCGTGTTGCCGTGGAGGCGGGTTGCACGCCTCTCTGGTACAAGTACGTGGGGGCGTGCGGCGAGGTCATCGGCATCGAT
>CAZSDY010000254.1:2373-5082 GCA_964605765.1 uncultured Ectothiorhodospiraceae bacterium | reverse complement strand
CGACCGTTGTCGTCACCGCCGCCGGCGACGGCAACACCGATGGCCGTCGTCGCCGCGGTGTTGTTCCAGTCGCCCGGCACGCGGCGGTAGCGGTCGATGAAGCCGAAGTACGCGGCCTGTATGCCGGCGTTCATATCAGCCATGTTGCGCACCCGCGCGCTGTTGATGAGTTCCTGCCCCTTGAGGATACCCCCCAGAAGCAGACCGATGATGACCAGCACGATGGCTATCTCCACCAGTGTGAATCCCTGTTGCTTGCGTTTCATGTCGGCGCCCTCCAAGACGGCTTTGTCACTAGGTGATACTGCCCTTATCCCATGCAATGCACGTGCCAACACTCACATCGACATCGGGCCCTGTGACGAAACCGCCGCAGGCAATTCGCGCCGGGCACGCTGCGGAGTTCCCACAGCCCGGGACAATAGTGACGCGCGTCCGAGCGCATGCCCGGAGCATGGCGCCTCCACGCGCGCGCCCCGACTGCCAAATGCCGCCATCTTCAGCCCACCCCGGCGGCCCGTGCTTGCGATTGCCGATAGCGCTGTCTAGACTCACGCGGTGCGGGCTTGGCGCTACCGGGGTGACGAAGTGCGCCTGCTTTCCGGCACGGCAGCCGGAGCAGACAACCACAGGGCCTTTTCCCGGCGGCGAGTCGTGCCACGGCCCGGATCTCGCCGAGCTTCCTTGAACGACAGAGTCACTCACCATCCATGCTCGACTTGATCAAAAGGCACTGGACCCAGATCGCCCTGGTCCTTGGGGTGTTCGCCCTGTTCGTCGCCAACGCGGTGGGTGTCTTCGAGCTGCTGCTCGACATTCACGACACCAGCTCCAGCCTCGCCGCCGTCTTGCACAGCCGCGAGTTCGCGGTCCTGCTCGGCGTGGGCGTCATCCTGTCCGTCGCGCTGCCGGTGCTGAGCCCGATCAAGGCATCCATTCTCACGCTCATTGCCACCGTGCCGGTGTTCTATGCCGGCTATCTGCCCAGCCCGCAGAGGAGCCTGATTCCACTGGAGTACTCGCTGCTCACCATTCTGATGCTGTTCGTGGTCAACGTGTTGTTCAGTTATTTTTCAGAAAGCCATAAAAAACAAAGACTTATACAAGCATTCGCGCAATATGTGCCGACTCATGTCGTTGCCGAGCTCAGCCACGACCCGGACAAGCTGGCACTCGAGGGGGAGGCACGCGAGATGAGCGTGATGTTCTGCGATGTGCACAACTTCACGGGGATCTCCGAGCGGCTCAGCCCGCGCGAGCTCGCCCGCCTTCTCAATACGCTGTTCACGCCGCTCACCGAGGTCCTCTACAAGCACAACGCGACCATCGACAAGTATATCGGCGACGCAATCATGGCGTTCTGGGGTGCACCGATTGGCGATCCTGACCATGCCCGCAATGCGCTGGCCGCGGCGCTCGAGCTGCAGGACGCCGTCACCCACCTCGGCACGACTTTCAGGCAGCAGGGATGGCCCGAGCTCACGGTCGGCATCGGCATCAACACCGGCGTCATGAGCGTCGGGAACATGGGTTCAAAGTACCGCATGGCCTACACGGTGATCGGCGACGCGGTCAATCTCGCCTCGCGCCTGCAGGAGCTCACGCGTGTATTCAAGACCGGCATCATCGTGGGCGAGCAGACCAGGAAAGCGTTTCCCGGCGGGTTCTACCGCGAGCTGGGACTGGTCCAGGTCAAGGGCAAGCAGGCGCTGGCGCGCATCTACGAGCCAAGCAATCCGTCGGCGGACCCGGAAAGCACCATGGTCGAGAACATGAACCGCCACAACAAGGCGCTCAAGCATTATTACGCCAGGGAATGGGACGCCGCTGAAGCGCTGTTTCTGGAACTCGGCGAGCGGCGCAAGAACGACCCCTTGTACCCTCATTATCTGGAGCGCATCGCGGAATTTCGCGTCTCGGCACCATCGCCGCAGTGGGCGGGACAGGTGGAGTTCACGATCAAATGAGCCCCTTTCGACGACGAGAATTCATCATGCTGTCGAAATTTCGTCAGGGTACGGCCGCTTTTTGCGCGCGCAGCGCATCCAGCTCGCGATTCAGAAAGCGGATCTCGTGCGGGTCGCTAACCGCCCCGCTCTCAAGTAGCTTGTAGACCAGCAGTATCGCCGCGTCGACCTCTCCCAGGTCCTCCAGCACCACCACCGACATGTGTCGCGCCCAGCCCGGTACATTCGGTCCCGTGGCATGATCGGTGATGGCGCGGGCGTACTTCAGGGCGAGTGCCAGATCGCCGAGCCGGTGCTTGGCGGCGATGGCCGCGTGCGCCATCCACCGCCAGCGATGATTCGGGTCCAGAAGAAACTGGCGATAGACGAATTCCAGCATGTGGCGCTGCCTTGCCTTGTCGGAGACGGCACCGTACAGGTGGGTGGCCGCCAGCAGCGGGTATTGTGCACGCGGGTCCAGCGCCAGGATGCGCTCCAGCCATGCCTCCACCGTGGCGTAATCGAGATCCGCGAACGACAGGCTGATGCCGGGCTGGTTGTCGAAGGCTTGCAGCCACAGCGTCAACAGCTTGGCCGCGACCAGGGGATCTCCCATCGAGGCGATACGCAGGGTCTCGATCTGCGGCGCCGGGGGCAGCGCGTCGGCATCCGCACGTGGCGCCGGCCTCAGGGCATGCCAGGCGACCTGCAAGCACAATGCCGCGCCAAGTGCGGCCAGCACGGCACGCGGCACATGGCCCAC
>CAZSDY010000254.1:0-2273 GCA_964605765.1 uncultured Ectothiorhodospiraceae bacterium | reverse complement strand
CCCGTCACAGGTTCTTCCGGTACAGGTCAAACAGCGCCGCACTACACAACAGCACCAAGTACACCACGCTCTGGCTCAAGATCGGTAATAAGTCGGCCCACGTGCCCGTGTGATAGATCAACCAGTCGGAGACGGTGAAGTTGTGCAGCTCGGGCAACAGGAAGGCGAGCGCGGAAATGAAGGCGTTGATGGCTTGCTGCGACAGGTTTGCGGAATCGACCAGGGGCCCGTGGCCGATGAGCTGGATGGCGCTGATGGTGCGCGACAGCGCATAGAAAGCCACCACCATGCTGAATGCCAGCGTCACGTGGTTGAACGTGAACAGGCAAAGCAGGCTGAAGGTGGTGACGATGAGCAACTCCAGGGCGAGTGAGAGACCCCACTGCAGCGCCTGATCGGCAGGCGCATAGAGCACCAGGCACGCGGTGCAAAGCGCCGCCGTAGCCACGGCGAGGAGAGAGAAGCCGAGCAGCTTGCCGAAAAAGTAATGCAATCGTGGGATGGGCAGTGACAGCACCAGTTCCAGACCCTTGTCATTGAATTCCCTGACCATGCTGGTGATCACGAACAAGCTGATCATGAAAACCGAGAAAATGCGCAGCAGTGCGCCCATGAAGCCGCTGCGAAACTGCCCGCTCTCGGTGATGGCCACGTCACCGATGAACTCGGTCAGGCCGAAAGCGACGATCAGGAAGGCGAAAACCAGCCACAGCAGGCGGTTTCGCAACGCTTCCAGCGCCGTGTACTTGGCGATGGCAAGGGTGGGAGAAGGGATCATCGTGAGCTCCACAGCACGCGCGCCAAATCCTGCGTGTGAGATTAGCACAAGCCGCAAGGCAAGCCGGGGTGGTGCAGATTGCCCCGCCTGTGCCGCGGAAACTACTCCACGCACCTTCCCGCGAACCTCTCCGCGAATCTTCACGCGAATCCTGTAGAGCATCAAGCGCCGCGTTTGCGCCCTGCCTTGCGACCTCTTAGGCTAGCGGGGTCCCCGTTGCGGCAGGCAAACCGTGAAACTGAACCTGGGCACGCTCATCTCGTTGCGCAGCGAATACCGTGTGCTCGCGTTGATGCTCGCCTTGCTCCACTTCAGCTTATCGGAAGGCGTCAACAGTCCCCTGGCCCAGCCGCTGATGCTCACGCACCTCGGGCTGTTCCTCATCTGGCAGCCGTTGTGGAGCCGTGCGCTGGAGCTCAAATGGAGCAGCGGGCTGGTGTTCTTGCTCGCCGCGACCGGTTTCGTGGTCTGGCTGGACTGGTGGTTGATGAGCTTCTGGCTGCTTCTGCTCATCGGTATCGTCGGCGGGCGCGTGACAATCAGCCGTGCCGACAGACTGGCGTATCTCGCCGCTCTGCTGTTCCTGTTCGCCGAGCTGCTCATCACCTGCGTGCCGGACATGTTCGATGTCGAAATCACCAACGCGGAGACGGCCCGCGTGCTCAGCCACGGACTGCTGATTCTGCCGGTGATGGTCTATCTGGTACCGGCCCAGCCCACCGTGCCCACGCGCAGCCGCGTGGATTTTCTCTACGGTCTGCTCATCTCCATGCTGGCGAGCATACTCGCGCTCGGCGGGCTGTTCCGCACCTTCCAGGCAGGCACGCCATACATCGAGGCGCTGCTGCAAACGGTCGTGGCCATCACGCTGTTTCTTCTCGCCATCGGCTGGCTGTGGTCCCCACTGGCCGGTTTCAGCGGCCTGGGGCAGCTCTGGGAGCGCTATCTGCTCAATATCGGCACGCCCTTCGAGCAATGGCTGAGCGGGCTCGCCGAGTCGGCCGATTCGCAGGCCACGCCGCACGAGTTCCTGCTCTCGGCCATGGGCCGGCTCACGGCGCTGCCCTGGGTGGCAGGCGCCCGCTGGGAGGTGCCCGGCGACAAGCGTCTGCTCGGCAGGGAGACGGCGCATGCATTCCGCATCGGCATCGGGGAGCTCCAGTGCATGATCTTTGCGCGGCGCGAGGTCGGCACCGCGCTGCTAATGCATGGCAAGCTCCTGGTGCAGCTCGTGGGGCACTTCTACAGCGCCAAGCAGCGCGAGGCCGAGCTCGCGAAAAGCGCGCACATGCATGCCATCTACGAGACGGGCGCGCGTGTCACCCACGACATCAAGAACCTGCTGCAGTCCTTGCACACGATGACCGCGGCAATAGAGCGGCGCGGTGACGACCCGAGAGCGCGTGCCCTGCTCAAGCGCCAGCTTCCGCACCTGTCGCAACGCCTGAAGCTCGCCCTGGACAAGCTCCAGGCGCCGGGCCAGGCCACGCTCTCC
>CAZSDY010000253.1:0-5102 GCA_964605765.1 uncultured Ectothiorhodospiraceae bacterium | reverse complement strand
CTACGGGCGGGTCCTGCAACCTGCCCCGGTGGGTCGAGCTTCGCTCTGCGCCGACCGGGTCACAAGACAGCAAAGCGTGAGCGGCCGCGGCGTGGCCCGTACGCTATTATTAGGACATTTACGCTGCTCGAGGTCGGAATCGTGATCGGCAGACCCCAGTGCCCATACCGTGCACGGGGATTCACCATGGTGGAACTGGTGATCGTGATACTGCTCGTCGGTATCATGGCGGTCTTCATCGCACCGCGGCTACAGACCACGCGCATCGACGAGCTCGGCTTCTATCACGATACGCTGGCCGCGATCCGTTATGCGCACAAGGTTGCCGTGACCTCAGGGTGCAGCGTGAGCGTCAGCGTGGCCGCGACCGGCGTGGCGCTGGCGCTCGCCGGCGTACCCGCGGCCTGCGGCACCGCGGCGGTGCCAAATCCCGCCAACAATACACCGTTCCTGACACAGGCTCCCGGTGGCGTCAGCGTCGCCGGCGCCACCTTCCAGTACGACGCCATCGGGGATCCCAGCGTCGGTCAGGACATTGTCATCACCAACAGCGACGGCAGCACGCGCGTGATCCGTATCGTTGACGAAACCGGTTTTGCGTTTACGCCGTGAAAGGCTTGCGATACAGCAAGCAGGCAGGTGTATCGCTGCTGGAGCTGGTGCTGGTCATCGTGGTGCTCGGCATCGCGAGCACGGGGTTGCTGGTGCTCATCAATCAGGCCACCAAGCGCAGCGCCGATCCGCAGATGATCCAGCAGGCGAATGCCATTGCGCGGTCGTATCTTGAAGAGATCATGCTGCGCCCGTTCTGCGATCCGGACGGATTCGCGGAGCAGGAGGACTGTCCCGCGCTATGCACGACCAATGCCTGCGGCAACAACTGCGGCGGCGGGGCGCCCGGTCCCCTGCAGGAAGCGACGCGCGCCGAGTTCGACGACGTGTGTGATTACAACGTCGTCAACGACAGCACCGGCGCGCGCGATCAAAATGGAACCGCCATCGTGGGCTTGGATGCCTACAACGTCAGCGTGTCGGTGGACGATACCGTGACGCTCGGTGCCGCACCCGCGCTGAGCGGTGCTGCCGGCCAGGTGGTGCTCGTGAACGTCAACGTCACCCACGACAACAATCAGCGGGTCAACGTGAGCTTGAGCGGCTATCGCGTGAACTTCTAGACCATGAAAGCGCATCCCAACCCCGGCGAGCTCGGCTTCAGTCTCATAGAGATGGTCATCGTGGTGGTGCTGACCGGGATCCTGGCATCGGTGCTCGTCACCGTGCTCACGGGGCCGCTGAAGGCATCGGCCGACACCGAGCGGCGCGCACGGCTGGTCGATCTGGCGGAGACCGCGTTGGGGCGCATGACGCGCGAGCTGCGCCTGGCGCTCCCGAACAGCATACGCGTTGCCACTTCGGGCAGCCGCATCGGCGTGGAGATGCTGCGCACCCTCGACGGCGGGCGCTACCGCGCGGAGCCCGCCACCGGGCCACCGCCGAACTGCGGGGCGGCGCCGAACGGCGACCCGCTGGAGTTTACCTGTGTCGATACCGTGTTCGACGTGCTCGGCCAGTTGCCGCGCATCGCTCAGATGAATACAGGCGCCGCGGGGGATTGCCTCACCACACCCGCTACGGCCGATTGCGTGGTGGTGTTCAATACCGGTCCCCCCGGCGGCAATGACGCGTACACGGGCGTCAATGCCTTCACCATCGGTGCCACGGGCGATAATGCAGCCGCTGATGGTTCCGATCAGCTCACCCTCGCAACCGCCACAGCGTATCCGCTGCAATCGCCGAGCCAGCGTTTCCACGTCGTCGATACCCCGGTGAGCTTCGTGTGCGACACCGCGGCTGGTACCATCACGCGCTACGAGGGCTACCCGATTGCGGACCCGCAGGTCGTACCGCCCGGTGGATCCAGCGCCTTGCTGGTCAATACCGTCGGCGGCTGTGCATTCACCTACAACGCCGGCAGCGCCAAGCGCGGGGGGCTCGTGACATTGCGCCTCACGGTC
The DNA here is from genome assembly GCA_964605765.1 of uncultured Ectothiorhodospiraceae bacterium. Taxonomy (GTDB): domain Bacteria; phylum Pseudomonadota; class Gammaproteobacteria; order HK1; family HK1; genus CAZSDY01. Next base: position 3,087 of record CAZSDY010000253.1, on the reverse strand, counting down.
ACCGAGCCGAGCTCGGGGGAGAGCGTAACGCTGCTCCAGCAAGCCCACGTGAGCAACCAGCCATGATGAACACGCCGCGTCGCCAGCGCGGGGTCGCGCTCGTCTTGATCGTCGTGCTGCTGGTCATATTCGTCCTCATCGGCGGGTTCATGGCGACCCGAAGCGGCGTGCAGCACGCGAGCGTCGCATTCTCCGTGCGCGCCATGCAAGCCTGGTTTGCCGCACGCAGCGGGCTCGACTGGGCCATCCACGAGGCAACGACCAGCGCCGCGGCGCACAACGCCATCTGCAATGCGCCACCCCCGGTGGTAGCGCCTTTCACGCTTGCCGGGGGCGCCGCCAATGGTTATGTCATTCAGGTGAGCTGCGATGACGGCGGCGGCTACACCGAGGGCGGGCAGACCTTCGAGGTCGATATCATCACCGTCACCGCATCGCGTGGAAACGCGGGCGATATCGGCTATGCTTCGCGCTCGGTGCAGGCCGTGATCTCGACCGGCGAAACATTGCCACCCTGACATCCCGTCACCGAGCGGCGCCCGATCCATGGATACGAGCAGCACAGCGCGCGCGCGCCTGGACAGCCGATCCCTTATCCATGGCCTCATGCTGTGCACGCTCACGGTGCTGCTCTACGCCGGCACCCTCGATGTCCCGTTCATCTTCGACGATTACCCCAACATTCGCGACAACACCCTGATGCGCATCGACCGCGTGTCGCTGCAAGCACTCTACGACGCCGGCTTTAGAAGCATCTCCGCCCACCGGCCCGTGGCCAATATCAGCTTCGCCTTCAACTACATTTTCGACGGCTACGCGCTTGCCGGCTATCATGCCGTCAACCTGCTGGTGCACATGATCAACGGGCTGCTGGTCTACGCGCTGGCGCTGCTCACGTTCCGGCGCCAGGGTACTGTGCTCCCGGCAAACAGCGCCGCACCGTGCCTGGCCATGATTGGACCGGCGGCGTTGTTCGCCGCGGCGGTATTCGTTGCGCATCCGGTGCAGACGCAGGCTGTCACCTATGTCGTGCAGCGCATGACCGAGCTGTGCGTCATGTTCTATCTCGCCGCCCTGCTGCTCTACATCGTCGCCCGGGCGTCGCGTGCGGGAGCGAAGCGCACCGCGCTGTGGGTCGCCTGTGTGCTCAGTTGGCTGCTGGCGCTGGGAACCAAGCAGATAGCCATCACGCTGCCGCTCGTCGTGCTCGTCTACGAGTGGGCTTTCTACCGCGATATGGATCCGGTTTGGTTGCGCCGCAACGCCCGGCGGATCGCCATCGCGGCGGTGCTTCTAGCTGCGCTGGCCCTGGTCTTTCTCGGCACGCATCCGATCGATGCCATCATGGCCACCTATGATCGGCGCGATTTCACGCCATCGGAGCGCCTGTTGACGCAAACCCGCGTGCTGGTGCGCTATCTCGGCCTGCTCCTCTACCCGGTCGCCTCGCGGCTCAACATCGATCATCAGGTCGCGACGTCGCACTCGCTGCTCGTGCCATGGACCACGCTGGGCTCGCTGGTTCTTCTGCTGGGCCTGATAGGCCTGGCGCTGCGCTTCAGACAGCGTGCCCGCATCGCGTCTTTCTTCGTCGCCTGGTTCTTCATCACGCTGTCCGTGGAGTCCTCATTCGTCGGCCTGGAGATGATGTTCGAGCACCGCCTGTATCTACCCAGTGTGGGCTTTGCCCTGCTCGGCGGCGCAATCGTGCTGCGTTACGCAACACGCACACCAAGGGCCACGGCGCTGGTGGCGGGGCTCGCCATCTTTGCTCTCGGCGTCAACACGCATGCGCGCAACAGCGTGTGGCAGAGCCGCGTCAGCCTGTGGAGCGACGCGGTCGCCAAGAGCCCGGACAAGGGCAGGGCACATTCCAACCTCGCGACGGCACTGGTGCGCGCGGGCCGGACCGAGGCGGGTATCGTCGAATACCACACGGCGCTGCGCCTCGATCCGCGCGATGCACAATCGCATTACAACCTCGGCAACATCTTGGCTGAACGTGGGAACCAGACCGCGGCGCGCCAGCACCTCGAGACCGCGATCAGCCTCCAGCCCGGGCACGCCAAGGCACACTTCTTCCTTGCGCGCATGCTGGTCGATCTCGGCGAGCTGGATGCGGCCGAGAGCGAGTTCAGGGCCGCGCTGCGGTTGCGCCCGGGGTCGGCGCAGGCCCTGCAGAATATCGGCGCCGTGTACGAGAAGCGCGGCGATCTGGAGCAGGCGGTTAGCTATTACCGCGAGGCCGTGGCCAACGCGCCGCGATCGGGTGCGCCACGCCGTGCGCTGAGCGGCGTGTTGCTGGCGACGGGCAGGGTCGGCGAAGCCGAGACGCAACTGCTGGAGGCCCTCGCGGTCGATCCTGACGATCCCCACACGCACTACGCACTGGCACAGATCAAGGAGCAGCGCGAAGACAGCCAAGGCGCACTCGAGCATTACCTCAGCGCCGTTCGCTTGAAGCCCGATTACGCGCGTGCCCACAATGCGCTGGGCGCCGTGCTCGGCAGGCTCGGGCTTTGGCGGCGAGCGCGCGAGGAGATCACAGCCGCCCTGTCGATCGACGCCGATCTGGCCGAGGCCCACCACAACCTGGGACTCATCGTGCTTGCCGAGGGCGACGTGGCGGGCGCCATCGTGGAGTTTGCGCGGGCACTCAGCATCAAGGCTGACTATGCGCCCGCGTACAACGCCATGGGGGCCGCGTACCTGGAACAGCACGAATACCGTCGGGCACTCGAGCAGTTCAAGCGTGCTCTGGCCATCGATGCGGACTACGCGGCGGCGCGCAGGAACCTCGATCTGGCGCGAAGCAAGCTGGCGACCCAGGACTAGGAGGCCTTCCGCCGTCTGTCGAAGAGCAGGAAGAGGGCGTGAGGCGGCTTGGCCGTGGCGGGTGTGAGTTGTCTGGTGGAGCCGAGGAGGATCGAACTCCTGACCTTCGCATTGCGAACGCGACGCTCTCCCATCTGAGCTACGGCCCCAGCAGATGGCGCGTATTCTATCGCCGGCGCCTGCCACGCGCCATAGGTGAGCCCTTGGGAACCGTTTGTGTTGCAGGGGGTCTATGGCCCCAGTACCATCACT
>CAZSDY010000252.1:0-5115 GCA_964605765.1 uncultured Ectothiorhodospiraceae bacterium | reverse complement strand
CGCGGCCCGCTACTCGGCGCGAGAGGCGCGCCACAAACCGGCGCGCGGAGCCGCTCACGCACCCCGCGGATGTCGAGCAGCAAGGCGTCAAGCGCCTTGCTGTCAACGCCACCCTGTCGCTCGTAGGGGCCGGCGTACGTGATGCTGCCTTCCGGGCCGGCCCACGACTCGGGGTAGGCCCCGAGGTAGGCGGACGCTGCCGACTTGTAGGCCGCGCTGGCGCGGTTCCGTTCGCTCGCACATGCGAGCACGACGCGGGCGAGCTCCGCTTGTGACGGCACCGCCCGTGCGAGCGGGCGGGCGGCGGATGAGGCGGGCGCGCTCACGACACCGCCTCCACGGGCCCGACCCAATACAACCGATCGTACTCACGCTTGACCAGACCGGCCTTCGCCAGCAGACCCACCAGCCGATGCCAGCCGTCCAAAGTGATCGTGTCGCTCACCGCCGAATACAGCAGGCCTTCGATTGCGCCTCCGGGGCCCGCGTAGCGGATCGTTTCGGCAACTGCGGCCGTGAGTCTCATTGCTGTCCTTACTTGCTTTTCCAATGTGACCTCCAGTCAAGCGGCGTGATTGCCGCGGGCCCGCGAGCCGGGATTGCACCGGCTCTGGCGCGCTAGCGCGCGGGCAGTGCCGTCAGACCTCGCGGGGGTCAACCGAAACGATGATCCCGCTCGACTCGCCCACTACGCGCACGGACACGTGATAGGTGCCGTCCGATCCGGGCGCGTAGTCCGAATCAGCAGCAAGGCACGTGCGCACGAATGCGAGTGCCGCAATCTGCTCCGAGTCTGCTTCGTGGCAAGAAACGGAGCCGCCGAACATATCGGCGCAGCGGTAGACGTCGGTACGCGGAAAAACACTCATGGTATGACCTCCGGTCTGTAGCGGCTCGATTGCCGCGGTGCCCGTGCCAGAGTGCCAGTCTGGCTTGCGCGGCGGCGCACGGGCGGTGGGGCGAACGCTAGTCCGCCTCCCAAGACACGTCGACATTGCACGCGCCGATGGCCCGCTCAAGGCGGCGGAGGCGCGCGCCGACATCGCGGATGATTGAGTAGCTGCGGAAGCGCTTGGTCACGCCCCGCACCGTCATGGTGTAGCCTCCGCCGTATCGCTCGCATACCACGCGCGCCGCCTCCGCCTCATGGTCCCATGCGCGCACGACGAAACGTGCATCCTTGCGCGTAGCTTCCCGCAGCCAAGCGTACGGGCTCTCGGCGACAATGCCAGTGTCCGAACCGTTGTCCTGGTAGACATATCCCTCCACAAGCTCGGGCCATTCGCCGTCGCCAGCGTCAGCCGCAGCCACCGCGGCGTCAAGCTGCTCGCGCGCGTCGGGTCCCTCGAACCCGTAGGCTTCGGGTACGTCCGCCTCGTCAATGGTAGGTGACTCGTCAATCGCGATACTGTAGGCATCCTCAAACGATTGCGCGCGAACGAACATGAGCACACCATACTCATGGCCATAGGCCCAGACGGGCCCATAGCCGTCGTCGTAGACATCGATGGGCCATCCGCTCTCATGCGAGCGGGCACCCACCAGTGTGGTGTGGTCCTTCAATGTGATCATGCTCTACCTCCTTTACAGCGGCTCCTGTAGGAGCCGTGGATCCGTCGTGTCCGCTACCAGCCGCAGGCGCCAGGGCGAGCCGTAGCGCTCACCCCACGCGAGCACGACACCATTACAGCGGACCGTGCGGGCCATGCGATGCTGCTCGCGAAGCACGACCAGCGCCGCGGGCGTCAGCGGGATCGTGACCGTGCGCCGGTCGCCGATTGAAAGCTCGATCGCATCGGCGAGCACGTCGAAAGCTCTGCGGCGCTCCGACAGGGGTACGCCGTCATGGCGCGCCTGGTATGTGTCTACGGTCTCATGCGTACCATCACGCAGGATCCGTTGCACGGTCACCCGGTAGGTGTACGGTGCGCAACTGCTCACCGTTCCCCCCGACGTCTACAGATCCGAGGCTGGGTCCACAACTCGTATTGCCGAAGGGTGATTGAACCAGCCTTGCACAAGCTGTCGGTGTAGCACGCCCATGCCTGTGAGCGGGCCGGCCAGTCGGGCACACCGTCCGCCTCGTAGTGCGCCCGGACATGGGGTAGCACGTACGAGCGGAAGGCCGCGATTACTTCGGCACGCGTCATGACAGCGCCTCCCGCAGCTCAGCCCGCTCTCGCGGGTCGGAGATCCAAAAGTGACGTCCGAGCAGATCCAGGATCTCGACGTGAGCCGCCTCGCATTCCGGGCAACACGAGCAATCGCGGTGTGGGCAGGCGACAGCGCCATCAGGGTCGAGACGGTAGCCCGCGGGCGGGTAGTGGCGGCTCATCGCTGCCCCTTGCGGCTGATTGCGAGCTTGACGGTGGTTGCCATGGTGTCTCTCCTGTGTGGGGTGGGTGTCAGTGACGACGGGCGCGCCCATCGGCGCCGCGTGTCCAGTCGCCCAACTTGGCGCGCCAGAGCGTAGCCCCAACCAGATCGGCGCCTGTCAGATCGGCGCCGCGCAGATCGGAATCCGCTAGGTCGGCGCCATGCATGTCCGCATATTGCAGATCGGCGCGACCAAGCTTGGCATTGCTAACGTCCGCATCAGCAAGGCTGCTATCAGCCATGTGGGCGCCGCGAAGATCGGCGCGCCAGAGCTTGGCGTTGCGGAGGTTGGCGCCTGTCAGATCGGCATTCCGCAGATCCGCGCCGCGCAGATCCGCACCGGCCAGATCGGCTTGCTCGAGCTTGGCGCCGCGCAACTTGGCGCCGCGAAGATCGGCGCCGCGTAGGGTGCCGCCGTGGGCGGCAAGTAGCTTGGTGCGCGTGATGGGCATGGTGTGCTCCGGTGGTCTGGAGTGGCTGGGGTGGCGAGCGCTTAGCAGCGCTCCAGGTAATCGACGTAGGTGGCGCCGCGAACCGTCTCTACGGTGCGCTCGGGCAGGACGGCGAGCACGCTACCGCGGGCCGCGAGCTGGCGCCTGATGGCGCGAATGCGGGCCGCGCGGACCAGCCCGCGGCAGTGCTGCTGGATCGAGCGGAGCGCAGCCACGCGCGCCTGTGCGCGGCGGGCGGCGGGGGAAGCGTCGCAACGGGTGTTCTCCGGGCTTTCCTTGGTCTGCGTGAGCATGCCCCAAGACAATGCACGCCCCGTGCCAACAATCGCACAGTCTGCCCCTTGACACGCTGGCGCGTAATCCTTAGGTTTTCTGGCGAGCCCACTGGACCCGAGCCTACGGACCGGCGCCATACCACGCGCCGCACCCCCCGCCGGACACCCCGTGGCAACCCGCAACGTCCTGAAAACACTCGAGTTTTCAGGGGCCTATGCAAAACGTGCGTAACCATGACACGGGTGTCATGGTTCTACCTGTGCGGTATTACTCACCTATTCGGCGAGCGGCGCCAAGTATGCGAAATTACGTGATACATCTTGCGTGGTGCGTAGAGCTCTACGCGGTAGGTGCGAAGCGAGCTACCCGATTGCCGCGAAGCGAGCTACGCACCAGCCAGCGCGCGGCCGGAGGCTGTCCTACTACCGCGCCCGGCCGCGCGTAGCAAACGCCATGCCAGAGCTCCGCCGGCGCTCGAGGTCATTCCGACCCGGGTGCTCGAGACCCGGGGGAGGGTCGCCGTGACCTCGAGGGGGGTTACCATGACCCGGAGCTGAACATCCGTTCAAAGCGGCGACACCCTACCATGTTACAGCCATATACATGCCAAATAGGGGCCGCGCGCTCGCTCGGCTTCCGGTTTCTCGAGCTGCGCGGATGCTTGAGCGGCCGGCGAGCGTCCTCGGCGAGCTCGGCCGCGCGCTCTGACGCGCACCTCGACGAGCTGACGCGCGCTTCGACGAGCCCAGGGGGAAAGAGCGGTGAGGTAGCGCCGGCGGGCGCTGGACCGCCTCGGCGAGGGCTGGAGGGCCTCGCCGAGCTGCCGGCGGGCGGCGGCCGGAGCGCCCGGGGTAATCCATGGCGTAATCCATGGCATGACGCAGCGTGGCGTGGGCCTATGGTGCGCTGCAACAAAGTCTCGAAAACGGCCCTGGGGTTTGAACTCAAAGGGTCCCCCGGTTTGCCCACTGGGGCTGTGGATAACCTGTGGATAAGTGCCTATCGGTGACACGTGTCGGGGCCCCAAATGGGGGTGGTGTGCCATTACGTGCCACCGGGTAGTTAGGGTATGACAGAAGGGTAGTTTGATGCCAGTATGGTTCGCATGTTGCCACGGTCTACATGCTGATGTTGACGGCGCCGACATTGCAAGGCTGCAAACCCGTGTCGCCGGCAGGTACATCCACTACTTGCCGCCCAGAAGCATATGATGCGAATTTACTAGCCAAATGCTGTCATGCATCGCACTTATGGGGAGTTACCTGGACTTACGCCAGCTCACCCCCCGTTGTTCTCTAAAACTTGTACAATACCCCCCCTTTTAACGATATCATCGTCTCCCCCAGCAAAAGCAGACAATGCGATAAGTGCTGTTCATTCTGTGAATTTGGAATTTTGGCTGTTATCAGGCAGTTACGGAACGATGACATATCACCGGTGTAAAACCCTGAGACCACATAGGGGTGTAACTTTTTCGCGATTAAGTTGCAGTGTAACTTAAACGTTCAAAAGGTTACAGTTTTCACAAAAAGTTTGGAGTAACGACTGAATGTCCGCTCGACTAAACCCTGCGAAATTATGCCCTTTTTGCCAATCGTGACAGAACCGTGACAAAGCGCTTGCAAGTGCAGCTCGACCTAACCCTGCGGAAACTGCCGATTCCGGGTACTTCTGCACCTACCTTGTCCACATCCGGTTCTTTCTCCTTGCTGCATCCCTGTTTGCCGTGCTACTTCTCCTCCCATGCCGTCTTCCTCGCCGCCGTCTCAGCCAGCTCCTTCCTCCCCTGTCGAGCCTCCCCCGTCTGAGCCTTCCTCCCCTTCCTCCCCTTCCTCCCCTTCCTCCCCTTCCTCCCCTTCCTCCCCTTCCTCGCTGCCTCTTGATTCCTCGCCCGGGCTACCGCCGAGCTCCCGGCCCAGTCCTCCTTCGTTGCAGTCCGGGTCTTCGTCTTCCTCGGCGGCGCCGCCGTTCTCCTCCTCCCCGCTGTCGCCGCTGTCGCCGCTGCCTTCCT
>CAZSDY010000251.1:0-5132 GCA_964605765.1 uncultured Ectothiorhodospiraceae bacterium | reverse complement strand
AAATGATCCTCGAGCGAGACATGGTGATCAACGTCGAGCGCACCTTGTCACGTGACGGGTATCTGGGTGATTTCGAGGAAAGTATCCTGATTACCGAGAACGGCCCCGAGTTGCTCACCAACGCGCGGGTGCGTTACTGGTAGGCAACTCGCTGGGAGGCCGCGGACGGCCTCGATATGGGCTTGCGACATGGCCTCGGGACCGAGCGTCGACAGCGGGGCCGTTGAACAGGCGCCGCGCAGACCGCCATGGGCTTGCGAGACGCTCGTTGCCGGCGGCTCAGCCGCCGTATACCAGCACTGCGCCGTCAGGCACCTGCCGGCGCAGCACGTCGCAGGGTCCGGGCGGCGGCTGGTCCTGCGCCGGGCGGTCGCGGTGCCACACCCGGCATAATCCCGCCGGCGGCAGGTAGGCGCGCGGCACGAACGTTGCTTCCTCAGGGCGCACGTACTCCACGGACTCGGTGTAAAGGCCGGCCGTGCACGCGCCGAGCTGGGAGACACACAAGGCGAGGAGGAGGGCGCGGGTCCCGTGCCAGGGGCGTTCGAGACGGTCAACCATGGACATGTTGCAGTTCCTTTCCGATTCTCGCGAGCAACGCGATGCTGTGCTCGATGTCATCGTGCGTGGTGCGCGGATTGATGGTGCAAAGGCGCAGCACCGAGTGCCCCCTGATCGTGGTGGTCGTGAGCATGGAGAACCCACGCTCGCGATTGGCGTCGAAGATGGCGCGCGTGAGCGCGTTGCTGTCCACGGGCTCCCCGGAATCCGAACGGTAGCGGAAGGTGATGACGCCAAGCTGCGCTGGGGTGACGATCTCGAAGCAGCCGTGTGCGCCGATGATCTGCTCGGCAGCCCGTGCATTGGCGATGCCGCGCTCGATGGCGGCGCTGAGCGCCTCCTCGCCGAAGACCTTGACCGTCATCCATAGCTTCAGGGCGCGGAATGCGCGCGTGAGCTGAATGCCGCGCTCGCAGAAGTTGACCTCCTGCTCGGGCTCCAGATCGGCCCAGGTGTCCTGCAGGTACTCCGGACGCTCGCTGAAAGTGTGCGCCAGCCAGCGCTCGTCGCGGACCAGGCAGCAGCCCATCTCAATCGGCTGAAACAACCACTTGTGCGGATCGACAGCAAGCGAGTGGGCGCGGTGCATGCCATCGAGCAGCCGCCTCCCGCTCGGGGTGAGTGCGGCCGCGGCACCGTAGGCGCCATCGACGTGGAACCACAATGCTTCCCGTTCGCAGAGATCGGCGATGGCGACGAGCGGATCCACCGTGGCCGTATTCGTGGTGCCGGCGGTGCCGATGACGCAAAACGGGATGCGTCCGGCGGCGCGATCGTTCGCGACCGCCGCGCCGAGCGCGTCCAGCGACATGCGTAGATCCTCGCCGACACCGATACGCTGGATCTGGCGCCCTGCAAATCCGAGAACGCGAAGATTTCTCAGCACCGATGAGTGTGTCTGCTCCGAGCAGTAGATGACCGCGTCGCCGGCTTCTTCATCGAGGTGGACACGCCTCGCCACGGCGATGGCCGTGAGGTTCGCCATGGAGCCCCCGCTCACGAATATGCCACCGGCACTCGCAGGGAAGCCGCACCACGTTCGCACCCAGTCGAGCGCCACCAGCTCGATCTGGGAGGCGCCCGATGCTTCCAGCCACGTCCCGGGGCATACGTTAAAGCCGGCCGCGATGGCGTCACCCATGGCGCCGACGAAATTGCTGGGTCCCGGCACCCAGGCGAAATGCCTGGGATGATTGGTGTACATGTTGAAAGGCAGCACGTCGCGGGCCAACGTGTCGAGCACGTCCCCGATGGGCATGCCCGCGGCGGGTGCGGGCTCGCGCAGCCGGCGTTCCATGTCGTCGCGGTGACGAAATCCCGTCGCGTGCTTGCCCGGCAGCGCCGACAGGTGGTCGACAATCATGTCGATGACGCGATAGCCGAGCTCGCGCATGCTCTGTTCGGACAGCTCGAGGGGGGATGTGTGGATATCTGTCATTCTCGAGGTCTCGGTCAATTCGGTTCCTCAGTGCAGCGCACGTATCCCGGGATGATGATTGTTCTCGCAAAGCCGCCGAGCGCGCAAAGAAGATATTGGTCTTCCTCAATCAGTCGGTGGCCGGTAGCGGGGTACCCCCTCTCATCGAGGTATCATCGCCATGCGGCGCTGTTGGCTTTTGCGTGCTTTGCGTCTTGGCGAGATCACCACAGGGATGACCAGCATGCCAAGGGGACGTTGACGTTTCTCGATCAAGGCCATGGCGAGCACGCGAATACGGTACGGGGATCGGCGCTCGCGTTCAACTTCGGCCCGGGGGAGGCTGAGGTCGGTTTGCAACCGGATCTCAGCAATCGTGAGTCACCATGCGGGCAACTCACGGCGAGTGCTTCCCGGACTCTGGGCCCGGTGCCCGGGAAACTGCGTCAACGACGATACACGACCTCGCCGCCGACGATGGTCATGTCCACGCGCACGTCGCGAATGGATTCCGGCGGTATCGAGAAGAGGTCGCGATCGAGCACCGCGATATCGGCGAGCTTGCCCGGTTCCAGCGATCCCTTGAGGTGCTCCTCGCGCCCCGAGAAAGCGCCGAGCGTGGTGTACGCCAGCAGCGCCTCCAGCGGCGTGACGGCCTCGGCGTCATCGAGCGACTGCCCGGTATCGGTTCTCCTGTTCACCATCGCCCACATGGCCGTGAACGGGTTCGGCGTGCACACATATGCGTCCGAATGCCCCGGTGCCGGTACGCCGGCGTCGATGAGCGACCGGTGCGGCCACATCCAGCGCATGTCCTCGGCGCCGCGATTGGCACGATAGGCGTCGCCCAGCTCGTACATGAACCCGGTGGCCGATGAGTCCACCAGCTCCAGCCGTTTCAGCCGCTCGAGGATGGGTGGCGTAACGAAGCAGCAGTGCTCCACGCGCATGCGGTGGTCGTCGCGCGGGTGCGCGGCGAGCGCGGCCTCGACGGCGTCCAGCGCGAAGTCAATGCCGCGATCGCCCACCCCCTCGATCATCACCTGCAGGCCGGCCGCGTGTGCGCGGGCCGCCTGCTCTTGCAGCTCGCCCGCCGCGTGGAGCAGCATGCCGGTATTGCCCTCGGGCTCGCCTTGTGCGGGCACACCCCGGTAGGGCTCGTAATAGGCGGCGGTACGCCCGCTGGTGGAGCAGTCGGGGCACCACTCCACCCCGATGATGCGCACGCGATCGTCGCCGAAACCGCTGCGGATCCCGGCGCGAATGAAGGCATCGACAAGACCGTCCTCGCGACCGCTCACGATGATGCCGACGCGCAGCTTGAGCCAATTGCGCTCGCGCATCAGCTGATAGGCCTGAATGCTTCTCGAGCCGGCGAGCGAATTGTAGATCGAGGTGACACCGTGGCTCAGAAACTCGTCGAATACCTCGACAAGCCCGCGGGCCACGTCATCGGGCGTATCCGCGGCGTGGATACGGGCAAGGAAAAGCTGTGCCGCGGTCTCCCGCACGAGTCCCGTGAATGCCCCGCTGCGCGGGTCGCGGTCGAAGCGGCCGAACGGCGGATCCGGCGTGTCTCCAGCGATGCCGCCGGCGCGCAACGCATCCGAGTTGACCAGACCGATGTGCCCATCGGTGCGCAATATGAACAAGGGCCGCCCGTGTGTTACCGCATCCAGTGACGCAATGTCCGGATAGCCGCCGCTCTTGTTCTCGTTGAAACGATAGCCGGCGAACCACTCCCCCGGGGGGAGCGCGCGGCAGTGCCGGTCGATGAGGTCGAGCAGCGCCTGGCGCGAGTCAATCTGCGCCGGGCCGAGATCATGCCAGCGCGCGATGCGCGCCGCATGACTGTCGGGATGACAGTGCGAGTCGATGATGCCGGGGATTGCCAGCCTGCCGTCGAGGTCGATCTCGCGAGTACGAGGGCCGGCCAGGAGCGCCATGTCGCGCGCGTTCCCCGTGGCGACGATGATGCCGTCACGCGCGGCCAGCGCCTCGACGATCCGCTCGCCCGCATCGAGCGTGGCAATGCGTCCATTGGTGACAATCAGGTCGGCGTGCAGCATGGCAACTCCTTCGACGGAGAGTGAAGAGGGGCTGACCCCGGCCAGCGTGATACCGGCGATTCCCCGCTCCGTGGATCATCGTCGGCATGGTAATGCCTGCGGGCGCTTTGCGATACGCTGTGCCGTATCAGGCCGCTCTTCGACCACCGGGGTCAGCGCTTGCGTCCGGGCGGCGTACCCGTCGCCCGGATGCTAGCCCTGACCCCTCGAAGCCGCGGAAGCAACCCGAAACTCGGGGAGACATCATTCCAACTCCCCGTAGGATGCGGTGAGCGGCTCTCCGATTTGCCACGACTTGTCAGCCGCTGTCGAATTCTCCATGCTTGGCGCCCATGAACGAGGTCCGGATTACCCGCGAGTCTCTGCTCAACGACGACGTGCGCGAGTGGGCTAAGAGATACCGTGGCCTGGTACGCGTGCTTTCCCTGCAGGAACTGCAAGACAGGCTGGAGGCAATTCTCGCGGCGGCACCCGCGAGTGGCGACACCTGGGTGTTCGCCTATGGCTCGTTGCTCTGGAATCCCGCGTTTCACTATGTTGAAGAGCGCGCGGGGATCGTTTACGGCTATCACCGCGAATTCTGTTTGCGCACCAGCATTGGCCGCGGCAGCCCCGATCTGCCGGGACTTCTCCTGGGGCTCGACCGCGGCGGCTCGTGCCGCAGCGTGGCCTTGCGCATTGCCCGACATGCCGTGCGCACGGAGATGGGTATCATTTTCCGGCGCGAGATGCTGACCGGCGTCTACGAGCCGCGCTGGGTCAACGTGCACAGTGCCGGGGGCATCCTGCGGGCGGTGACTTTCGTGATCGATTCGTCGCATGAGCGCTACGCGAGCGGTTTGAGTGAAGACGAGCTGGTTGGGACCATCGCCCGTGCCGAGGGCCCGCTCGGCCGGTGTTGCGACTACCTGTTCGACACCGTCGACCATCTGCGTGAGCGGGGACTCGCGGACCGGCGCATGGAGCATCTGGCGCAGCGCGTCAGGGAGCACCAGGCACGCTGAAGCCGAGCGCCGCGGGACCGCGCCACGGCGTTGGGATCGGCGGTGTTTCCCTCGGCGCCCTCCACGGCCACCGGGCAGGCC
>CAZSDY010000250.1:3315-5149 GCA_964605765.1 uncultured Ectothiorhodospiraceae bacterium | reverse complement strand
CGACCGCAATGATGCGGTTCGACGCTCACCACATTCTACAGGGGGCTCTGACTGACCCCGCTCGTCGAAGGCCGGCGCCCGGGTCGGAAAAACCGGGGCCAGCGCGCACATTGAAGCGTCGTATGCTTCAATGTGTGCCCTGACCCCTCGAAGCCGCGGAAGCAGCCTGATACCGGCACGGCGTATCGCGAAGCTCTCGCAGGAGCGCGGATCCGCCACGGCAAGTTGCCAGTAACGGGATGGTTTCGACCGCACGGTCGGGATGAGTCCACGCTTCTTGCTCCCCCTTTCTCGTTGGCCTAGGCTGTGGGCAACAGGGAATGAGATGTCATTCACTCCACAGATGGAGGTGACGAGTGACCGAAACGCCGGTAGGCGATGCCTTACCGAAGGATTACACGCTTCACTGGTACCGGATCGATGGCGTTCTCGGGCAAGGCGGTTTCGGCATTACCTATCTCGCGCATGACTCCAATCTGGACCAACCGGTCGCGATCAAGGAGTACCTGCCCTTCGGGTTTGCCGCCCGCGTAAACGACTCGACCGTGGCGCCCCGTAGCGGCGCCCAAACCGACTATTTCAGGTGGGGACTGGAACGGTTCATCAGCGAAGCGCGCACTCTGGCGAAGTTCGACCATCCCAATATCGTAAGGGTTCACTCGGTGTTCGAGTTCAACGATACCGCGTATATGGTCATGCGCTACGAGCAAGGGGAAAGCCTGGACGCCATCCTGGAACAAAGGGGCACACTGGAAGAGAAAGAGCTGCTGGATATCCTCCTGCCCGTGCTCGACGGCTTGCGCGAGGTGCACGATGCGGGATTCATCCACCGGGACATCAAGCCCGCCAACATCTATCTGCGCGATGACGGCAGCCCCGTGCTGCTCGATTTCGGGGCGGCCCGCCAGGCCTCCGGCCGGCCCAAGACGGTCACCATATTGCTCGCGCCCGGCTATGCGCCTTTCGAGCAGTACTATTCCAGGGGCGACCGGCAGGGGCCGTGGACCGATATCTACAGTCTTGGGGCGACCCTCTATCGGGGGATTGCGAGCGTCGTTCCGATCGATGCCATCGAGCGCAGTAAAGGCATTCTCGGAAGCACCCGCGACATACTCGTTCCTGCCGCCCTGATTGGCAAGGGTCGCTATTCACCGGGGTTTCTGGAAGCGGTGGACCATGCGCTGAAGTTCATTGAGAAAGAACGGCCGCAGCGCATAGAAGAATGGCTGAAGGAACTCAGGGGCGAATTGCAGCCCGAGCCGGTGGTGGAGGCAGAGCCTGCCGATGCCCAAGCTGCGGCCCGGAACGGGGCGCATCCGGTATCCACGCCTGCCCGGCCCGGTGATACCCCTGCTCAGCGCGAGGCGTCGTCGGCACCGTCGGCCGGCGTACCGGCAGCACGCTCCAGGGGGGTGCGGAGGTTCGGGTGGCGCTGGACGGCGGCGATAACCGCGGGCGTCGCCTTGGGGGGCCTTTTGTCGACCCTGATCGGCGACACAACGGACACGGGGTTGCCGGAAAAGCTGCGTAAGGAGCTAGCGGAGATCCGGGCGCAGGTGGCGACACTCAACGACGAGAAGAGCGCGCTGCTGGGGGAGCGAGCCTCGCTGCAGGCGGGACTGAAACAAACGCAATCAGACATGGCTTCCTCCAAGGCCGATCTTCAGACGCTGTCCTCCCGGTACCAGCAGTTGCTCACCACGACTCGAGCGCTCGAGGCTGAGCTGAAGGCGCTCCAGGACCAGGAAAAAGCGCAGCGGCTGGACCTGGCGAAAGGCGCCGATGAGCTGGCCGAGATGGGTACGCTGCAGCGTTCTCGAACCGAGGAGCTCGC
>CAZSDY010000250.1:0-3215 GCA_964605765.1 uncultured Ectothiorhodospiraceae bacterium | reverse complement strand
CGACATAGCGAAGAAACTTTCCGCGCAGATGCTCCCGCACCGCTATGTAGCAAGGTTGCTCGGACTCATCCTCGAGGAATTGCCCGGTGTAGGTGGTGAGCAATGCGTCGGCCAAGGCGTTCACCGTTTCTGCATCCAGACCATTCACCGGCCCCCTGAACGACTCGTCGACCCGTGACAAAATGTGCTGCAAGGCCCAGATGTCGGTCCACACGAATTTTGTGTTCAGGCTGACGCGGCCATCGTGCAGCAGCACCACCTCATCGGCGCCCATGAGCTTTCTCAATCGATGCAAGGTGGTGGTAAACGAGCCGTGCGCATAATCCCCGTCCACATGCGGCCACATTGCCTCGGCGAGCTGCTCGGCCCGCACCTCTTTCCCGCCGAGCGCGATCAGCATTTTCAGAAGCTCCAGCGATCTAACCGGCGCTTTACCGGAAAAGGTCTGGGGCTTGTCGTCAATCATCAACTTGAACGTGCCCAGGGTGTAGACCCGGAACCGCCACGGCCAGCCCGGTTGATCGTAGAGGGGGGGGCTGGGGTACAGAGCACGTGAACGAATCAGACTCCTGACGAACTCCTCCTCTATGCCCTCGGCCAGCGCCGTCATGCAGAGCTCGGTGACCATCTTCGGTTGCCACCACAGGAAATGCGTGTAGTCGTGCTCCCGGCCGAGCGCCATCGCGTAACGCAGAGAATTCAGCCCGGAGCGTCTCTTGCCCTGCTTGATCGCGAGATAGGCGTAGACGAGCAAGGTCATGAACTCGAGCAGGTGATTGTTGATATCGCGTGCCAGCGCGTGAACCTTGCGCAGCTGCACCTGACCGTTACGGTCGTCACCGCATTCGTAGAGCACCTGGCCCAATCCCAGCCGGCACAGAACCTCGACGAAGGGAATGCCCACCTCGAGGGCGAGATTGAGGGCTTTCTTCTGTTCGTGGTAGGCGCCGATCGCATCCTCCTCGAGGAGGTGATGCCAGGCGCTGAAGTAGTGGAACAAGCACATATCCAGGCGGCGCGTCCCGTTCGTGGGAGATTCCATGCGCTGGAGCCATGCGGCGGCCTGCTCCAGGTTTCCCGCCCCGAGCTGAGCACCGGCCGCATTGGCCAGCAGCTGGTTGCCCCATACGCGCACGCCGTGGGTGTCGTGAAGCGCCAGGCCCTCCTCCACCGCTTGCATGCATTGCGCCGCCTCTCCCAGCAGCATGTGGTACATCGACTCCATGACCTTGAGCGTCGCGAGGGCGACCGGCGGCAAGTCCGTTTCACGGGCCAGCGCTCTGGTGCGCTCTATCGCCGCGTAAGCCTTCGCATACTGACCGGTCCACATGAGCGAGAGTGTGAGCAAGGGTTCTATTGCGCTTCGCAGGGTGGCGTCCGAGGTCGCTGTGGAAACGCTCGCGGCGCGCTCGGCCCAGACCTCTATGTCGGGGTGATCGGGCTTGCGCAGCACCATGGCCATGAACATGCTGCACGTCACCCTCGCTTCTATATTCTTGGAGAAGGCGCGTGGGTCATCCTTGAGCAGCTTGTCGAGGATCACTATCCAGCGGTCCAGCAAGGATAGATCATCGAGCTCGTAGGTAGTCGTATCGATGACGCCGCAACAGCTCAGGATCCGGCCCTTGGCGTCCGGTGGGGCAATCGATCCGAAGCAATTGAACGCTTTCTCGTAGTCGCGCCGGCTCTCCCGCGGGGCGCTGTGGAAGCGCGCCGCCCCCGACCAGTAAAGCGTCCACGGCCTTGCCTCCAGGGCCTGGTCCGGCACGCTGTCGAGCCATTCAATCAGGGTTTCCGCCCTGCCATATTGCAGCATTTCACTCGCGTGCTCGGTAATGATGTCCGCAACTTCATCCCAGGCGTCTTCCTGGTTGAGAAGATCGACGGCGCTATCGACCTGGCCCACCTCGCGCAGCAAGCCCGCGGCTTTGATGCGTAGCTCACGGAATGCGGACGGGGAGAAGTGCTCGGTGGCGCGGCTCAGCAGGAATTCCCTGAACAAGGGATGGAACTGGTACTCTTCCCCGTCGCTGGTTCTGGTTTCACCGACGAAGTAATCGTTGCGCGCGAGGTTCAGCAGCATCTGCTGCGCCCCGGATTGATCGGTGAATGCTTGTGCCATGGACGTCGTCATCCGCGGAAGAAACGATACCGCGAGGAGGAAATCCTGGGTGGCGGATTCGAACTTCTCGAAGATCTCTCCTGCGAGGTAGTCGAAGATGACCTGGGGGGTGGAGGCCGACGGCACGCTCGCAATCTCGCCTCGGGTCTTTTGATGCTCCAACATGAGCACCACGCCGGCGGCCCAGCCTTCGGTCTTCTGGTACAAGGCGTCTAATGCATCGCCCGGCAGGGCTTGCCCGCGCGTCTCGACCATCCCTTGCATCTCTTCCCTGGTCAGACGCAGTGCATCCCAATCGATGATCTGCAAGCCCTGGTTGGCGCGCAGGCGTGCCATCGCGGGCGGTGGATCGGTACGGCTGGTGACGATCACGCAACCGCCCTTGGGAACTTCCTCGAGACCGATTCGAATGACGTCATGCATGGCCGAGGGAAAAGCGACATCATGATAGTTGTCCAGGACGACGACGAAGGGACTCTCGAGACGGGAGTACAGCTCCCGGAAGTAGCGCCGGGCGAAAACCTCAGACTTGGCGGCGTATTCGGGCGCCATGACGGGAAGCGGCTTGCCCCCCTTGGCGCCGACTTTGAGCACGGCTTGTCCCAGGTACAAGAAAAACGTGGCTACATCTGAATCGACATGATCGATTTGATACCAGATGTGTGCGACTTTCCGGCTCTCCAGATAGCTCGCAATCAGCGTCGTCTTGCCCGCTCCGGGAGGACCTGAAATCCATACAGCGGAACGCTTCGCACCCTCGTCGATGCGGGCGAACAGGCGTTCCCGCGAGACCGAGCCGGACAGCTCGGGTCGCGTCGTCTTGGCCAGGCTGACCGTGCTTTCACGCATTGCCTTGTTTCACCCCCTCAGCAGACGGTGCCTGGGCGTAAGCTTCCTGAAACCAGGATTACGTGTGAATCACGCGACGCTTACGGATAGCTTACAGATCCGCTGTGGCCGATGGTACTCGTCCCCGCGGTAAGGGCTTCGAGGGGGTTGGAGGCCCGGGGTCGGGAAGTCGGGGTCAGTGCGCACATTGGGGAAAAGGGGACATGCTTGTTTTTTCCCACCGTAGACGGTAACGCGTGTCGTG
>CAZSDY010000249.1:0-5232 GCA_964605765.1 uncultured Ectothiorhodospiraceae bacterium | reverse complement strand
GCTCACGGTCAACCGGCGTCTGGCCCGTGCCCTGCACGCGGCGTTCGCGCGCGAGCGCGCGAACGCCGGCGAGCCGGTGTGGGAGACACCCGACATCGTGCCAATCGATGCGTGGCTGGAGCGCACCTGGCTCGATAGTGCCGAGCGTGCTGGCGAGACCGGCGCGCGCGCGCTGCTCGGCGCATGGCAGGAGCGCGTGCTCTGGGAGCGCTGCATAGAAGAGTGTGCGCTAGCGCACCCCGGCGAGGCGCTTCTGAGCGTGCCCGGGGCGGCGCGTCTGGCCCACGAGGCGTATGCGCTGCTGCACAGATGGCAGACGGACATCGGCGCGAGCGGCTCCGACGACGACGTGGGTGCGTTTCTCGCCTGGCGCGAGCGCTTCGAGCGTGCGTGCAGGGACAATCGCTGGACCACGCTCGCGGGCGCGGCCGCGCGCTTATGCAGAGCGCTCCCGCAGCGCTTGTTGCCTCCCGGCGCCCGCGTGGTGCTTGCCGGGTTCGACATGCTCACGCCCCGCGAGCGCGCGCTCATGCGAGCGTTGCGCGATGCGGGCGTGGAGGCGTGGCAGTGGGACGGTCCCTCGAGGACATCGTCCGCACGCCGGGTGGCGTTCGGATCGAGCGACGAGGAGCTCGATTTCATCGCACGCTGGGCGCGGGCAAAGATAGAGCAGGGGGTCGGGCGCATAGGTGTGGTCCTTCCCGACCTCGCACGCACGGCATCGAGCGTGGAGCGCGTCTTCGACGCCGTCATGTGTCCCGGTGCGCCGCTCGGTGGCGAAGCTCGGGCGACGAGACCATTCAACCTCTCGTTCGGCTCTCCCCTGGCGCGCCTCGACATCGTCGACCATGCCCTGTTCGCCCTGAGGCTGGTGCGTGGGCGCCACGCCTGCAAGGCGGTGGAGCAGTGGGTGGGCTCGGTGTACCTGCCGGGCGCCGGCCCGGAGTGGGCGGCGCGGGCTTGCCTGGTCTCGCGCCTGCGTGATCGAGGCACAATTGAGCTGACGCTCGGTGTGCTGCTTCGTGAGATGCTTGCCCCGGGGCGCGCCATGCCCGTGCTCGCGCAGCGCTTGCAGCACCTGCAGCGACTGGCCGCGGGACTGCCCGGGCGGCGTTCGCCCCCCGCGTGGGCGGGCACGTTTTCCACGTGGCTCAATGCGCTGGGCTGGCCGGGCGATCGAGGCCTCGACAGCGATGAGCACCAGGCGCTGGAGGCTTTCGAGGATCTGCTGGATCGATTTGCCCGCCTCGACGGCGTGCTCGGGACGGTCTCCCTCGGAGACGCGATCGACAAGCTCGAGGATCTCGCAACCGAGCGTGTGTTCCAGCCGCAGTCGGCGCCGGCGCCCGTCGAGGTGATGGGGTTGCTCGAGTCGGCGGGACAGTCGTTCGACAGCTTGTGGGTGGCGGGCCTCGACGACGGGGCCTGGCCCCGGGCGCCGCGGCCGAACCCGTTCCTGCCGCTTTCCCTGCAACGCTCCCTCGGCATGCCGCACGCCACCCCCGAGCACGAGCTGGCGGTGGCGGAACGCATCACGCAGCGCTGGCGATGTGCGGCCGATGAGGTCGTTTTCAGCCACTCGAACGCGCGCGCCGGGTGCAGGATCCATCCAAGCGCACTCATATCGAACGTGCCGCCCGCGAGCGCCGGCACCCTGGCTCGCAGTGAGGTCCCTCGCCATGCGGTGCACATTCACCTGCATGCACCCGACCTAGAGGCGTTGGTGGATATCGAGGGACCTGCGTTGCCACCGGCGTGCGCGTTGCCGGGCGGCGTGGGGCCGTTCAGGGACCAGGCTGCATGCCCTTTTCGTGCCTTCGCACGACACCGCCTGCGCGCGCGCGCGCTGTCACGCACGTCGGCGGGACTCGACGCGCGCGAACGGGGCAGCCTCATCCATCGCGTCATGCAGGAGCTCTGGCGGCGCCTGGGGTCGCGGGCTGCCCTGCTCGAGGCAGCGCACGGCGACCTCGACGCGCTCGTCGAGGAGAGCGTGGCCTCGGTGCTGACGCCCTTTTTCGCCCGCCACGATGGCGCGCCGGGGGGGCGTTTCGAGCGCATGGAGCAGGACCGCATGAAGCGACTGGTGCACGAATGGCTGGCGCACGAACGCCCCCGGGCGCCGTTCGAGGTGCACGCGCACGAGGAGCAGTGGTGTGCACGCATCGGTGGCGTCTCGGTGCGTATTCGCGCGGATCGCATCGATCGCGTCGAAGACGGTTATCTGATAGTCGATTACAAGACCGGTGCCACGCGCCTCGCGGACTGGTTCGGTGAGCGTATCGCGGAGCCGCAGTTGCCCTTGTACTGCAGCGCGCTGGAGGCGCGTTCGATGCCGGTCTCGGCGGTCGCCTACGCGCGCCTGCGCGTGCACGACACGGGGTTCGCCGGCCTTGGCGGCGTGCAGGACCTCGCCGAAGGCATCGGCACCGAGCCCGGGCGCGCTGCCCGGTCGGGCGCATCGTGCGCCGATTGGGCGGCGGTCAAGGTGTTCTGGGCGGGTTCGCTCGATGCGCTTGGCCGCGAGTTCGCCGGCGGACGCGCGAGCGTCAGCCCACGCAGCGCGGCGGAATGTCGCCATTGCGAGGTCAAGCCGTTGTGCCGGGTGTGGGAGAGCGCCACCCTCGATGCGGGCGCCGAGGGGGGGTCGTGACAACGCTCGCCGACGCGCCGACGCGGCGTGCGGCGCTCGACACGCGGACCAGCTTCATCGTGCGCGCACCGGCCGGATCGGGCAAGACGGCTCTCCTCATACAACGCTATCTGGCACTTCTCGCCACGGTGGACCTGCCCGAGCAGGTGGTCGCGATCACGTTCACGGTCAAGGCGGCTGCGGAGATGAAGGCGCGCGTGCTCGAGGCACTGGCCGCGGCGCACGCGGATCCTCCCGCGAGCGATCATGAGCGGCGCACCTGGGAACTCGCGCACGCGGTGCTCGGCCGCGACCGGGAACGCGAATGGCGCATCGCGGCGCAGCCTTCGCGGCTGGCCATCCAGACCATCGACAGCCTGTGCTTGTCGCTGGTCCGCCGCATGGCCTGGTCTTCCCGTCTGGGCGCGGATCTCGCGCTCGTGGAGGACGCCACGCCGCACTACCGGCGCGCCGCCCACGAGGTGTTCGGCCTGCTGCACGGCGGCGCGAACCCGTGGCAGAGCGCGATCGGCCAGGTCCTGAGGCTGTTCGATAATGACGTGCCGCGTTTTGAAGGCCTCATCGTCGATATGCTTGGCCGGCGCGATCAGTGGTTGCGGCACATGGGCCACGGCGAAGACCGCGAGGCGCGGCGCGCGCGTCTGGAAGCGGGGCTCGATCGTGCCGTGACCGATGCCCTGGAGACACTGCGCGACAGTGTGCCCGCGGCCATTGCCCCGGACATCGCGGCGCTCGATGGCGCAGCCGAGTTACCCGGCACCGATGCCACGTCGCTGCCCCGCTGGCGGCAGATAGCCGACAGGTTGCTCACCCGCCGGGGGACAACGCGGGCGCGTATCCGTGGCGGCGCCGGGAGCGTCGGCGAGGCCGCCGACAGCATGAGAAGGCTGGCGTGCGTGCTCGCCGGCGAGGAGACGTTCCGGCAGCGGCTGCACGCGGTGCGATCGTTGCCCGAGCCCGCCTACGAAGAGCAGCGGTGGCGCGTGCTCGACGCTCTGTGTGACGTGCTCAGGGTGGCCGCGGCGATGCTGCGCCTGGAGTTTCGCGCCAGCGCCGAGATGGACTTCATCGAGCTTGCCGGCGCCGCCCTGACCGCGCTGGGTGAGCCCGATGCACCCACCGAGCTGGCGCTGGCGCTCGATTACCGCATCGCTCACGTGCTGGTCGACGAGTTCCAGGACACCTCGCACACGCAACTCGCCCTGCTCGAGCGTCTGACGGCGGGATTCGAACCCGGCGACGGGCGCACGGTCTTCCTGGTCGGCGATCCCATGCAATCCATCTACCGGTTCCGCGAGGCGGACGTGGGCTTGTATCTGGAGGTGCGCGATCGCGGGCTGGGGGGCATGGCGTTGACGCCGCTCACGCTGGCCGCCAACTTTCGCTCGCAGGCGGCCATCGTCGACTGGGTCAACGACACCTTCCCTGCCGTGCTCGGCACCGGGGACGATGCGAGCACGGGTGCCGTGGCATACACCGCCTCCTCGCCGACGCGTGACGGACACCGCCCCGGCGTGAGCGTGCACTGCCTGTTCGACGACGACGGACGTGGCGAGGGCGAGCGCGTGCGAGACATCGTGGCGGGTGCACTTGCGGAGGACCAGCAGGCCAGCGTCGCGGTGCTGGTACGCTCGCGCGCGCACTTGCGCTGGATCCTGCCCGAGCTGCGCCGGGCATCGATAGCGTATACGGGAGCGGATATCGATCCGCTCGATACGGTGCCGGTGGTGCAGGATCTGCTGTCTCTTACGCGCGCCATCGTGTTTCCCGCGGACAGCGTCGCGTGGCTCGCCGTGCTGCGCGCACCCTGGTGCGGCTTGACCCTGGCCGATCTCGTGGCACTGATCGGGTCGGCTGACGGCGCCGTGTTGCCGTGGGAGGCCATGCAGGATGCGGCGCGCCTCGACGCCATGAGCGAGGACGGGCAGCAGCGCCTCGAGCGCGTCCGTGATGTCATGCGCCGGGCCATCGAGGCCCGCGGGCGGTGTACCCTGCGGGACCTGGTCGAGCACACCTGGCTGCAGCTGGGTGGTCCGGCTTGCCTGCAAACGGCCGATCTCGACAATGCCGCCGCGCTGCTCGATCTCATCGAGACCGCGGATCGCGGCGTGAGGACCGACCTCGATCGACTCTGCGAGCGCGTCGCCGGGCGCTACGCGGCAGCGCCCGATGCGGGCGCGCGCGTGAATATTCTCACGATTCACAATGCCAAGGGCCTGGAGTTCGATACCGTCATCGTGCCATCGCTGGCGCGCGGCACGGCCGCCGATGCGTATCCCTTGCTGCGATGGGCGGAGCGACTGGCGCGCCCGGGGCGCCCCGATCTGTTGATTGCGCCCCATCCCGGCCACGCGGCGGACGGCGACCCGGTGTATGACTATCTGCGTACGCTGGAGGCGGCCAGGGCGCATCACGAAGCCGCCCGATTGCTCTACGTGGCCGCGACACGGGCTCGCGAACGCCTCCACCTGCTCGGCAGCGTGCGTTCGGGCGCTTCGGACGGGCCGCCAGGGCCTCCCAGAAAGAATACCCTGCTGGGCCATCTGTGGCCGGTGCTCGGCGAGGCGTTCGAACGCGCC
>CAZSDY010000248.1:0-5323 GCA_964605765.1 uncultured Ectothiorhodospiraceae bacterium | reverse complement strand
GCAGCTCAGCGCCGGAAGCCGCATTCCAGGACGAAGAACTGGGGCGAGAGCTCGGCCAGGGGCGCACGCAGCTTTGCGAGTTCCTCCTCTGGACCGTGTACTTCGAGGCGTGTCAGCTCCGCGATCTGCAGCGCCTCGTCCAGCAGCGAGCCGACGTTGTCCAGGTGCGCGAGGAGCCCCTGCGCATCCGCATAGCCCTCGCGGCAGTGGGCCTCGTCGCCGCTGAACGTGAATCCGTAGTACAGGCACCCCGGCTCCTCGGCGGTCTTCGCCAGAAACCGCTCGCAAAGGGCCTTGAACGGCGCCATGTTGTCGGCGGAAACCTTGAAGTACGGGACGATCGTGCAGCACTTGTCTTCGGTAGCCATGGTTCTCCCTCGCAGTCCGTCGCAGACCTCGCGTGCGTGACTCATCATCACGGCACGCGCCCCGCGTGTAAAGCCCGCACCTTCGTCGTTGCCTTTCCGCCGTGCGTCGGTAAAATGATTTTCAAGGGGTCAGATCCTTTGAAGAGGTCCAGGTATCGCTTTTCAGGTGCCTTGGCTTTCAAGGGATCTGACCCCTTGAAAATTCCTTGAAAATTGCGTTGACAGGGAAGAGTAGCCGGCCATCGCGGTGTGAAGCGATCGGGGGATGGTGTGAGCCCCGGACAGCGACCCGGCGAATATCCCCCTCGAGCCGCTGACCGAACGGCCCCCGACAGGTCCAGTAGTCTCAGCCGGAAGGCCCCCGACAGCAGGCCAGGGTGATGGCGAGCATGCCCGCGTCACTCACGAAGACCGCGCGCCGCGAGGCGCCGGTGAATCCGGGTGGTACCGCGACCCCCAATCGCCCCGGATGCAAGGACGAGCAGGTCCGCGCCACGCGTGCGTCGTCGAGCGTGGCGGGTGCCTGGCTTGCCGTTGCATCCGGGATTTTGCGTTTTCGGTTCTGGAGATGAGAGATATGGGGTTCAAGGAAGTCAGCGGTCGCTACCACGGGCCGAATCTGGAGCGCGAGGTCCTCGACTTCTGGCGCCGCCACGACGTGTTCCACGAAAGCATGCGCCAGAGCCGGGGTCGGCCGCTGTATACCTGGAACGAGGGACCGCCGACCGCCAACGGTCGGCCCGGGATCCATCACGTGCTGGCGCGCACGTTCAAGGACATGTTCCCGCGCTTCAAAGCCATGCAGGGGTTCCATTGTCCGCGCAAGGCAGGCTGGGATACGCACGGGCTGCCGGTCGAGCACGAGGTCGAGAAAGAGCTCGGCATCTTCGACAAGGGCCGCATCGAACGCGAGGTGGGCGTTGCCGAGTTCACGCGCCGCTGCCGCGAGTCGGTCATGCGCTATATCGGTGACTGGGAGAAGATGACCGAGCGCATGGGCTTCTGGGTGGATCTGGAAGAGGCCTACTACACGCTCAACAACGACTACATCGAGTCGGTCTGGCACCTGCTCAAGACCATCTGGGACAAGGGACTCATCTACCAGGGCTACAAGGTCGTGCCCTACGACCCGCGCATCGGGGCGACGCTGTCCTCGCATGAGGTGGCACTCGGCTACCGGGAAGTCGAAGATCCCTCGGTGACCGTGCGCTTCAGGCTCGAGGGCGAAGAGGATACGGCATTCCTGGTGTGGACCACCACACCGTGGACGCTGCCCTCCAATCTGGCCCTGGCGGTGCACCCGGCGGTCGATTACGCCTACGTGCGCGTGGGATCGGAGACCCTGATCATGGCCGTGGCGCTCATCGACACGGTGCTTCGAGACGCTCCGCGCACGGTGCTGCGCGTCGTCAAGGGCACCGGGCTCGAGGGCCTGAAATACGAGCGCCTGTTCGACTACCTGCCGGCCGAGGGCGACATCTGTCGGGTGTGGACGGCTGACTTCGTCACCACCGAGGACGGGACGGGCATCGTGCACTGCGCACCGGCCTACGGCGAGGACGACATCAAGCTCGGCCAGGCGAAGGGGCTGCCGGTGGTCCACGGCGTGGGACTCGACGGGCGCTTTCTGCCCGAGGTCGAGCCCGTCGCGGGCCTGTTCTTCAAGGATGCCGACCCCGTGCTCATCGCGCTGCTCAACGAGCGTGGTCTCATGTATCGTGCCGAGACCTGCCGCCACAACTATCCTTTCGGCTGGCGCACCGGCGACCCACTCATCTATTACGCCAAGCACGCCTGGTACATCCGCACCACGGCCTACCGCGAGCGCCTGGTCGAGCTCAACAGGACCATCAACTGGGTGCCCGAGACGATACGCGACGGGCGTTTCGGCAACTGGCTGGAGCACAACATCGACTGGGCGCTTTCCCGGGAACGATTCTGGGGCACGCCGTTGCCCGTGTGGAGCGACGGCGAGGGCGATTACCTGTGCGTGGGGTCGATCGCGGAACTCGAGGCGCTCACCGGGCGAGCGCTTCGCGACGTGGATCTGCACCGCCCGGCGGTCGACGAGATCACGTTCAAGCATCCGCACAACGGCAGGGAGTACCGGCGCGTGCCCGAGGTCATCGACTGCTGGTTCGACTCCGGTGCAATGAGCTACGCGCAGTTCCATTATCCCTTCGAGAACGTGGAAGAGTTCGAACGTCGCTTTCCCGCCGACTACATCTGCGAGGCCATCGACCAGACGCGCGGCTGGTTCTACACGCTGCATGCCATCGCGACGCTGGTTTCCGACAGCGTCGCCTATCGCAACTGCGTGTGTCTCGCGCATATCGTCGACAAGGATGGCAAGAAGATGTCGAAGTCTCTCGGCAACATCGTCAATCCCTGGGACGTCTTCGATACGGTGGGCGCTGACGCGCTGCGCTGGTACCTCGCGGCACGCATCGCACCCGAGGCGCAAAAGCGCATCTCGGTCGATTTCGTCGCCGAGGTGGCGAGCACCTTCATCAACACGTACTGGAACACTGTTGCCTTCTTCGTGATGTATGCGCGCCTCGACGGATTCGACCCCACGGTCGAGGTCGCTGCCGAGGCGCGCCCCGAGATCGACCGTTGGGCGCTCGCGCTGCTGCACGAGACCGTGCGCCGCGTCACCGAGGCGCTGGAGCGCTACGACGCGCAAGGCGCCGGCCAGGCCGTCGAATCCTTCATCGACCAGCTCAGCAACTGGTACGTGCGCCGCAACCGGCGCCGCTTCTGGAAGGCGGCGGCCGGCGAGGACAAGCAGGCCGCGTATTTGACGCTTTACGAGTGTCTGGAGGTGGTCACGCGGCTGATGGCGCCGTTGATGCCGTTCATCACCGAGTCGGTGTACCAGAACCTGGTTGTGAGCGTGAACAGCGAGGCGCCGCTCAGCGTGCACATGGCGAGCTGGCCCGCTGCCGAGCCGGTCAAGATGAACGCCTCGCTCCTGTTCCAGTTCGACGTGGTGGGCCGCGTGGTGGGCCTCGGGCGTGCGGCCAGGAACCAGAGCAAGGTGCGCGTGCGCCAGCCCCTGCCGCGGCTGCTCGTGCGGGTGCCCGATGAGCGTGCCGCGGCGGCCGTGCGCGGCCACGAGGATCAGATCCTCGAGGAACTGAACGTCAAGACGCTCGAGCTCATCGCGCGCGACGCAGAGCTCGTGCGCTATCGCATCAAGCCCAACCTGCCGCGTATTGGCAAGCGTTACGGCAAGCGCATCCCGGCCATCCGCGCGGCGCTTGCCGCGGCCGACGGGGCGCCCATCGCAGCCGCGGTCGCCGCGGGCGAGACCTTCGACATCGAGGCGGGTGGCGGGCGCATTGAGCTCGCGCCCGACGACGTACTGGTCGAAAGCGAGTCCGCGCAGGGCTATGCCAGCGCCGAGGCCTACGGTTTCCTGGTGGGGATCGATACGCGACTCACCGAGGCCTTGCGGCGCGAGGGCCTTGCGCGCGAGCTGGTGCGTACGGTGCAGGATTCACGCAAGCAGGCGGGGCTCGAAGTCTCCGACCGCATCAGCTTGCGCATCTCGGGCAGCGCGGGGGTGGAAGCCGCCATCGCCGAGCACCAGGCCTTGGTCATGTCGGAGACCCTGGCATTGGCGTGGGGCGAGGCGGACTTCACCGGCGAGTTCCAGGCAGACCACGAGCTCGAGAGCGAGCGCTGGACTATCCGCCTGGAGCGAAACACGGCCAGTCAATAACAGGCGCCCGATTCGAGGCGCCAACTCTGTAGCTTTCTCTCGCGGGAAACTCGAAATGCCAAGACGTGCGATTGGGAAGATGCGGCGGAAAGCCAGATCGGACATTTCCCGAATAGAGAACGTCGTGAAGCCACGTTTAGCGAAGAGCTATAGAAAATTGTTGGGACGATGGACTGGCCTCAGGTGCATAGGGGTAACAGGAAGTTGCGGGAAGACAACGACCAAGGAACTCATCGCTTCGATTCTCGCCACCCAGGGAGCAACCAAGAAGAGTACACACTTATTCAATGCCCCTCATTTAGTCGTAGAGACCGTGTTGGCTATTGCCCCATGGCACCGGTTTTGTGTCCATGAGTTAGGCACACAGCATTTCGGTCAAATGGACGAATCGGTAAAGGTTTTTCAACCGCACATCGGTGTGGTCACTCATATTGGTCTGGATCATCGCACGACCTTCCGAACCAAAGAGAGGGTGGCCATGGAAAAGGGTCGGCTCATAGAAACCCTTCCAGGCGGTGGAGTGGCAGTTCTCAATGCTGATGACCCCCATGTTCTTGCTATGCGGGAGAGGACGGGGGTTCGGATTCTCACCTATGGATTATCAGCAGAGGCCATGGTTCGTGCAGAGGAAATCACGGGCGCCTGGCCCCAACGACTCTCACTATTGACCATCTATGGCAACGAACGGGCTCGTGTGCAGACGAAGCTGATAGGAGAACATTGGGTTCACGCGGTGCTCGCGGCATTGGCCACCGGAATTGCGAATGGAATTCCTTTGCAGCAGGCCGCGAGAGCGCTGGAGTCAGTGGAGCCCTCCGAGGGCCGGATGAGCCTTCACGAAACCCCTGATGGCGTCACGTTCATTCGCGATGACTGGAAGGCATCAATGTGGACTATCCCGGCCTCTCTGCAATTCATGCAGAAAGCTCGTGCCACTCGCAAGGTGGTCATTATCGGCACAATATCCGATTACCCAGGAAAGTCTTCTCCGAAATATCGGAATGTGGCTCGTCAAGCACTCGAGGTCGCCGATCGCGTGATTTTCGTGGGGAAAATGGCCCGGCACGTGAGGAAGTTACAGGGCCAATACCCGAAGAACAAGTTGATCGTTCGTGACAGCCTCTATGAAGTTGATCAGTTCTTGAGCGGGTTCTTGAACAGAGGGTATTTAGTCGGAACTTCCCGCCGATATTCGTCTGATTTTCCCGTAAGTGATTGAAGTAAGTTG
>CAZSDY010000247.1:0-5327 GCA_964605765.1 uncultured Ectothiorhodospiraceae bacterium | reverse complement strand
ACGGCGCGGGCTCGTCGGTGCGCCCTCGCATCAGGCAAACAGCTCACCGCGGTCGACGTTGAATGCTTGTCCGGTGATGTTGGCTGCCTGTGCGGAGGCGAGGAACAGGTAAGTCGACGCCATATCGTCCGGGACCATCAATCCGTCGAAGCACTGGGCGGAAAGAATGTCGGCCAGACACTCGTTCTCGGGACGGCCCTTGTCCCGCGCGATGATGGATAAAGAGCGCATGGCCGCGTCGGTGCGCACCCAGCCGGGGCACACGGCGTTGACGGCGATGCCGCACGGGCCCAATTCGTCGGCAAGGGCGCGCATGAAACCGATATTCGCGTGCTTGGACGCGCAATAGGCCGCAAAGCCGGCTGCCCCGGTCCTGCCCCAGACCGACGCGGTGATGACGATGCGCGCGCCCGATTGCATGTGCGCCACCGCCTCGCGGGTCACGTAGTAGGTTCCCAGCACGTTGACATCGATAATCCGGCGGAAGATCCGCTCGACCTCGGCGCCGGGCTCGAGTATGGGTGTGAGGCGCTCGAATCCCGCATTGTTGACCAGCACGTCGAGCCTGCCGAGCGCGCCCACCACGCGCGCGACCGCTGCACGGTCCGTGATGTCGCAAACGAGACCCTGGACCGGCTGCCCGGTCTCCTCACCGAGCGCCGCGGCCGTCGCGTGCACCTTGTCGCTGGTCGCGATGATGGACAGATTGGCCCCGGCGCGAGCAAAGCCTCGCGCGACGCCGAGCCCGATGCCGCGGCTGGCCCCGGTCACCAGCACCGTCTTGCCGGTGAAATCGAATGCCATCATGCGCTCCCGGAATCCGGCGCCTTGAGCGCCTGCTCCACCATCTCCTCGGTGCGCCCGGCCTGCTTGCGCATCAGATCGCGCACGTGGTTGCGCAGATGGAAGAATGCCTCGGTCTCCTTGGTCGCGATGTCACGCTCGCCCGGGATGTAGTCGACGACCCGGATCGTCTCGATGATGGTCGCCGGGCGTGCCGAGAACATGAAGATGCGGTCGGCGAGGACCACCGCCTCCTCCACGTCATGGGTGACAAAAACCGTTGTCTTGTGCTCCTCTCGGTTGATGTCCAGGAGTTGGTGCTGGAGGAACTCGCGGGTCTGCGCATCGAGTGCGCCGAAGGGCTCGTCCATGAGCAGGATGTCGGGGGCAGCGGCGAGGGTGCGGGCAATGGCGACCCGTTGGCGCATGCCGCCGGAGATGCGGTTGACGTAGTAGCCGGCGAAGTCCTCGAGCCCGACGAGCTCGAGGTAGTGACGTGACACCGCCTCCTTTTGGGACTCGTCTATATCCTTGCGGTACCGGGTGCCGAAACGAATGTTCTCGAGAACCGTGAACCATGGGAACGACGTATAGGCCTGGAACACCATCCCCTTTCTGCGATCGGGGCCGGCCACCTTCTCTCCCGAGAGGTAGACCGCTCCGGCCGTGGCGGTCTCGAGCCCGCCCGCGATGCGCATCAACGTGGTCTTGCCGCAGCCCGAGGGACCGAGGTAGACAACGAACTCGCCCTCCGTCACGTCCATCGACACGTTGTCGATCACGTGAATGGGCGCGTGGTGGTGAGCATCGCCCTCGAAGGTCTTGCTCACGCTCTCGACCCGCAGAAAGGGCAAGTCGCTCACGGCGCCGCCGTCACAGGTAGCGGAACCAGCGCCGATGCGCGAGGCGGATTGCCTGGTCGGTGAGCAGACCGATGATGCCGACCGTGAGGATCCCCGCCATCACCTCGGGCGTCTTGACGAAGCGGCGCGCCGACCAGATCGCATGTCCGATGCCGCTGTTGGCGGCGACGATCTCGGCGATGATGATGTAGGTCCAGCACCACCCGAGCGTGATGCGCAGGTTATCGACCGTTTTCGGCAACATGCAGCGATTCACGATATCCCAGGTGATCTCGCGCGGTTTGGCGCCCAGCGTGTGACCGATCTCGATGAACTCGCGCGGCACGCGCTTGGCATCGTCGGCAATCAGCAGCACGAGCTGGAAGAAGGTGCCCATCCACAACACGGCGATCTTCGAGGCCTCGCCGATCCCGAACCAGATGATCAGCAGCGGCACCAGGGCCGGCACCGGCAGGTAGCGGATGAAATCGACGATGGGCTCCGTGAGCGTACCGATGATCCGGTAACTAGACATCCAGATCCCGATGGGGATCGCCATCACCGCCGACATCAGAAACGCTCCCCACACCCGGGCGACGCTGATCCAGACGTCTTCGATGAAATTCTGCTCCGCGAACATGCCATACAGCGCCGTGACCACCTTCCACGGCAACGGCAGGTACCGCTGCGGGACAACTTCGAGCACCGATGCGACGTACCACAACACGACAAAACCGATGAACGCACACACCGCGAGCACGACATCGGCGCGGCTCGAGCTGGCGCCCCGGTAGACAAAAAGTTCCCGGACCTTCACTGTTAACGAAGTCGAATATCGCGCATCGGCAAGCGGCCGGGCGTGGGACACTCAGCGTCGCGCCCAGTCCCTCCCGAGAGGAATCTCAACGCTTGTGGCCATCGAACAACCCGTCGGTGAGCGTCGGATCGACGATGGCGCTGTACGAAATCGGCGCATCCATCAGATCCAGATCGACGTTAATCTCGTTCAGACTGCCGATGACGTCTGCAAGCTTGGCGTTGCGCCCGCCAACGCCGAAGAACTCGAGCGCATCCTCGTAGCTCGTGTAGTAGACACCGCCGAGATCGCCCTGCATGGCAGCGGGCGTGACGTCGAAGGTCGGCGCCGCCACCTCGAGGAACTTATCGGGGTTGCTCTTGTAGAGATCGACGGCCCGGTAGATGCCGCGCATCAGCGCCGCATACTTGGCCCGGTGGGCCGCATAGTCCTGCTTGTTGACGATCACCACGTCGGTGATCAGGCCATTGAAGTCTTTCGAGGACAGCAGGATGTGCGAGCCCTTGCGCGAGCTGTTGGCGACGATTTCACTCAACATCGGTTCCCAGGTTGCCACCGCGGCGACTTTCGGATCCTCGAACACCGCCGAGGCGTCGTCCGTGGCAATCAACCTGAGGTCGACCTCACTGAGGCTGTGCCCGGCTTTCTTCAGCGCGTAGGCAGTCATCACCGTGCCCGGGTGGTTGATCTCGCCGGCGAAGGTCTTGCCGATGAGATCCACCGCGGAGTTGATTCCGGGAGCGCCTACAACCCCGTCCGCGCCCACGGAAACATCGATCACCCCGATCACCACCAGGTTCGAGTCCGCGGTCAGGGGCCGCGACATATGCTCGCCGATGGTGCGCATGGTGCAGTTGATCTCGTTCGTGTCGAGCGCCGGATACACGTTCGCACGGTCATTGTCGAATACCCAGCTCACCTCGAGGCCTTCCTCGGCGAAATAACCGAGCTTTGAGGCCACCATCGTCGGCGCAAATCCGAACCAGTACGGGTAAGCGCACTTGATCTGCTCGGCAGCCACGGCCGAAACCGGTCCCGCCAACATGAGCACGGGGGTAAGGAACAGGGTCAGTAGTGCCGCGAGGCCTAAGCGTTTGACACGTTTCATGAAGACTCCTCCTCTCGTTGTTGTTTACACAATCTGCGACATGTTGGGCCGCATCGTCGAAGAAGGCCAGCCCGGGCATGTGCGGTTGTATGGAGCGGACAGTCATGGCCCGCTGGCGACGCTGAACGCGCGGCCGTGGCCGGAAGCACCGCCTCGGTTCGTCCACCAAGCCTTGTGAGTTGTCGGTGTGCGGCTTCCGCGTCCCCGGTGGCGTCGAAATCCGCGGTGATTATACGCCGCGAATTCCACGGATGGTATACAGCATGCACAATACTTCATACACCGCGAGGACAGGGAAAGCGTACTTGATTCGCTGGCCGGGAAACCAGTATGCAGACCCGGATTTCCGATGCTTGCTGCGCCCCCTCCCGTGCCCCGTGCGATAGAGACAACGAGACCGAAGAGAGCCTCATCGAGTCGGCCACACCGACGCTCAACGCGTGGTACGGATAGGCGAAGCCCGGTTTGACTGAGATCAATTCACGTCCGCGTGTGGTGCGCTATCGTCAATCGCTCAATTTTCCCCCAACGAACGGGAGGGCCCGGTGGACGATACCCCTGACCGGGTCCCGCAGGTCCTGGAGCGCTTGTACGGGGCCGGGCTGGACGACTCGGAATGGACCGAGGTCCTGCGCGATCTGAAGGACCTTCTGGGATGCGCTTGCCTGTGCATTGCGACACGCGATGCGCGTACCTGCCGTATCGAGCACCGAAGCTCGCGGGACGCCCCGCTTGCGCCGGCCGACCCGGCTCCCCCCGCGTGCGCGGTCGAGCCCCGCGACAAGTTCGCCGGTACGCACGGCACCGCGGGCGATCTCGCGGGTGCGGGCGCACCCGTCGTTGACGAGTCCGGCGCCGCTTTGCAACTGTTCGACTGGCACCGGGAGTCTGGGCGGTGCCGCTACTGCATGGGCGCCGGCGTCGAGATCGAGGGCGGCGTGGACGGATTCGTGGGCGCGCACTGGCCGGAGCCGGACGCACACCTGGAAGCCCGCAACAGCCGTCTGCTGCGCACCCTGCTGCCGCACATCGCGCGCGCGTTGCTCATCGAGCAGCGCCTCGGGGCCGTGCGCGAGCGCAGCGCAGGCGCGTGTCTCCTGGATCGTATACCCCAGGGTATCGTCACGCTGAACGCCACGGGCGAGGTGCTCCAGGTCAACCGCAAAGCGGCCGACATCCTCAACGCCCGGGACGGGCTGGCTGTCCGCGACGCGCGACTCCATGCGGGACCCGGCGGGGAGGCCGGGCAGCGTCAGGCGCTCGTGGACGACGCAATCCGTGCGGCCGGCGCGGGCAAGGGATCATCCGTCTCGCTCTTGCGTCCCTCGGGCGCTCGCCCCTACACGCTGATCGCGGAGCCCGTCACCGACGACACACCGGCTCCGGGCCCCGGGCAGGCGGCGATCCTCGTCATCGTAAGCGATCCAGAGACGGCGCCGAAGCTCTCCTGGCCGGCTCTGATGCGCCTGTTCGGCCTCACACGGGCCGAGGCCTGGCTGGCGGCGCGGCTCGCCGCGGGGGAAAGTCTGGAGGAGGCCGCCCACGACCTTGGCATTACCCGGCGCACGGCCGGCCTTCACCTCCATCACGTGTTCGCCAAAACCAGGACGCACCGGCAGAGCGCGCTCGTCAAGCTGCTGCTCGAATCCCCAGCCGCACTGGCTAAAGAAACCTCCGCCCCACCGCCGCCCTGGCCGCCTGACGGCTGACGGGCAGCGTTGTGCCCTGCCCGCAGGCCGCCCGCCCGAACCTTGGCCGCGGCCGACGGCTCCGCAGC
>CAZSDY010000246.1:0-5348 GCA_964605765.1 uncultured Ectothiorhodospiraceae bacterium | reverse complement strand
CTAAGGATAGTCACGGACGACCCGGATGGCCTTGCCCATTTCCGTGCGCGCAACGGAATCAGGCGCAACTAGGCTCACTGCGGCCGTGAAGTTCAGCCGTGCCTTGAGCTCGGCCATGATTCTTGCTTCGAGCCCCTCCATCGCCTCGGCCCCGATCGATTCCCCATGCTCGACGCGGACCTCGAGATGCGTGTAGGGCGGCGGGTGGGAAAGGACGATTTGGAATTCGCCGGTCACATCGGGAACCATAGCGTCCAGCACCCGTGCCACGCCATTCGGGAAAACATTGATGCCCTTGACATGGAGCATATCGTCGGTCCTGCCGAGGACCCTGAAACGCGGCCCGGTGCGCCCGCAGGCGCAGGGACCAACACCCAGTATTTCCAGCAAGTCGGCAGTCCGATAGCGCACCAGGGGCTGGGACTCCTTGGCAAGGTGTGTCAGAACCAGCTCACCGATTGCGCCTTGCGCAACGCTTATGTCCTCCCCGCGCTCCGCATCGACCAGTTGGAAGAGCACGGCGCCCGTTCCCAGGAAGTGAAGCTCGTCGTTATCCTCGCAGACGGCGGCAAAATTGCACAGCACATCCGAGACGCCGTAGTTGGCATTGCGCGCCCGCATCCCCCAGACGCTTTCGATACGTGCCCGGTATGCCGGGTTGTCGAGCCCGGGCTCGCCCCCGAAAAGACCGAGGGTGAGTCCCAGCTCGCGCGGCTCGATGCCGAGCTCCCCGCGCACCACTCTTTCCAGGTAGCCGGGGTAGGAAGGTGTGGACGAGATGGCATTTATCCCGGCCTCGCGCATGACGCGCACCAGCTCGCGCGAGTTTCCCACACCGAAGGGGAAGACCGTGGCGCCCGTTGTCTCCAGATTGAGGTGGTCGGTCAGCCCGCCCATCCAGAGCTGGTAATTGAGGCAATGGACGACCCGGTGATGCGGCCGCAGACCTGCGGCCCAGAACGATCGGGCGCCGCAATCATGCGTGAGTGCGAGATCGGCCGCCGTGAGGGCCGTGTAGACGAATCGACCGGTAGAGCCCGAGGTCCGGTGCACGCGCGAGACAGCCCTCGGCTCGCAGGCCAGGAAATCGCCGAACGGCGGACAGTGCGCCTGGGATTCGCGCAACTCCGCCTTGGTCGTGAAAGGCAGCGTAGCCAAGTCCGCGGCGTCCTTCACAGCCGAGAAGCGAACCCCGGCCTCGGCCCATTTCCGCCGGTACATCTCGCTGCGTGCACCGACATAGGCGAGTTGCCCGGAAAGCTTCTCCCTCTCCAGTCGCCGCTGCGCCCCGGCGGCCAGGGTCTCCACGTTCGGGTTCCAATACGGGCGCTGCACCGGCCCGCCTATTTCTTCTTCATCTGCTCGAGCCGGCGCGCTACGTACTCGCGCTGGTCCTGTGCCCGGGTGCAGATCATGAGGTGGCTCGCCTCCATTTCGAGGATTTGCTCGAAGCTGGCGTCGAGCCCCTGATCAATGGCGATGCGCGATAATCTCGAGGCCAGGGGCGAACGTTCGGCAATGCGCTCGGCGAGCGCCAGCGCGCAGTCCATCAGCTCGCCGTCGGGAACGACCCTGTTGACGAGCCCGATGCGGCAAGCCTCTTCAGCGTCGATGAACTCCCCCGTGAGGACGAGTTCCTTTGCCTTTCCCAGCCCCACGAGCTGGGTGAGAAGCTTGGTGCCGGCCGTGGTCACCGTCATGCCGAGGCCGGTCTCGGGAAAACCGAATTTCGCGCTGTCCCCGGCAATGCGGATATCGCAGCTCATGGCGAACTCGCATCCGCCGCCCACGGCATACCCCTTGACCGCGGCGATGAGCGGCTTGCCGAGCCGCATGACCTGTCTCTGGACCTCCTGCAGGCGCTCGATCTCCTCGCACCAGGTCTCGGAGTCCTTCCCCGCCGCCGTTTCCTCGAGATCCTCGCCGGCGCAGAAGGACCGCCCTGCCCCGGTCAGGATGACGACCCGGGCATCCTTGTCTTCCCGCGCGGCATCCAGATGCGTGATCAGGGTGCGAAGCAGAGGGGCGTTGATAGCGTTCAAGCGTCGCGGCCGGTTCAAGGTGATGACGGCAATCGGCCCGTCTCGCTCGTAACGTACCGCTTCTTCGCTCATTCGGGCCTCCTGCGCTGAGCGCCGGGGTGAACACCCCACAGGCTCGAGACCGGCTTGCGCTCAGCCCCCGGTGCCCTACGCGCACTCAGTCCATGATTGTCGCCCTGTGGCGGGCGCCGTCGGGCCTTATCCAGTACAGGTCCCGGCCTTTGATCACTTTCGTGTAGCATTTCGCGCCGGATCCCCATTCCAATGCGTTTTCCGGCCGCCTCGACCGCTGCCTCGTAACTACCGAATTTCGCGATCAGGTTGAACGGGAAGAACAGTAATCCATCGATGACGTCAGCACCACCCAAATCAGCCTTGTCCTGACTGACGCCGTCGGTAATCGTCTGCGTCCTCGTGGTCTCGGCATCCAGTTGCACACGGCCGAGCGTGTCGTCTCCCGCAGGGTACGGGTTGATGACCTCATGATTGACGCTGCCGGCACAACCACCCAGCAGCCCGGTACCCAGTAAAACGGCAGTGGTCGAATGCCGACACTTCCGCTCCCGTTCGCTATCGGGGAAAATGTCGCAGAATATCCTCTCGGCCGGAACCGCACACGGAGCACGCAGTGACCGAGTCACACGAAAACGAGTACGACGATGCCCTGGTCGGCATGCTGGAGCTCATCTGGGGCAAGGGCTTTCTGGCACCCGGTGGCGCAGAGAACGTTCGCCAGATCGTCGCCGGGCTGGATCTGAGGGACAAGTTGGTGCTGGACATCGGCTCCGGGATCGGGGGTGTGGACCTCATCCTCGCCGGGGAACTCGGTGCGCGCGTCGTGGGCCTGGAGATCGAGGCGCCGCTCGTGGAACGGGCACGGCGCTACGCGGCCGAGGCCGGCCTCGACGAGCGCATCGAGTTCAGACACGTGGCGCCGGGGCCGCTGCCGCTGGAAGACGCCCAGGTGGACGTGGTTTTCTCCAACGGGGTGTTCATCCACATCGATGACAAGGCGGCAATGTTCCGTGAAGTGCGCCGCGTGCTGAAACCGGGTGGGGTGCTCAGCGCCTATGACTGGCTGCGGGGGCCGGACGAGTACAACGACGACATGCGCTACTGGTTCCGGATGGAGGGTCTCACCTATTCCATGGGCACGCTCGAGGGCTACCGCGGGCTTCTGGAGGCGGCGGGGTTCACCGCGGTCGAGACCGTCGACAACTCGAGCTGGTATTGCAGGCACTGCAAGCTCGAGTACGAGCGCATGCGAGGCGCTCTCTATGACACAATCGGCCACAAGCTCGGGGAGGCCGCGCGTGCGCACTTCATCGAGAACTGGCGCGCCATGGTCGTGGTGCTCGATCAGGGTCAGCTTCGCACCGGGCGCTTCCGGGCCGTGAAACCGGGCCGGGATCTCACGGCATCGTAGGATTCGGTGAAGAGGGAACCGCACCGATCGAGCGCGGCGGTTGAGGTGGTCGATGCAGGGCGCTGGGCTCAGCGCATCCTGCGCGGACGACGCCGCCCTGCATCACCATCCATCGTAGCGCAGAGCGCGATGCACGGAATGACGAAACGTGGCAACGCGTGATGTGACCCCGGCCATTCAGCGCTTGCGCGGTGGATAATTGGGCTGCGCCGGGGTATCCGGGTCCAGCGGATAGATGGGCCGGCGCACGTGCTTGAAGGCGAAGAGCGAATTGTCGCTGCTGGTAACGCCCACGCCGTTGCAGGGGAGCTCGTGCCTCGCCAGCTCCCGGAAACCCGCCCGGTAGTGAATACGGGACTTGAGAATCAGGTATTTCTTGCGCGCCGGCTCGATGCCTACGCTGCGAAAACATCCCGGGTCGAACGGCTCGACATTGTGCGACGTGACCACGATCTGCACGGCCCCGGTATCGAGGACCGCCGTCTGACCCATGGATTGCCAGGTGCCGCGTCCCATGGGGACGGTGACCACGAACTCTCCATCGGTAATCGCGCGCACCTTGCCGGTGACGTGCAGCGGTTCTCCCTTGCGACCGATGGCCGGCATGTCCACTTTGCCTCCCAGCTCGAGGGACAGGGTATTGCCTGCGCCGGCGGCGACCATCTCCGCGACTGCGCTCGGATCGCAGATGGCGAACATGGCGACGTCTTGCAGCCCCTGGCGCAGCGCCTCGGCCAGCACCGCGGTGGTGTCCTGGGTGCCGCCGGATGCGGCGTTGTCGGCATGGTCGAGCAGGATGATCGGGCCGCCTTGCAGCGCCCGGGCACGGCTGACTGTTTGCGCCATATCCTCGGACTGGAAGACGAACTCATCGCGCGCTTTCCAGGCGGCGTCGAGCAGGTGTTCGCATGTGGCCTCCGCGGCCCCGCGATCGCCATCCGCCACGGTCACCACGGAAAGCCCCGCATCCCAGAAATCCGCCAGTGGAAACCCCCCGAAAACCGAGGCCGCCAGCAAGCCGCCCACCTCGGCCTCACGCGCCATGTCGATGAGCGGACCCATTGGCTTGTCCTCATGCCCCATGCACAGGGTCTGCGCGAGCAGGGGCCGGCTGCCCCAGGCCATCACCGGTCGCACCTCGCCATTGATGGCGCGCACCAGGATCCGCCCTGCCTGCATCCCGGCCTCATACATGTCGATGTGCGGATAGGTCTTGTAGCCCACCAGAGCGGTGCAGTTGCGCACGATCTCTTCGGTGATGTTCGCATGCAGATCGAGGCTCACGGCAATCGGCAGGTCCGGGGCCATCGCGCGGATCCGCGCAAGCAGCGACCCCTCACCGTCCCCGGTGTTCTCGGTCACCATGGCACCGTGCAGGTCGAGGAAACACGCATCGCAGCCGTGGCGCACCGCATCGCAGATGGCATCGCACATCGTCGCGTAGGCAGCCGCGGAGACCGGCCCGCTGGGGGCGGCGTTGCCGGCGATGGGGGTGGCGATCTCCATGCCTTCTGCATCTGCCAGATCGAGAAACGCACCGATTCCCGTGCCGGTCCCCTTGAACCGCCTGTAGACCTCGGGCCCGACCGGCACATCCGGGCTCCCGAAGCGCTCGAGCGGCGTGGGCACCGGCGAGAATGTGTTGGTCTCGTGCTCCATCATGGCCACCACGGCACGCAGCGTCATCGAGTCTCTCCCCAGTTCGTTGGTTGTACGGCATGTTAACTTGACTGCCAGTCGCTATTCCAATACCCGCACCGCCTTGTGCCACGCCGTCATTGGGGTTTGGGGGAGGGGTCAGTTCTACATCTGGGGTCAGTTCTAACATTGCTACATCAATGATCGATATAGCAATGTTAGAACTGACCCCAGACCCAGAC
>CAZSDY010000245.1:2459-5376 GCA_964605765.1 uncultured Ectothiorhodospiraceae bacterium | reverse complement strand
GATCACGGAACCGCATTCGACATCGCCGGCAGCGGGGCGGCGGATCACACGAGCCTCAAGGTGGCCATCGAGCAGGCCGCGCAGATGAGCTCGGCCAGACGACGGGTACAGGGGGGACGAGGATGAGTTCAACGGATGTCTTCAGAGGCTGCACCACCGCCGAGGAGGTGGTGGGCGCGCTGGAAAAAAGCGGCGCAAAGCGTGTTCACGTCGGCATCTTCGACATCGATACGATCCTGCGGGAGAAGCTGTTGCCGGCACCTAAAGCGCAGAAGGTGATACGCGAGGGCGGTTTTTTCTCCGACGTTATCTACGAGTGGGACATCGGTGAGACGACCTACACCGGAGGTGCTTTCGCGGACGAGTCGACCGAAGTCGATCCGGCGAGCGGGCGCCGCTACCCGTTCGCCCCGGACCGGGCGCTGTTTCTCGCGGACTTCACCGGGCCCCATTCGGCGGTCTCGGCCCGCAACCTCGCCAAAGCACAAATTCGGCGTGCGGCCGAGATGGGTTACGGCGTGCGCGCCGGCTTCGAGTACGAGTTCTTCGTCTTCGACGAGACGCCCGAGACCCTGCGCGAGAAGGGTTATCGCAACCTGAAGTCGTTCGCTGCCGGAAACTGGGCCTACTCCGCCGTGACTCCGGCGGTCGAGAACGAATTCCTGTGTGGATTGCTGGATACGATCGCGATCGCCGGGATCGAGCTCGATTCCTTCCACACCGAGTTTGGCCCGGGTTGCCTCGAGGCACCGCTGCTCGCGTGCGAAGGCATCCGCGCCGCCGACGATGCCGCTTTGTTCAAGACCTTTACCAAAGCCTACGCTTTGCGCAACGGGCGCACGGTCTCGTTCATGGCGAAGCCGTCCAACGACTGGCCCGGTCAGTCTGGCCACCTGCACCTGTCTTTGTTCGATCTCGCCACCGGTCAGCCGGTTTTTGGCAGCGGCGGCAAGGGCGCCCCGGCCAACGAAGCCTTGAGCGGGTTCGCCGGCGGCTTGCTCGCGTGTCTGCCCGAGATGCTGGTGATGTGCGCGCACACGGTAAATGCCTACCGCAGGCTGGTGCCCGGCGCCTGGGCACCGACCCACGCGAGCTGGGGCCTTGAAAACCGATCCTGCGCAGTGCGCGCAATTACCGAGCCGGCGCCGGCGGCGCGTATAGAGTTCCGCGTTCCTGCGGCGGACAGCAACCCTTACCTGTCGCTGGCCGCTTGCCTGGCGGGCGGGCTGTGCGGGATCGAGGAGCGCATCGCGCCACCCGCGCCGAGCGCCGGCGACGCTTACCAGGAGACGGTGGCGAGCGAGCGAAGGTTTCCCCGCAATCTCATGGAGGCTGCCGATCGCTTCCGCGCCAGTGAAAGAGCACGGGCGTTGTTTGGCAATGCGTTCGTTGACTGGTTTGCTCGAACTCGAGAATGGGAGGATCGCATCTTTCGCGAGCACGTGAGCGACCTCGATCTGAGGCGTTATCTTGGCGTGACCTGAGCCGCTGCCCCGCCTGGCCGGCGGCATTCATGGCGGGAAGGTGTTTTCTCGAGTACCGGCGGACCGGTGGTTCCCGGCGCTCACCCTTGCCTGACTTCTTCATCGGCGCGCATGCGGTGGTAGAGCAACTGACGCTCGTAACCCGCGATGTCGCACGCTATCGGAGCCATTTCCCGCGGCTGTCACTGGTTGCCCCCTGACGCCGACAAGCTCCGGAAAGTTCCTCGATGGCGATGCTCAGGCGCATAGAGTGTCGCGAATTCGGAATCGTACCGAGCATCGTGACCGCCGAGAAGACGCCCGGCAAGATCCGAGCGGACCCGCCCGGGCAGGGGCCTGTCGAGATCGGAGGGCACGCAGCCGGGGCATGCGCGTTGACGATCTGCGCGGTGGCCGTTAGATTGCGGCGCGAACGGGCGGCGAGACGCCTGCAGGCAATCGGCACGAGAATGGGTATCGAGACTTTCACGCCGTGTCCGGGATGTTCGGCTCGCTCCCGGCGATTGAGACCGGACGCAGCGGCCTCGGGCCGGCGCTTCGCGCGCGAGGCAATGGGCGGGAACGGGGGTAGCATGCACCCGGCGCACGCGTAGCGAGCCCCATGGAGCGATCTCCGGCCAACGCAAGGACCATCTCCGAGTTCCTCTCCTTCTGGCTCGAAGAGCGCCCCCTCGGGCCGGAGAGCCAGAAGCTGGTCGACGAGTACTACGCGAACTTCCGCCAGCTTCGCTCCGCGCGCATGCGCTACTGGTACGAGAACCAGGTGCGCGAGATGGAAGCCTTGATTCGCGCCCTCGACCGACCGCGCGTGCTCGAGGTCGGTGTGGGCTCCGGTACCGAGACGCTGTGGTTCGCCATGCTGGGTGCGCACGTGACCGGCATCGACGCTTTCGCGCACTGTGCGGATGCTGCCCGCGAGCGTCTGGATTTCCTGCGCCCGCTGCTCGATCGCGAGCTTCACTGCCGTATCGAGACCGTCCCCCTGCTCGACTTCGAGGACACGGACGGCTTCGACATCATCTGGATGGAGCAGGCTTTTCACCATCTGGAGCCACGCACGGCGGTAGTCGACAAGGTGGTGCGGTTGCTGCGTCCGGGCGGCTACGTGGCGCTCTCCGAGGCGAACGCCCTCAATCCCCTGCTGCAAGTGCAGCTGTTTCGCTATCGCGGTTTCAAGCGCATCATGCATCTGCAAACCGATCGCGGCACGCTCGTCTACGGCAACGAGCGCGTGCTGTCGGCTGCGCGTCTCGCAAAAGAGCTCGCGCGCGGGCATCGAGAGACACAGCCTGCGCTACTTCCGGCTGTTTCCCTCGAACGCCCTGTTCGACCGGCTGTTCGCCCTGGAGAGATGGCTCGGTGGCCTGCGTTTCCCGCCCATCTACACGCACTACAACTTCGTCGGCCGCAAGCCGCCCTGAGCACCTCGCGCC
>CAZSDY010000245.1:0-2359 GCA_964605765.1 uncultured Ectothiorhodospiraceae bacterium | reverse complement strand
CATCTACACGCACTACAACTTCGTCGGCCGCAAGCCGCCCTGAGCACCTCGCGCCTTGTGGCTGACCGACGGACAGACAGGGACACCGGCATGATTACTGTGCGCACGGCGCGCCTGATCCTGCGCCGTGTCGAACCTGCCGATCGGGCCGCTTTCGAGGCCTTCTACGGTAACCCGGTGGTGATGTCGGTCCGCAAGTTCGGCGTGCTCGCGCCCGACGCCGCAAACGCGGCCTTCCAGCGCGTGCTGCGCCACTGGGAAGACCACGGATTCGGGATCTGCGCGATCATCGACCGTGCATCGGGCGCGTTCGCGGGTGAGTGCGGGCTGCGCTGGCTGGAAGACCGCACGGACGTGGAGCTGAGCTACGGGCTGCTCCCCGCCTTCAGGGGCCGCGGGCTCGCGACAGAAGCGGCGCGCGCGATGCTCGCGCACGGCTTCGATGCGCTCGGACTGCAGCGCATCGTGGCGTTGTCGAGGGGCGACAACGCTCCCTCGCACCGCGTCCTCGAGAAGCTCGGCATGACGCTCCTGTGGCGCCGGCCCAGGGGCCGCCACGGCCTCGTGAAGTACGCAATCGATGCGCCCGGAGTTGCGGGTGTTCGTCCGCCAGAGCGCTGATTGCGTTAGCTACGGGCTGCTCTGGCACGCTCATGCGGCTATTTCACGGCTATGCAAGGGTGTCGAACAACCCGATGGCGAGCCGCTCCCGGGCGAGGGTCTTCAGCCGCCTGTCATTGGTCAGAATCCCGTCCGCCGTACGGGGGGGCGAAAAATGATGCGTCGCGGGGGGACCAACGCCCGCGTAGCTCGGCAATCCCTTGCCGACATCCCGACCGCCGATCCCCGACCTTGCCGGCATCACCGGCTCATCGTGGTCCGACCGCGCAAGTTTTCAGACCTGTCTGAATCGGGGACCTAACCCCGTCAAGGAAAGAGATTTCCCAGCCGAGCGCTTCTTGCGGAGCCCAAGACCGGCAAAGCCGAAAGCCAGCAGAACGATGGTGGCGGGCTCGGGGCTCGACAACTCGGGCCCTGCGGGAGCGCCGCGCACGATCACCTGGTCGCCATTCGCGAGACCCGCCAGGAACCCGATCTGCCCGGCGTCATTCAATCCGAATCGGCCAAAATCGAGCCAGCTGACCGTCGATCCGAGCAGTGGATCGCCGCGCGCGATGATCTTCTCAGCGATGGCGTCGGGGCCGGTGAAAATCCCCTGTCCGCCCGCGTCCAACGCCG
This sequence comes from uncultured Ectothiorhodospiraceae bacterium, assembly GCA_964605765.1. GTDB lineage: Bacteria > Pseudomonadota > Gammaproteobacteria > HK1 > HK1 > CAZSDY01. The sequence continues at coordinate 1,120 of CAZSDY010000245.1, read as the reverse complement.
CCCAGAACGCGATCGTGCCCGCGTTGTTGATGGCCGGGCCGAAGCTGCTGAAGGCGGAAAACGGCCCGGAAACGTCCGCGACCTGGTTCAAGCTTGCGCCGTCACCCGTGTAGATGCCCACTTGCGACAGGAACGCGACCTCGCCCAGATCGTTGATAGAGGTCGACATGGTACCGAGCGTGCCGAGGCCGTCCGACGGATCCACGATGATTGTCAAGGATCCGCCGTTACCGCGCACCAGCGAGTTGAATACCCCGAGGCCCGGCCCCACCACCGAGGCCATCGTCCCGGCATCGTTGATGTCAGGTCCGAAGAACGCGCCGATGCCCGCAAGCGTGGCGGCGTCATAGAGGAGCGAGGGCGAGCCGACCCCCGTCGCGGTGTAGAGCTGCGACGCGAAGGTGGCCCCGCCCGACAGCAACGCCGTACCGGTATTGTTGATGACCTGCCCGAACCAGTTCGGGCCAATGGAGGGATTGGCGGGCGGCGATGCAAACGTCACGAGAAGGCCACCGTTCCCGCCCAGCACCGAGACGCTGGTGGTCGACGACCCGGCCCGAAACACGACCGTTCCGTTGTTGTCGATGGTCTGATCGAAAAGCGCCGTGTGGGGGAAATCGTTCGCGGCGACGATCGAGGTGACGGGGCCACCGGTCCCGGTAAAGAGGCCTTCAGTGGCTGATGGAGCGAGATTGCCGCGAAACGCCACGCGGCCGAGATCGTTGATGGCGACCCCGGGCTGGAACTGGCTGAACGGTGATGTTCCGAACACACCCGTGCCGCGCGCGATTTCAACGAACGTGTACGGGATGGCGACGGCGGCCGGGATAGTGCCGCACAGCACGGCAACGGCAACGAGCCACGCCCCCAACGGGCTTAACGCGCGCGACCGCCCGCGTCTCCGCGATGCCGCATGCCGCAAGGACAGTGCGCAGATCACGTCGTCCACGACCGCTCTCCTTTCGCGAGTATTTCGATCGTTTTTCAGGTCCTGTCTGTAAACGAGGCAATACCCGTGCCACCTCAGATGAAGTCTTTATCATTCAACAGCTTATGCGATATCTGCGTAACTTCTCAATAACCCGGTGCACGGGCTGCGATTAGGGCTGGACTCCCAGAC
>CAZSDY010000244.1:0-5380 GCA_964605765.1 uncultured Ectothiorhodospiraceae bacterium | reverse complement strand
CGCGGCGCAGGCCAAGGCCGACATGCCGCCTCCCCCTGCCGCCCCGGGTGCCGAGCCCGCGGCCGAGCCCGCGGCAGTGCCGGGCGCCATGCCGCTCGGCAAGATACAGGTCTTGAGCGGACCGGGCGCCGGCAAGGAACTGGAGCTCAAGAAAGCGCTCATCACGCTGGGCCGGCCCGGCGTGCAGGTGGCAGTCATCACGCGCAGGCCGCAGGGTTATTTCATCACCCACGTGGAGGGCTCTCACCCGATCGTCAACGGGGAAGCCATCGGCAGTCAGGCACACGCGATCAACGACCACGACGTGCTGGAGCTGGCCGGCGTGAAAATGGAGTTTTTCGTCACTACCTGAGCGGCGCGCGGGGCCCACCCGCACCAGGCGCACGCCTGCCCGCGTGCCTGCTTATTTCGTCAGGTGCGTGAACACTCCGTCCCAATCCTGCCCCGGTGGCTCCCTGCGAAAATGCGCAATGCGCTCCGCGTAGAGCTGGTATAGACGGCTCGGCGGTGAAGACTTCTGCAGGTTGAGGAACTGCAGCTCCGCCATATCCCAGTTCTGGGCGCGGTAGAGCTTGAGCCCAGCCTCGTAGAGCTTGAGCTCGTCGCGCACGGATCTGTCGACATCCTTGCGCGCACCCACGGGCTCAAAAATCGTGACCGGCTTGTCCTTGCCCTTCACGCGTACCCGATCGAGCTCCCTGTAGATCAGCTCCGGCGCGGCCCTGGCGGTCGTCTCGCTGACCACGCACTCCACGCCATAGCCCTTGGTGAGGCCCTCGAGGCGCGACCCCAGGTTGACCGCATCGCCGAGCACCGTGTAGGCCATGCGGAACTCCGAGCCCATGTTGCCCACGTTCATGGTGCCCGTGTTGATGCCGATGCCGATACGGATTGCGGGCCATCCGCGACGTTCGAAATCGACCTGCAGATCGCGCAGAGCCGCGAGCATGCCGAAGGCGGCCTGAAGGGCGTTTTGCGCATGCTCCGGATCGCGCAGCGGCGCCCCCCAGAACGCCATGATCGCATCCCCTATGTACTTGTCGATGGTGCCGCGAGCGTCGTGGATAGTCGTGGTCATCGGCGTGAGATACTCGTTCATCAGGCGCGAGAGCTCCCGCGGATCGAGCCCTTCCGATATGGTGGTGAAGCTGCGCACGTCGGAGAACAGCACGGTCATCTCGCGGCTCTCGCCTTCCAGCGTGAAGGCGCCCGGATCCTCGCTCATCTCGTCGACCAGCTCCGGCGGCACGTACTGCCCGAAAAGCCCGGCAAGCTGGCGCTTGCCGCGCGTCTCCACGAACAGCGAGTAGGTCGTGTTGAACAGATACATGACGAGCAGGATCACCACGACCGAGGCGAGCGGCAGAACGATGTTCCACCCCTGCCAGACGACCATATTGATCGCGACAACGCCTGCCAGCAGCGCGAGCGTCGCGACCGTGCCCCACAGCGGACTGAGCAGCGGCAGCAACAGGGTCATCAACAACCCGGCCACCGTGACCAGCGCGAACTCCGCGCCCAGCGTGTAGGCCGGGTTGTTCTTGAGCTTGTTGTCGAGGATGCCGGCGATGATGTTGGCGTGCACCTCGACCCCGGGATAGGCCGCCTGCACGGGCGTCGCACGCAGATCCAGCAGGCCCGGCGCGGAAGTCCCCACCAGCGCGATGCGCCCCGCCAACGTATCGCGCGTGACCTCGCCGTGCAGCACGTCCGTCGCCGACACGTAGGGGAAACTGCCTTGGCGCCCGCGAAACGGCACCAGCGTACGCAGCCGCGCGTCGACCGGCACGCGGCGATTGCCCACCTGCAGCCACTCGAGCCCGGAGTAGGCAGCCCCGGCCTTGCTGCCTTTGGCGTAGCCCGGCACGATGGTATCCACACCCATCGCCGTACGCGCCATGGCGAGCGACAGCGCCTCGTACTGTGCACCCTTGTACTGGAACAGCATGGGAACCCGGCGGGCGATGCCGTCGGCATCGGGGATGATCGTGAAGTGTCCGGCGGCGAGCGCCGCATCCGCAAGCTCGGGCAGATTGCCGACATAGCCGTCGGCCTCGTAGAACGCGACGCGCCGGCCGGTGAACTCGCCCGGAGCGAATGTGGGGGCGGGCAGCTCGCCGGCGCGCGTCGCGACGCGCGTGCCGATATTGAACGTGTAGCCCAGCACCACCGGGCGGTTCGCAATGCTCCGCGCAAAACGCCGGTCGTAGTCGAGCTTGCTCTCTAGCTGCTTCACGCGTGCCGCGAATCGGCTGTCGCCGCGAAAATCCGAGTCGGCGAGCCGGCGCAGCACCGTGAGTCCCGAGCTCTCGTCGCGCTCGGCGAACACCACATCGAAACCCACCAGGCCGATCTGGTAATCGTCGAACAGGGTGTCGACCAGACGCGCCAGCTTGTCACGCCCCCATGGCCAGCGGCCCTCGGCGGCAAGGCTCTTCTCGTCGATGTCTATGATGACCACGCGGTCGTCACGAATCCGCGTGGTGGTGAGCTTCAGCCGTTGATCATAGGCGAACAGCTCCAGCGCATCGATGGCATCGAAGCGCACGGCCTTGGTCACATGCAACAGGAAAACCGTCAGGATGACGAGGCTGATGGAGACCCGGACCACATGCTTCCTGTAGCGACTGATGAGCACCCGCGAACCCTTCCAATGGCCGTGCACAAAGTCTAACAGGCTGGGGGAAAACATCACTGCCCGTGGGTACGGGGAACGGTATACCGGTTTTGGGCTGCTGGCAGAGTCTTCGCGCTACGCGGTGCCGGTATCAGGCTGCTTCCGCGGCCTCGAGGCCCGACCCCGGCTTTCCCGGACCTGCGCCCTGAATCTTCGACGAGCGGGGTCAGTCGAATCATTCTTCGAGCCCGATCACTGCTTGCGCTTCGCCGGCCCGGTCCTCCGCGATCACGTCGCTGCGCCTGGATTTGCTCTGCGCTAATCGGTCGTACGGCGCGGCCAGCTTGGAACCCGGGCGCATGCGCTATTATTGGCGCTTGACGGGATGGAGGCCGGCTCATCCTGTCTGCCGGACGAGGCCAAATCCCAACACCCATCGACGCATGCAGACAACCCGCATCCTCGCCGCTGAACATCCCCGGCTCTTCAAGACGGTGGTGTTACTCGCCGTCCTCGCATTCGTGATCCAGTGTGCCATGTACGCGCAGCTGCTGATCCCGGGGGTTCCCCCCGATGAGTACCATCATCGCGATGTCATTCGAATCTACGCAGACGAAGCCCGGTTCTTCATTCATCCGAAAGACGAGTATGCCCCGTTGCACACCCTGGGCTATGGTCCTCCTGCGTATCACTATCTGGCCAGCCTGATCTATCGACCGCTGAAAGCGCTCGGCGAGGACCCGTACCCGACTATCAGAGGGTTCGGGGTCGCACTCGCCATCGTGTACTTGTTCGCGTTCTTCGGGCTGTGCCGACTTTGCCTGGACTCATGGCGTGAGATCGCGCTCGCGTTCGTCATGCAGTCCAGTTGCTTCATGTTGATCCTGATCTTCGCGGGCGTCAGCTATGATGTGTTGCTGATCCCCGTCAGCGCGGCCGTGACCCTCTTTCTGTTGCGATGGTGGAAGGGATCCCGTCCCGCAGACCTCTGGATTGCACTGCTGCTCAGTGGTATCGGCGCACTGACCAAGATCACGTTTCTTCCCTTGTTGCTCATCTTTCCGCTGGCGCTGTTCCTTGGCGGCCTGCGCCGGCTCGACCGGAACATGGTGATCAGCGGGCAGGTCGGTGTCATCCTGAGCGTTTCCGTCATTGCAGTGGCCATCCTCTGCGCGGTGTTCTACGGGCGCAATCTGCTGCGCTATCAGACCGTCATGCCGAGTTGCGTGCAGGTGTATGGGCACGACACTTGCCGGGCGGTTAACGACATCTACAAACGCGACCTGCGGCTCATCGCCCAGAACGAGCATCGACCTCGCGTCGGTCTCCCGGCCTTCTTGAAGCACTGGCTGCATCAAACCATGGTTGGTTTGCTCGGGTATCAAGGTCACCGATCCGTGACGCCGCGCTGGTACCACACGAGCGCCGCCGGTGTCGCTGTTCTCATCGCCCTGCTCGCGTGGCTCGTCGGCTGGAAGGGCCACTCCGACGTGCTCAAGTTCCTGTTCTGGACCGGCCTGCTCTATACCGCCGTGCTGATCTCTTTCGTCCAGTACCCCATCCATCTCCGCCTGGGGTCACTGGGCGTCGCGGTTCAGGGCCGCTATCTCTTCCCGGTTATCGGCCCGCTGCTGATCGTGCTCGCGTACTCTCTCCTGCTCGGGGGTGATGCACGCGGCAAGAATCTCCGGTTCTTCCTGATCACGGGCGGATTGGTAATTCTGGACGCGGGTATGTTCATGGCCATCATCCATAGCGCCATCCTGAGCTTTTCGTGAGCGCGGCGAACCATGGCCTCGGGGAGGTGCCGGTCGAAGCCCCCCGTGGCGTCATGCGTCGGACTTGCCCGGGTAAGCGCAGAGATCGGCGACGCAACAGCGCGCGCAGGCGGGGCGGCGCGCGGTGCACACGTAGCGCCCGTGCAGGATCAGCCAGTGGTGCGCATCGCGCATGAAGCGCTCTGGCACCACCGCCATGAGTCGGTCTTCGACCTTGCGCACGGTCTTCCCCGGCGCCAGCCCGGTGCGGTTCGACACCCGGAAGATATGTGTGTCCACCGCAATCACGGGCTCGCCGAAGGCGCTGTTCAGGACCACGTTCGCGGTCTTGCGGCCCACGCCCGGCAGGCGTTCCAGGTTCGCGCGATCGCGGGGCACCTCGCCGCCGTGCTCGTCGACCAGCATCCGCGAAGCCTGGATGATGTTGCGCGCCTTCGTGTTGTAGAGACCGATACGCTTGATGTGCGCCCTGAGACCCGGCTCGCCGAGGCGCAGCATCCCCCGCGGCGTGCGCGCACGCCTGAACAGCCCACGGGTCGCCTGGTTGACGCTGACGTCGGTCGCCTGGGCGGAGAGGATCACCGCGACCAGCAGCTCGAAGACGCTGCGGTACTCGAGCTCGGTGCGCGGCGCCGGATTGACGGCCTGGAGCCGGGAGAAGAACTCGGGGGCGGAAAAGGTGCCAGGTTTATTTTTTTTTGTGCGCACGACAAACCTTAGCACCCGCGGTGGAAAAAAATAAACCTGGCACCTTTTCCGTCCCCTTTTCCCGCCGCTGCCTGACGCGCTCCAGCGCCTGCACGATGGATGCGCGCTTCTCGCCGGGTGAGGCATCACGCATGGCCGCGCGGCGACGCCGCGCGCGCGTGGCAGCCTTCTCCGGCACGGCTGTGAGCCGCTCCCGGCGGCGCTCGTAGCATCGCCGCGCCCGCGCGGCACGCTCACCCGAACAGCCTCCCACTGTCGCCCGGCGCATCTCGGAAGT
>CAZSDY010000243.1:3079-5382 GCA_964605765.1 uncultured Ectothiorhodospiraceae bacterium | reverse complement strand
AGAAGCTGCTGGAGCTCGGCCGGCTCCTGATGCTGGATCCCGAGCTCATCATTCTCGACGAGCCGTTTGCGGGGGTTCACCCCCGGCTCATGGAGATCATCTACCGGTACATCGAGCGGGTGAACCACGCGGGCAAGGCCATCATCCTGATCAGTCATCAGATGGACTCCATTTTCACGCTGTGCCGGCGCCTGCTGGTGCTCGACTACGGCGACCTCATCGCCGACGGCCTGCCCGATGAGGTGAAGAGCGACCCGGCCGTCATCGAGGCCTATCTCGGCGTCGACGACGACGGAGCCCCGGCACCCTCTGCCGGCGCGGAACCGCCGGAGGCGTGACACAGATGCTCGAAGTCAAGAACCTCTATGTCGGCTATTACAAGGACCTGAACATCATTCAGGATCTGTCCATAGCTGCCCGATCGAACCAGATCACGGCGGTGCTGGGGGCCAACGGGGTCGGCAAATCGACCGCCTTGAAGGCGGTCTTCGGCTTCCTGCGGCCCAACGAAGGCGAGGTCCTGCTGGAAGGCGAAAACATCAACGGGATCCCCACGCACAAGCGGATCCTGAAGGGGCTGGCCTATATTCCCCAGCAGCCCGGCGTGTTCAAGGACATGTCGGTGCAGGAGAATCTCGAGCTCGGCGGCTGGACCTTCCGCCGGGACAAGACTCAGGTACGCGACAAGATCGAGCAGAATTACAAGCGCTTCCCGGTGTTGCGCGACAAGCGCAAGCAGATCACCGGCGAGCTCTCCGGCGGCCAGCAGCGCATGGTCGAGATCGGCCGCACGCTGATGTCGGAGCCCAAGGTCCTGCTGGTCGACGAGCCGACGGCGGGGCTCTCCAAGATGCTCGCCGAGGAGGTCTATCAGATGCTCGTCGATCTCCGCGACAAGGAGGGGCTGACCATCCTCATCGTCGATCAGGAAATCCGCCAGGCGCTGAAAATCGCCGATTACGTCTACGTTCTCGAGCTCGGTCGGAACAAGTTCGAAGGTCCTCCCAACGAATTCGACGATCTCGAAAAAGCATTCTGGGTGGCCTGAAATGCCCGGCAGGGTGGTGAAAGACGCTGTTCTTTGCCACCCCGCGCGCGACACAGGGGCGTGTCGCCATTTTCGACGGCACTAAGCCGTTGAAAATGAAGGAAGCGGGTTTGGGCGCGCGCAGTGCGCCCGAAAATCGGGGTGCAGCGGCGCACCCCGATAAACCGCGCTTTTCCGGTCCCGTGGGTGAAAAAACCCCGGATGGACTATTTCACCATCCTGTTAACCCCGTCTTCTTCCGGCCCTGAATCCGAGGCCGGCTAATCCGAGACCAAGCAGAGCGAGAGTGGCGGGCTCGGGCACACCTTCCGAGATCGAGAATCCGACGATTGCGATGTCGTCATCCGTCCCGTTATACCGCTTCCCGATCGCGTAGAGCGTGTCGCTGGTCGTATCCACCGCGAGGGCCTGGAAATCGTCGTCGCCGCTGCCGCCCCACAGTAGCGAGTCGAGGACCGATCCGTTGTCCGGATCGAGCTCGAGCAACACGCTGTCCATACCACCGAAGCTCCCGTTCGATGTCTTGCCAACCGCGAACAGCCGATCCGAATACCACAACGCATCGTAGAGAAAGTCGGCGCCCCCTGCATCGTAGGTGGCTTCATAATTGATGGTGCCGTCGCTGTTGAAACGGGCCACCAGGTAGTCGGAAGGCGTGGCGGTATACGATGTTTGCCCTACGGCGAAGGTCACCGAACCGGTCGTGGCCCCTTGGAACGTGCGGCCGTCGCTACTCCCGGAGCCGAGTGTGGTACCCAGGTGAGCCCCAGACTCATCGAAGCGGGCGAGGACCGGTCTCGCGCTGCAACAGTTCATGTGAATCTGGTCCTGTTGCCCGAACACCCACACTTCGTTGCCAACCTTCTCCACCGCGGCGCCGATATCGAAATTGTTCGGCGAGGTGGGGTCGGCCACGGACCAGACAATATTTCCGTTGGTGTCGACCTTGGAGACCCGGAGTATGGCCGTTGATCCGCTGGATTGCGTGAAGCCGGTCACGTACAGATACGGTGTGCCTCCCTCCACCGCGACGGTGACGTCCTTCGCGTCCTCGACGCCCGAATATCCCGGTCCCGGTATCTGAGTGACCCACTCGCTGCCCCCGGCCGCCGCTCCCGGGGTTCCGTCTTTGGCGTAACGCGTTGCAATACCTTTGCCCTCCTTGCCGCCGACCCCGTCGGAAGTCTGCGAGTAGCTTGCGCCGACCGGGAAGACACTGCTTCCGTGCTGTGCGATGCCACGAAAGTAGTCCCAG
>CAZSDY010000243.1:0-2979 GCA_964605765.1 uncultured Ectothiorhodospiraceae bacterium | reverse complement strand
CACTGGCTGGACCGCCGCTCCGAGCAAAGCGAGCAGAAACCATGGGAGATAACTTACTTTAGCCATGATGAAGCCTCCTGACGGCTGAAAACCGTCGTCGATGCGAACGTTGTCAAACGATTGTCTATTTGGGATGTACGGGCAGGAATTTGCGTAGGCTGACTACCCGTTACCCGGTGCGTTACCGCCGTGGCCAGAGGCCGCAAGAGCGCGAGAACCGAGTGCGTCACGGCAGCCATCCTCCTGGGGCGGAATCCTCGATCAATAACAATGCATAAACCGCGCCAACACGCGACAAAGCATAAAAATCACTGATAAATCAACCGGCTGAATAATGCCCGGCATTGTTCATGAATTCGGAGTGTAAAAAATTCCGACTATGTCAAATGCTATAGAATCGGCCGTAAGGGATTGATTTTTTGTGAGAGACCCACAAGACATACCTCAAACTGCGCCCAAACTGTGTAAAGTTTTCCGACAACCCCATTATCAACGACATGACGGCGCTGGGGCGGTTGCTGAGTTTGTCGAGACAATAGATGGCGTTCGAATCAACCGATTCGCCCCGAATGGCGAGCGCGAGTTCGTCGCGGTGGCGATTCTGATCCTGACCAGCACGCGGGTTTGGGGCTAGATCCGGGCGCCTCCCACGAGATGCAAGCTCAGGCGCCCAACCCGATGCTTTATCTTTCTTTGCGCTGCCGGTACCTTCGCTCGCATGCGTCCCATTTGTCCGATGACGTGACCACCCGCCCTGCTCCCACGGCGGCCCCCGCGGCGCTGCCGCCCGCGCTCGTTGATCTCGCCGGGGCCCGCATCGCAATCTTCGCGGAGAGCGCCCGGGCGGCCGGCGTCGATCCGGGTGCCGCGCTCGACCTCTCCCGTCGGGCGCCACGGGTCTGGGCGTGCAGTGATTTCGTCTCCAAGTCCTGCGCGCGCCATCCCCGCCTGCTCGTCGATCTGGTCGGGTGCGGGGATCTGTGTCGCTCATACGCGCCGGGAGACTACCCGCGAAAGCTCTCCGCGCTCGCCGGTGACAGCGCCACCGAAAGCGAGCTGATGCAGGCGCTGCGCCGATTCAAGCGCCGCGAGATGGTGCGCATCGCCTGGCGCGACCTCGCCCACGAGGCGGACTTCGGTGAAACGGTGCGCGACACTTCGGCGTTTGCCGACGCGGTGCTCGAATCCGCGCTCGCGCATCTGCACGGCTGGCAATGCGCCAAGCTCGGCGAGCCCCGTGACGCCAATGGATCGCCCCAATCACTCATCGTGCTGGCGCTCGGCAAGCTCGGCGCCGGCGAGCTCAACTTCTCGTCCGATATCGATCTGATCTTCGCCTTCCCGGAAAGCGGCCAGCTCGCGGACTCGCCACGCGCGCTTTCCAAGGAGGAGTTTTTCCTGCGCCTTGCCAGGCGCTTCATTCGTACGCTCAGCGAAACCACCGAGGACGGGTTCGTGTTTCGGGTCGATATGCGGCTGCGCCCCTTCGGCGCCAGCGGCCCGCTGGTAGCGAGCGTCAACGCGATAGAGGACTACTACCAGATCCACGGCCGCGACTGGGAGCGCTACGCGCTGATCCGCGCGCGGCCCGTGGCCGGCGACACCGAAAGCGGGCACAAGCTGCTCGAACGCCTGCGCCCGTTCGTCTACAGAAGGTATCTCGACTTCGGTGCCCTGGAGTCCTTGCGCGAGATGAAGGCGCTCGTGAGCGCCGAGGTCGCGCGCAAGAGCATGCAGGGCAACATCAAGCTGGGTCCGGGCGGGATCCGGGAGGTCGAGTTCATCGGCCAGGCGTTTCAGATGGTGCGTGGCGGGCGCATCACGGCGCTGCGCGACCGCGAGATCCTCGAGGTGCTCGAGCGCCTCGCCGCGCTCGATCTGATGCCCGAGTATGCGGTCGCCGAGCTTCGCGACGCTTATCGATTCCTGCGCACCACGGAGCATCGCCTGCAGCAGGAGGACGATCAACAGGTGCACACGCTGCCCGAGGACGGGCCGGGACGCGCGCGCCTGGCCGCCGGCATGGGCTTTGCGGACTGGGATTCTTTTCTCACCATCCTGGGCAAACACCGGGCGCGCGTTCAGTCCCATTTCGACCAGGTCTACGGCGCCGAACCGGGCGATGCCGAGGGCATGGACGACGGGCTACCCGGCCTCTGGGCGGGCAGCACCACGCCCGAGCAAGCCCACGCGACGCTCGAGACGCTGGGCTTTCCCGATCCCGCTCGCGCGGGCGAGCTGATCGACAAGCTGCGCAGCGCCTATCCCATACGATCACTCGGCGCACGCGGGCGAAGGCGGCTGGACAACCTGATACCGGCGCTGCTGCGTGCGGTAGCGCAGCGCCGTGCGCCGATGCCGACGCTCGCCCGCGCCCTCTCGGTCATCGAGAGCATTGCGCGGCGCAGCGTCTATCTTGCACTGCTCGTGGAACGTCCGCTCGGCCTGTCACAGCTCGTTCGCCTTTGCGAGGCGAGCCCCATGATCGCCCGTCAGATAGCACGCTATCCCGCGCTGCTCGATGAGTTGCTCGATGCGCGGACGCTCTACGCGCCGCTGCCACGCGAACCGCTCGAGCGCGATGCAGACACGCAGCTCGCGCAAGTCACGACCGGCGATACCGAGCGGGAGATGGACTGCCTGCGTCAGTTCAAGGCATCCAATGTGCTGCGCGTTGCCGCGGCTGACGTGGCGGGCGCCATCACGGTCGATGCCGTGAGCACGCACCTGAGCGACATCGCAGAGGTGACGTTGAGCAGGGCGCTCTCCTTGGCCTGGCGCGACCTGCGAGCGCGCCACGGCGACCCCGTATACGAGTGCGACGCCAAGATGCTGCCCGCGCCATTTGCCATCGTCGGTTATGGCAAGCTGGGTGGCCTGGAGCTCGGCTATGGCTCCGACCTGGATCTCGTGTTCGTGCACGGCTGCCCCGCGGGCTCGCACCATACCCAAGGGCCGCGGCCCATCAACGTCGCCGTG
>CAZSDY010000242.1:0-5400 GCA_964605765.1 uncultured Ectothiorhodospiraceae bacterium | reverse complement strand
CGCCCGTGGAGCGGGAGAGGGACGGGGTGAGGGTGAGAGCCGGTGGCGGTATGGGCTATACCCCCTCACCCCAGCCCGAAGTCGCGGAGAGAGAGGAAGAGGTGCCGGAATCTTGATGTTGCGTGCGGGGCATGATTAATCTCGGGGCGGTTTCCTACGGGGCGGGGGCGGCGCTGTTCCTGCTCTTCACCCTGCTGCTGCTCACCGCATGGCGGGGCAGGTTGCAGGGTGCGCTGATGGTCGGCGCATCGGCCGGCTCGCTCGCGTGGTGCGCGCTGCTCGCGTTTCACTCGGTGCGACCGATCCTGGGCGTCGCGCTGGTGCCGATGGCCGAAGTCGTGCGCGACGCGCTGTGGCTGCTGTTTCTGCTCGGCGTGCTCGGCTATCCGGTGCGCGAGCGGGGAGAGGGCGGGGGCCGACTCGGCGCGCTGCGCCTCGGTGTCATCGTCGTGAGCGCCGCGCTCCTCGGCTTCTTCGGGCTCTCTCCCTACGTGCCCGAATCGCTCATGGGCGGGCCGGTGCGCGTGCAGACCTCCATCCTCGGCTTTCTGGGTCTCTCGATCATCGGCATGGGGCTCATCGAGCAGATCTACCGCAACACGCTGCCCGAGCACCGCTGGGCGATCAAGTTCCTGTGCCTCGGGGTCGGCGCGTTGTTCGCCTACGACTTCTTCCTCTACTCGACCGCATTGCTGTTCAGACAGGTGGACCCCGACATCTGGGTGGCACGCGGCGCGGTCAACGCGCTGGTGGTGCCGTTCATCGCGGTGGCGGTGGCGCGAAACCCGCAGTGGTCGCTGGAGATATTCGTCTCGCGGCACATCGTGTTTCACACCGCCGCGGTGCTCGGGGCGGGCCTGTATCTCGTGTGCATGGCGGCCGCGGGCTACTACATCCGCCTCTACGGCGGGACCTGGGGCGGCGTCGCGCAGACGCTGTTCCTGTTCGGCGCGGGCGTGCTGCTGGTCCTGCTCATGTTCTCGGGCCAGTTGCGCTCGCGTGCCAAGGTGTTTCTCGGCAAGCACTTCTTCCGCAATCGCTACGACTATCGCGAGGAGTGGCTGCGCTTCACGCAGACGCTGTCGCTGAGCGAGCACGGCACCGAGATGCGCCACAACATCATTCGCGCCATCGCGTCCATCGTGGAGAGCCCGGGCGGCGTGCTGTGGGTGCGCCACGGCGAGGCCGGCTACGAGGCGATCGCGCACTGGCACAGTGCGCTGCCCGCGGGGGCCGGGGAGCCCTGCGACTCGTCCTTCGTGCGCTTTCTCGCCGGCCAGGAATGGGTCATCTTCCTCGACGAGTACGAGCGCGATCCGGAACACTACGAAGGGCTGCGCCTGCCCCGCTGGCTCGAGAGTCTGGATCAGCCCTGGGTGGTCGCGCCGCTCATGCACGGCGACGAGCTCCTCGGCTTCATCGTGCTGTCGCGCTCGCCGACCAAGTCGAGCCTCAACTGGGAAGACAGCGATCTGCTGAAAACCGTGGGCCGCCAGGCCGCCTCCCACCTGGCGTTGCTGGAAACGACCGAGGCGCTCACCGAATCGCGCCAGTTCGAGGCGTTCAATCGCTTGAGCTCCTACGTGGTCCACGATCTCAAGAACCTCGTCGCCCAGCTTTCCCTGCTCGGCGCGAATGCCAAGACGCATGGCCGGAACCCGCAGTTCATCAGCGATGCCTTCGCCACCGTGGATAACGCCACGAGCAAGATGAACCGGCTGCTCGCGCAGCTCAAGAAAGACCGCCTGGAGGAAACCAGCACCGAGCTGGTCAACCTCAGGCCGGTGCTCGACAAGGTCGTCGCCCTGCGCGCGGTGTCGCAGCCGGCGCCGGTGCTCGAGCTCGCGGGGCCGGGCCTCATCGTCAGGTCCGACCCCGACAGGCTCGCCTCGGTCATCGAGCACCTGGTGCAGAACGCGCAGGAGGCGAGCGCGCCCGGCGGAACGGTGACCGTGCGTGCGCGGCTCGAATCGGATAAGGTGCTCATCGAGATCTGCGATACCGGCTGCGGCATGGATGCGGCGTTCATCCGCGAGCGCCTGTTCAAGCCGTTCGATACGACCAAGGGCAACGCCGGCATGGGCATCGGCGTCTACGAGGCACGCGAATTCATCGTCGCGCGGGGCGGCTCGCTGGATGTCGAGAGCGCGCCCGGTGCGGGCACGACGTTCCGTATAGGACTCCCCTGCGAGCTGGAGTGCGCCGATGCGCAAACACTGTCCGATGCCATGGAGATGAGAGGTTGACGGAAGAGGCGGAGAGCACGGCTGAAGACGCGGTTCCGGGCAAGACGCTGCTCATCGTGGAAGACGACCCCGGGCTGCAGAGCCAGCTTCGCTGGTGCTTCGAAGGCTACGAGGTGCTGCTCGCCGAGGACCGCGAAAGCGCCGTCAGCCAGGTGCGCCGCCTGCGTCCCAGCGTGGTGACGCTCGACCTGGGGTTGCCGCCCGACCCCGCCAACGCCTCCGAGGGCCTCGCGGCGCTCGAGCAGATCCTGGCCGTCGCGCCCGATACCAAGGTCATCGTCGTGACCGGCAACGACGACCGCGAGAACGCGGTGCGCGCGGTGGCCATGGGAGCCTACGACTTCTATCAAAAGCCGGTCGAGTCCGACATCCTGCGCCTCATCGTCGATCGCGCCCACCAGCTCTACCAGCTCGAGCAGGAGAACCGCCGCCTCGCCGAGGCGGAGTGGCTCTCGCCGGTCGACGGCATCATCGGCGCGAGCCCGCAGATGACGCGTGTCTGCGAGATCATCGAGAAGGTGGGACCCACCGACGCCAGCGTCCTGCTGCTCGGCGAGAGCGGCACCGGCAAGGAGCTGCTGGCCCACGCGCTGCACAAGCTGAGCCCGAGGAAGCGCGAGCGTTTCGTGCCCATCAACTGTGCCGCCATCCCGGAGACTTTGCTCGAGAGCGAGCTGTTCGGCTACGAGAAGGGCGCCTTCACCGGAGCGGCCAAGCAGACCATCGGCAAGATCGAGCGCGCCGACGGCGGCACACTGTTCCTCGACGAGATCGGGGATCTGCCGCAGTCCTTGCAGGCCAAGCTGCTGCGCTTTCTGCAGGAGCGCATCATCGAGCGTCTCGGCGGTCGCAGCGAGATCGCGGTCGACGTGCGGGTCATCTGCGCGACGCACCAGGACCTCACGAGCAAGATGGCCACCAGCGAGTTCCGCGAGGACCTCTACTATCGCATCAGCGAGGTCTCCGTGCCGATCCCGGCGCTGCGCGAGCGCCGCGGCGATGTGCTGCTGCTGGCCTGGGCATTCCTGAAGAAGTTCTCGCAGGCGCAGGGCCAGCCGCTGCGCGCGTTCTCTGAAGAGGCCGTGGCCGCAATCGAGGCCCATCCCTGGCCGGGTAATGCGCGAGAGCTCGAAAACCGCATCAAGCGGGCGGTTATCATGAGCGACGGCGAGACCATCGAGCCGGCCGACCTGGAGCTCGCCGAGACCGACACTGCACCGGTGCCGCTCAATCTGCGCGAGGTGCGCGATCTCGCCGAGGCCGAGGCCATCAAGCGGGCGCTGGCGCTTTGCGAGCAGCGCGTGGCGCACGCGGCGGAGGTGCTCGGGATCAGCAGACCGACGTTGTACACCCTCATGGAAAGATACGGGGTGAAGTGAGCACGGTAAACGGCGCCGGGGACTGGCGGGTGGCCGAGCGCGCGGTGCCCGGCTGGTGGGGGGCAATCGGCATCGCCGGCGTTGCCGCCGTGACGCTGGGCCTGCTCAACCGCGAGGCATTGGCGGCGCTGGCGGCTCTGTGGTGGAACTCCGATTCTTACGGGCACGGGCTCCTCATCGTGCCGATCAGCGCCTGGCTGGTATGGGCACGGCGCGCCAGGCTCAAACGGCTCGCGCCGGCGCCCGATGCGCTCGCGATCGTCGCGCTGCTCGGCATCAGCGTGGCGTGGCTCGCCGCGGCGCTGACCGACGTGATGGTCGGCGAGCAGCTCGGCTTCCTGCTGCTCGTCCTCGGCATCGCGTGGGCGGTTCTCGGCAGGCGCATCATGCGCGAGGTGGCCTTCCCGCTCGCCTACCTGTTGCTTGCCGTGCCAGTCTGGTCGGTGCTGATCCCGTTCCTGCGCGACAACACGGCGCTCGCCGCGGCCGAGATCGTGCGCTTCTTCCGCGTGCCGGTCTACGTGGAGGGACTGTTCATCAACATCCCGGCGGGACGCTTCGAGATAGCCGACGTGTGCGCGGGGCTGCGCTTCTTTCTGGCGGCGCTGTCCATCTCGGCGCTCTACGCGTATCTGAGCTACCATCGCCTGAGGCTCGGTGCGCTGTTCGTGGGCGTCGCCGTCCTTTGGGCCACCTTGTTCAACTGGATCCGGGTGACGGCCATCGTGATGGTCGGCTACATCGGCGGCATGTCGCACCCCATCGTGCAGGATCACAACACGCTCGGCTGGGTGCTGTTCGCGGTCGCCATGGTGCCGCTTTTCCTGTTCGGGAACTGGCTGATGGGCTGGGACAGGGCGCCGTCCGAAGCACCGCGAGAAGAAGCCGGTGGCAGCTCAGCTGCCCTCAACGCCAGGTTGTCGCTTGTCGGCGGCGCCGCGATACTGGTCGCCTTCGCGGGGCCGGTCGCGGCGTACTGGGTCGCCAACCAGGCGACCGGCGACTCGGGTCTCGTCCTGCGCGCCCCTCCCGGCACCGGTGGCTGGTCGCAGCCGGCGCCCGTTGCCGATCCGCTCCGATCGTCGTTCGATGGGGCCGATCAGCGCTATGCCGTTGCCTACACGCAGGGTGCGGACACCGTCGCTGCCGCCGTCTCCCACTATGCCGTGCAGCGCCAGGGCAAGGAGCTGATAAGCGACATCAACGCGCTCTATGACACCAACCGGTGGCGCCTGGAGACACGGCGCGCGGTGTCCGTCTCGCTTGGCGACGGCACGGGGCTTCGTGCCGCGGAGCTGATTCTGAACGACAACCGTGACAATACCTGGCTGGTCTGGTACTGGTACGATGTCGCGGGCCATGCGACCGCGGACCCCTACCTCGCGAAGCTCTGGCAGGCGTGGGGCGCGTTGACGGGCAACGCGGCGGGATCGGTGGTGATGCTCGGCACCGGCGTGCCGCTGGACGCTCGGCGCGCCCGCGAGGCGCCCCGCTCGTTTGCCCGGAGTGGGGTGCGGGGGAGGAAGAGGCCGGAGCCGCTGGACCCGAGAAAGATGCCCGTCACCCCGCCGATCAGTTCGGAGCTGATGAGGACGTTGTTTATGTGGAGGAGTTTGCGCGCGGCGAGGTAATTGCGCTTGCCGATGTTAAAGTGGTTGGACTCGTCCAGCACGTCGGCCCCGCCCGCCAGTTTGACGATGAGGCGGCCTCGGATGGCGTCGGCCCTGTACGCTTCGCGGAATAGCAGGGGGCTACCCCTCTCTGTCTACTCGCTC
>CAZSDY010000241.1:0-5412 GCA_964605765.1 uncultured Ectothiorhodospiraceae bacterium | reverse complement strand
GTAAAGATGATGAGGTACGGAATGAAAAGAAAGATCAACGTCCACAGAAGTGGTCCCGAGAGGACCGCGAAGGAACCCACTCTGCGGCGCGTACCGAGCTTCACAACACCGTTTCCCGCGGGAACACGGACAAATTCTCGGGGTCAATGGCCAGCCTCACGGTGGTATCCACTTCCGGCAATCCGCGACGTACTCTAGCGGCGGTAAGCTGAACATCGATCAGGAAGGGAATCCCCCCTGCCAGCTCGATTCGCAAGCGCACCGAGTCACCGTGAAACAGCACCTCAGCCACCATTCCGCTCACTATATTGAAGCTGCTCGGCACCCCGCTCACGTCATCTACCAGCAACGCCTTCTCGGGACGGACGCTGAGCGACACTGTCTCGCCCTTATCGAAAAGCGCACCGCTTACACGCGCCTGGAACTCGTGGCTCCCGCAGGTCACCGTGATCTCATCGCTGCTGGCGCAGGTAACGCAGCCATGCAGCAGATTTGAAGTGCCGATAAATTCCGCAGCGTATGCAGACCTCGGATGCTCGTAGATGTCCTTTGGAGGACCGTCCTGGGCGATTCGACCCGCGTGCATCAACACGACCCGGTCTGACATCACCAAGGCCTCCGTCTGGTCGTGGGTAACCATCACGAAAGTCAGACCGAGTCGGTCGTGCAGGTGCTTCAGCTCGACCTGCATCACCGTGCGCAGATTTGCATCGAGCGCCGACAGCGGCTCGTCGAGAAGCAGCACCTTGGGCTTGCGTACCAGCGCGCGAGCGAGCGCGACCCGCTGGCGCTGCCCCCCTGAGAGCTGATGCGGAAGCTGCCGCGCCTTGTCGGCCAACTCCACCATGGCAAGCGCCGCCGCGACTTGGAGCGCGATCTCACGCTTGGGTACTCCCGCCACTTTCAGGCCGTAAGCCACATTCCCCGCGACGGTCATATGCGGAAACAGCGCGTAGTCCTGAAAGACCATGTTTACCGCCCTGCGATAGGGAGGCACATCGGTGACGTCTTCACCCCCGATTACGATCCGCCCTCGGGTCGGCGATTCAAAACCGGCGATCATGCGCAAGACCGTGGTCTTGCCACATCCTGACGGACCGAGGAGGGTAATAAAGGCGCCCTCCTCGACCGCCAACGAGAACTGCTCGACCGCCACCAGTCCGGCGCCAAACTCCTTGCGAAGGTTCCGCAGCTCGATAATGTTCCCTGTCATGTACGTCGGTTCCAGGCTATCGCGTGCGATAGGGGCGAGGCCGGCGATCGGCCCCGCCCATGCAGCTTCTAATTCGCTGCTTTCACGGCGTTCCAGGTGTTGGTGTAGACCTCGAGCCGATCACCCAGGTTTTCCCACAGGAGCAGGCTATCGAGGTACGCGAGATTGTCCTGGTGCAGCGCCTTGAACTGGTCCGGGGTCATGCACTGCTTGGCTGCCGCCTTGTTGGTGGCCGAATATCCGTTGACATTAGCCACACCACACTGACCCGCCTCGGAGATGGACATATTGATGAACTTGTAGGCACACTCCTTGTTGGGCGTACCCTTGACGATCATCCACGAATCCATCCACCCTTCTGCCTTCTCTTTGGGAATGAACTCCTTGACGGGAATGTTCTGCTGCGCGAGCAGCGAGGATTGGTACCCACCCCAAGTGTTCGAGATCCAGACCTCGCCACTGGCGTAGAGATCAACGAGTTCACCCGCGGTCGCCCAGTACTTGCGAATCATCGGCTTCTGTGCAATCAGCGTCTTCTTCGCGCGCTCGAGCTGCGCGTCGCTCAACGAGTAGATATTGCTGTCGCCGTTGAGTCTGGCCGCAACGTAGACGGCGCTCTTGTCGTCCCAGAGTGAGATATGCCCCGCGTACTTCTGATCCCAGAGGTCCTTCAGTGAAGTCGGCGGATTCGCGATCTTGTCGGTACGATACATGAACGAGATCGCGCCCCAAGCATAGGGAACACCATAGATCCTGTCCGCCTTGTGGATGCCCTTGGCGTCCCGGAACTTGCTATAGAGATTTTTCCATTCAGGGATCTTGCCCAGGTCGACGGGCTCGACGAACCCACCTTCGATCATGATCTTGACTGTGTCGATCGACGGTGAAATCAAATCGTAGACACCTCCGCCGGCGGCCATCTTCGGTGCGAAGTCATCGTTTGAACCAACGTAAGTTGCAGTAACCTTGCACCCGGTTTGTTGCTCAAACGGCTTGATGAAGCTCTTGTCGGCGTAGCCCTCCCAGGTGAGAAGATTGACCTGCCCTCCGGCAATCGCCGACGCGCTCGCCACTGCGAGAACGGCGGACGCGAGAATTTTGCCACTGCGGTGATTCTTGCTTGATCGAGTCATGCTGAGATCTCCTTCTTGTGCCTCTCGTTGTTGTCGGAGGGCACCCTACCCCCCGGTTGATTCCACCGCCGCCCTGGTCTTGCGGACGATGGTGCTGATGTCTACGCCCAGTGCCTTGAGCCCTCGGCGCTTGCTCCCGAACTTGCGAATCGCCTCTTCGATCGGCTGGCGCCCGGAGGGGCGCCCGCCGGCGCAATATGCCGCCACCATCTCGGGCATCGATCGCCACGATTACCTCCATCATCGTGCCCCACCGCCCGCTCGTATCCGTCGAACAGAGTCGTTGAATCGCCTATACTTAATTGTTTTCGTAACGGACTTGCTGCGGCGGTCTCGAAGCTCTCCAGCGTGATCCATGAGACCTCGTTCTGTGAACTCACCGCCGCGACGTGGACGCGCAGGCGTTTATCGGTGACGGAGAGTTGGGACACGGGATCGCCTGGGAAATCCGTTCAACACGCCGCGTGTGGGCTCATCATTACCGCCCGTAATAGGTTTCGGAATCGAGCCGAAGCCATCGGTCAATTTGGGGCCACACCATACATCACCTTTGTCGGCGTTGCGATGAAATGTCGTCTGGCCGGGTCAGGCAAACGAAGTTGGGGTAGGTTTTATGACGTGCTGTGACTATTACGCGCCGGTCGAGGACGGGAAATCCGCGTTTTCGGTCGATATCTCGGCAAGCGTCTATGGCCCCGGGGTATTGCGCGAGGCCGGTGATCATGCGCGCGTGCTCGACAACGCCCCGCGCGACGTTGGAGAGGAAGGACTGAGCGGGGCCTATGCCGACGCCATACATACTGGTAGGCGTCTTGGCGCCGCATACTTGATTGGCCGGCAAGTGTAGAAATGGAGGACACCATGAGCAAACGGACGATTTCGAATTCACTCGATGACCGCTATCGCTATCAGTGCCTGATGGAGGAATTCGAGGGTCCGGCCGAGCCGCCGTTCGAGGATCCCGAACAGCAGCGCAAGATATGGGGCGACGTGTGGGGCTGCGACAGCGAGGTCGGGCGCTTGCGCAAGATCCTGGTGCACCGTCCGGGCGACGAAATAAAGCGCATCACCCGCGAGTGGTACATGGAGGACCTGCAGAGCTACGGCGACCGCGAGGAGGGCATCTGGTGGCGCAGCCGCAGCCTGCCGGATCTCGAGAAAATGCAGGCCGTGCACGACCGGTTCACCGACGCCCTGCGGGCCGAGGGCGTCGAGGTCATCTACATCCACGACAAGCCGACCAACCGGCCGGTACCACTCAAGCAGATGTCGCCGCGCGATGTCGTCATCGGCATTCCCGGTGGTGTCGTGATCTGCCGGCCCAACGCCGTCGGCCGCCGCGAGGAGACGTTCTGGGCGACCCGGCGCATCGTCGAGGCGGGCTGTCCCATCGTCCGTACGATCTCGGGCGCCGGCCTTGTCGAAGGCGGCAGCTTCATGTGGATCGACGCCAAGACCGCCGTGGTGAGCACTGGGCTGTGCACCAACCGTGCCGGCGTCGAACAACTCCGCGAAACCCTGGCCTGGTGCGGCGTCGAGCTTCTGACCCTGGAAACACCGGGCTTCGGCCAGCATCTCGACGGTTTCCTCGTCATGGTCGACGTCGACAAGGCGCTGATCAACCCGATCTGGCTGCCCTATGATTTCGTCGCCGAGCTGCGCAAGCGCGGCATAGAGATGATCAAGCTGTCGCCCGAAGACCCGCCCTTCGCGCAAAACACCGTCGCCGTGGCGCCGGGACGTATCATTTCGAGTGAAATGTCCGACGCCACGCGGGCGACGCTCGAAAGCAAGGGCATCCAAGTGACCTCGCTCGACTACGAACCCTGCTGGAGTTCCGGCGGCGGCATGCGCTGCAACACCGCCCCGCTCGCCAGGGATCCGGTTTAGGTCAATTCGTCGTCGCGCTTGCCGGCGGCCGCCCCCGGCCGGAGCGGGCACCGCTGCCGCTCTTCGCGATTCGCCGTGCCGCCATCAGGCTGCTTCCGCAGCTTCGAGGGGTCAGGGCTCGCAGTAAAGCGTTGCGAGGCCTGGCCCCGGCCTTCCCGGGCCTGGGCACTGACCCCGGCTTCCCCGGCCGGCGCCGGAACCTCGACTGCCGGGACGCGTACACATGAACCGGGACCGGTACCCGTGCGAATCGGACGCGGGGATTCGGAAACGCCGCGCCAGCCGCCCGGAGGAGACCCTGGCTCGCCGGAATTGATCCGGATCGATGACACATCACCCAAGGCGCGGCAGTGTGTTGACTGAATTACTCGGGTTAGGCATTATACCCGAGTACTTTAGTCAGGAATTATTCGGGGGCGATCTTTTCCCATGGCGACAGGATCGGAACACGTCGAGCAACTGGTCCGCAGGGAGTACGAGCACGGGTTCGTGACCGAAGTCGAGTCGGACACGTTGCCCCCCGGCCTCGACGAGGACGTCATCACACTCATCTCCAGGAAGAAGGCCGAGCCGCAGTTTCTGCTCGACTGGCGCCTGGCCGCTTTCCGGCACTGGCAAACCATGACCGAGCCCGATTGGGCCAAGCTGCGCATCGCACCCGTGGACTATCAGGCGATCTCGTACTTCTCGGCGCCGAAGTCGAGGGCAGATGCGCCGAAGAGCCTGGACGAGGTGGACCCCAAGCTGCTCGAGACCTACGAGAAGCTCGGTATCCCCCTCGCGGAACGCGCGGCACTGGCCGGCGTAGCAGTGGACGCGGTGTTCGACAGCGTATCGGTCGCCACGACGTTCAAGGACAGGCTCGCCAGGGAGGGCATCATCTTCTGCTCGTTCTCCGAAGCGGTGCAGGCACATCCGGCGCTCGTGGAGCGCTATCTCGGCAGCGTGGTGCCGCACACGGACAATTTCTTCGCCGGCCTCAACTCCGCGGTTTTCACCGACGGCTCGTTCTGCTACATCCCCAAGGGGGTGCGCTCACCGATGGAGCTTTCTACCTATTTCCGTATCAACGCGGCCAAGACCGGGCAGTTCGAGCGCACCCTCGTGATCGCCGACGAAGGCGCCTACGTGAGCTACCTGGAAGGCTGCACGGCGCCGATGCGCGACGAGAACCAG
>CAZSDY010000240.1:0-5446 GCA_964605765.1 uncultured Ectothiorhodospiraceae bacterium | reverse complement strand
CAAGGCCCGAGCTCCGGCTGCCTGAGCGGGCTCGCGCACCCACCTCGTTCAGGCTCATTTCCGGGTTGGAAAGGGCTCGTGCTTGCGCCCCACGGCTACGCTAGTATAAGCTTCCGCTCTTAATCAGCGTAGGTAGCAGAGTCGCGCCGATGTCCAGAGTCTGTCAAATCACCGGTAAACGACCCGTTAGCGGGAACAACGTGTCGCACGCGCACAACAAGACGCGCCGGCGGTTCGTGCCGAACCTGCATACGCACCGTTTCTGGGTAGAGAGCGAGCGGCGCTGGGTCAAGCTGCGCCTCTCCACCAAGGGACTTCGTATCATCGACAAGCACGGCATTGATCACGTTCTCGCGGATCTTCGCCTGCGTGGAACAAAGGTCTGATTCCGATGGCCAAGGCCAAGGCTCGCGAAAAGATTCGCCTCGTCTCCAGCGCGGAGACAGGGCACTTCTACACCACGACGAAGAACAAGCGTACGACGCCGGGAAAACTGGAGATCATGAAATTCGACCCCGTCGTGCGCAAGCACGTCTCGTACAAGGAAGCCAAGATCAAGTAGCTTGCGGCAGGACGCCGAGCGAAAAAAAGCCGCCCGCGGGCGGCTTTTTCGTTGCGCGGCGGGTCGAGCAGCCGTCAGGCAGCCCGCATGGAGTAGCTCGGCAGCGTGCGGGCAAACTCCTGCAAGGCGCGAATGCCGCTCGCCTCGGCCTGCCTGCACCAATCCTGCAGCGCCTGCACCAGCCCCTCCTGGCTCATGCTGCGTTCCTGCCAGATGGCCTGCAGCCTGCGCTTGTACTCGTAGACGATCTGCAGCGAATGACTCTGCGCGAGCGCCGTCTCCAGGCGCGTGTGCGCATCCACGCTCAGCAGCGACTCCTCGCGAACCAGCAACGACTTGGCGCGCCGCAGCACACCGCGCCCGCACGGGTCGGAATTGCGCAACTCCTCGGCGTGCACACGGGCCACCACGTTCCTGGCGTACCGGGACATCACCTGAAAGCGGTTCGTGATCACGGCCTTGAGCGTATCGAGGTCCGCCCTCACCTTGTCGGGCACCATTACCGGTGTCGGCGGCACCTTCTTCACCCTGGCGAGCCCGATGATCTCCATGGTGCGGATGTACAACCACCCGATATCGAACTCCCAGGGGCGGATGGACAGGCGTGCCGAGCTGGGATAAGCGTGATGGTTGTTGTGCAACTCTTCCCCGCCGATGAGCACCGCCCACGGCACGATGTTGGTCGAGGCGTCGGGCACCTCGAAGTTCCTGTATCCCCACCAGTGACCAATGCCATTGATGACGCCCGCGGCGAAGATCGGCTGCCACAGCATCTGCACGGCCCACAAGATGATGCCGACGGCCCCGAACAGCCCGATCTGCACGACGAACATCAGCACCAGGCCCAGCATCGAGTGCCTGGTGTAGAGATTTCGCTCCAGCCAGTCGTCGGGCGTCATGTGCCCGTACTTGGCGAGCGTGGCCCCGTCCATCGCCCCCGCGCGGTAGAGCTCGTAGCCCTCCAGCAGAACCTTGCCGATGCCGACTATCTGGGGACTGTGCGGATCCTCGGGTGTCTCCACACGCGCGTGGTGGCGGCGGTGCACCGCCACCCACTCCCGGGTCACGGTGCCTGTCGTCAGCCACAGCCAGAAACGGAAAAAATGGCTCACAGCCGGATGCAGGTCGAGCGCCCGATGCGCCTGATGGCGATGCAGGAATATGGTAATACTGGCGATGCTGATGTGGGTCATGACCAGAACCACCGCCACGTAGCCCCACCATGGCAGGCGCACAAAACCCCGAGCGGCCAGCTCGAGCAGATCGAATTCCATGCTGATACCCTCAAGTCCCGAGTACGAAACTCCTGGCGGCGAAGTCTATCACCGTTCCGGGGGCGGGCATACGCGCTTCGTCGCGCAGCCGGCGGAGATTTGATCTGGGTCACTTTCTCGCCCCTGCGCTCACCCGCGAGGTGCTTCGGGTCTTGAATCGCACACATGTATGCTCGACGGCACCGTGGTGCAATAATCCCGCAACCGTCAGTACCCACCGATTCTCGAGCCGAGCTGCACGGGGGTGACTTTGACCCTGATTATGCCGAATGCCGTTTGCTGGGCGATGCCGGCGTGACTGCACGCACGGGGGCCGAGTGCTTCGTCAAGGTGGACAAGCTGCAGCGGCGCTACGGCCGCACGCACGCGCTGCGCGGCGTGAGCTTCGAGGTCAAACGTGGCGAGGTGATGGGGCTGCTCGGTGCCAACGGCGCCGGCAAGACGACCACCATGCGCCTGCTTTGCGGGACACTGGCACCGGACCGCGGTCATGTCTATCTGGACGGCATGGACATGGAGATCCATCCGAAGGACTGCAAGGCGATGCTCGGCTACCTGCCCGACTACCCTCCCCTGTATCCCGACCTCACCGTCGACGAGTACCTGGCATACTGCGCCAGAATTCGAGGCGTGCGCCGCAACGCCGTTCGCGAGGCTGTCGCGTACACCAGCTTACGCTGCGGGATCGAGAGTTGCGCGCGGCGTCTGATCGGGAATCTGTCCAAGGGCTACCAGCAGCGCGTAGGAATTGCGCAGGCCCTCGTTCACTCCCCGCGCCTGGTGGTGCTGGATGAACCGACCGTTGGCCTCGACCCGATTCAGACGCGCGAGATCCGCGCGCTGATCCGGGAGATTGGCGGTGAACGCAGCGTGGTGCTGTCCACCCACCTCCTGCCCGAGGCACAAGCCGTGTGTGATCGCGTACAGATCATTCATCGCGGCCGCACGGTGCTCGATCGCTCGCTGAGAGAGCTTGCTGGCGAGCACATCGTGGTGAGGTTCCGCCAGGCCCCGGAGATCGATGCGCTGCGTGGCCTACCGGGCGTCGGCCACGTGGAGGCGCTTGGCGAAGCGGGCGCTTTCGCGCTGCATACACAAGCCCGCGTCGATTGTATCGACGCCATTGTGGCGCGATCGGCCGGCAACGGCTGGAACCTCTGCGAGCTGACACCGCGACGGCGTACGCTCGAGGAGATATTCTTCACATTGTCTACCAGCGAGGATGAGCCCGGTGATGGCGGTTCTTGATATCGCCGCCAACGAGCTTCGGCGCCAGTTTCTGTCGCCGCTCGCCTGGATCGTGCTGGCTGTCGTTCAGGCGCTGCTGGCCTATGTTTTTCTGGTTCAGGTGGAGCGCTTTTTGGGATGGCAGCCGCGCCTGGCGCTGGCGCCCGGCGCGCCCGGGGTAACCGAGCTGGTCGTGATTCCACTGTTCAAGACAGCGGCATTCCTGTTCCTGGTCGTGGTCCCCCTGCTGACCATGCGCGTATTTACCGAGGAGAGGCGCGCGGGAACGTTGCCGTTGTTGCTCAGCGCGCCTCTGTCGATGACGCAGATCGTGCTCGGCAAGCTGCTGGGGCTTGCGGGGCTGCTCGCCTGCCTGGTGGCTCTGGCCGGTACCCTGCCGCTCACGCTACTTGCGGGCACGAGCCTCGATCCGGGACTTTACTGCGCGGGCATGCTGGGACTCGCACTCGTGACGCTTGGCATCGGCGCGGCCGGCATGTTCATCTCGACGCTGACCAGCCAGCCCCTGATCGCGGTCGTCAGCACGCTGGGTCTGTCGATTCTGCTGTGGATACTGGACGCCGCGGCGCGCGGGCAGGACACGCTGGGATTGTTCTCCCATATCGGGCTCGGCATGCACCTGGATACACTGCTCCGGGGCATCGTCGACACGCGCGATCTTGTTTACTTCGCGCTGTTCGTCTGCCTTTTCACTGCGCTGAGCATCTCGCGCCTGCGCGCAATCCGGTTCCAGCACTGATGCGAGCCGCGCGCGGCGGGCCAAGGCGAATCTCACCGTGAGACCGGGGGACGAAAACTGCCCATCGAAGCTCGGCGCCAGGCAACGCACGGCACCGTGCACGCGGCGCCGGCACGAGCGCGGGGGTGCGCCGAATCGCGATGCCTGGATCCCCGGCGGACCTGTCCCCCCATGACGATGCAGCGCTTGCGGGGATGGCTCACCGCACCGGCGTTGCTTGCGCTCGTGGTGGCCCTGGGCTGGCTGGGCACGCGCTATCACGCGCGCTTCGACTGGACTGCGGGCGAGCGGCGATCACTGTCGAAGGCGAGCATCGGCGTGCTCGATCGTCTGGGCGCCAGGCTGGTCCTTACTGCCTATGCCAGCAAGGACCGGGTACTGCGAGGCCGCATCAGTGCGCTGGTGGAGCGCTATACGACACACAAGCCGGACATCGTGCTGCGCTTCGTGGACCCGCGCAGCGTACCCGACGAGATGCGTCGCCTGGGCGTGAATGCGGATGGAGAAATGCGCGTCGAGTACGCGGGACGCACCGAACGGCTGGCCGAGCCCACCGAGCAGGCCCTGACCAGCGCCTTGAACCGTCTCGCGCGAAGCGGCGACAGGTGGATAGTTTTCCTGAGCGGCCATGGCGAGCGCGATCTGCTGGGCAAGGCGAACCACGACCTCGGCGAGTGGGGATCGCGTCTGCGCGAACGCGGCTACACACTGGGGCCGCTCGAGCTTGCGAGCGCCGGTGCCATCCCGGCGAACACCGCCGTGCTGGTCGTGGCCGGCCCGCAAGTCGATCTGTTGCCGGGCGAGGCGGCGATCGTCGAGCACTTCGTCAGCGCCGGCGGCAACCTGTTGTGGCTGGCCGAGCCGGGCCCCCTGCGCGGACTGGCCGCGCTGGGCGGCGCCCTCGGAGTGACATTCTCGCGTGGCACGATTATCGACCCCGAAACGGCCGAGCTCGGCATTGACCATCCCGGCATCGTGGTCGCCACGCATTACGGAACGGGCGCGATCACGACGAACTTCACCCTGGTCACCCTGTTTGCGCAAGCCGTGGCACTCTCTTCACATCCCGTGCACGGCTGGACTCCGGCGGTCATCGTGCGCAGCAGCGACCGCGCGTGGTCGGCGCGCGGCCCGACAACGGCGGGCGCCACGCGCGCCCGCGATATGGAAAGCGCGGGCCCGTTCAGCATTGGCGTGAGCCTCGAGCGCCCCGCCCCCGATGACGCGGCGCGCGGCGCGGCATTGCAGCGCGTCGTCGTGATGGGGGACGGCGACTTCCTGTCCAACGCTTACCTCGGTAACGGCGGGAACCTGGACCTCGGTCTCAACATCATCAACTGGCTGAGCCACGACGACGCCCTCATGGACATTCCCGCCAGGACTGCGCCCGATGTGACGTTGTCACTCGGGCGCAGGGCCGGCCTCGTGATGGGGCTCGGCAACCTCTTCGTCATACCGGGAGTGCTGTTTCTCACCGGCCTCTGGCTATGGTGGCGCCGGCGCAGGCGCTAGCCCACTCGCGGTCCGCGCACTGGTGCGCGAATCCTGCGGCGGGGGCCCACAAGGCGGCGCAGGGTTGCGTGGCCGCCCTAGCGCGCGACTATTTCGCGCAACACACGTGAG
>CAZSDY010000239.1:0-5454 GCA_964605765.1 uncultured Ectothiorhodospiraceae bacterium | reverse complement strand
AAGATCAACAACTTGCAACTGCTTCCTCATACCGAAAATGAGGGGATCTCTAAGAGCATGTCCCCTTTTTCCCCCGTCCCCTTTTCCGTTCTTCCCTGATTTTCACGCGAGCGGCACGGACTGGCGCCCCAGGTAATCGCCCCAGGCGACCACGCCGAGGCGCTCCGGCGTGCTCGCGCGAATCGCTTCGACGACCGCACCGGCAAGCTTGAGGTCCGTGATCAGGGGGATACCGGCGTCCACCGCGCAACGGCGGATCAGATAACCGTCGGGGCGGCCCTGCTCGTCGTACTCGCGCGGGATGTTGATCACCAGGTCCGCGCGCCCGTCACCGATCACATCGAGCGCGCTCAGTCCGTTGCCCGGCCCCTTCTCGACCGGCACGCACTCGACACCGACCTCGCGCAAGCGCTCGGCGGTGCCGCGCGTCGCATACAGCGGCAGGCCAAGCTCGTCGCAGATGAGCCGCGCCTCGTCGATGAAGGTGTACTTCTCGGCGATGGGCCCGAGCGAGAGCAGTATCCCGCTCTTCGGAAAGCGAAATCCCGTGGCGAGCAGCCCGTGCAGCAGCGCCTCGTGCAGATCGCCGCCGATGCAGCCGACCTCGCCGGTGCTGGTCATCTCCACGCCGAGCATGGGATCGGCTCCGACGATGCGCGAAAACGAGAACATCGGCACCTTCACCCCCACGAAATCGAGCCCCAGGCTGTCGTTGACCACGGGTCGCGCCACACCCAGCATGCGCCGCGTCGCCTCCACCGCGAAGTTGTTGCCCGTTACCTTGGAGACGAAAGGGAAGCTGCGCGAGGCACGCAGGTTGCACTCGATCACCTTCACCGCCTTGTGCTTGGCGAGAAACTGCATGTTGAACGGACCGGTGATGGCGAGCGCCCTGGCGATGGACGCGGCGATCTGGCGAATGCGCCGTATGGTGGCGATGTAGAGCGTCTGCGGCGGCAGCACCAGGGTGGCGTCCCCGCTGTGCACGCCCGCGTCCTCGATGTGCTCGCTGATGGCCCACAGCACGATCTCGCCCTGGTCCGCCACGGCGTCTATCTCGATCTCGCGCGCATGGGTCTCGAACTTCGATACCACCACGGGATAATCGGGCGAGATGGCGGTCGCCCGCGACAGGATGCGTTCGAGCTCCGCGGGCTCGTGCGCGACGCTCATGGCCGCCCCGCTCAGCACGTAGCTCGGGCGCACCAGCACGGGAAAACCGCCCAGGCGCTCGACGATGTCGCCCACGTCGCGCGCGTCGGTCGCGTGGTACCAGCGCGGCTGATCGACGCCGAGCTCGTCGAGCAGCGCACTGAACTTGCTGCGGTCCTCAGCCCGATCGATGTCTTGCGGGCTGGTACCGAGGATCTTGACGCCCGCCCGATGCAGGCGCACCGCGAGGTTGTTCGGTATCTGACCGCCCATGCTCACCACGACCCCGTCGGGTTGCTCGCGCTCGTAGAGGTCGAGCACGGTTTCGAAGCTGATCTCGTCGAAGTAGAGCTTGTCGCAGATGTCGTAGTCCGTGCTCACCGTCTCGGGGTTGTAATTGAGCATGAGAGTCTCGTAACCGAGCTCCGCGGCCGCCTTGACCGCGTTGACGCAGCACCAGTCGAACTCCACGCTGGAGCCGATGCGGTAGGTCCCCGATCCGAGCACCAGGATCTTCTTGCGCCACGACGCGCCGACGTCGGACTGCGTCGCGTGGTAGGTGGTGTAGAGGTAGTTGGTGTCGGCCGGGAACTCCGCGGCCATGGTGTCGATCTGGGCGACCTGCGGCTCGATGCCGAAGCGCATCCTCGCCTCGCGGGCCGCGCCGCGCGGTGCGCCGGCCAGATCCTCGATGTGCTGGTCTGAAAAACCGAGAGACTTCGCCTCGGCGAGCAGCGGGCGCACAAGCGGCAGGCCGTTCTGCTCGATTGCCAGATGCATGTGCACGATGCGCGCGATCTGGTCCAGGAACCAGCGGTCGATGCGGGTGAGCGCATGGATCTCGTCGACAGCTATACCGTCGTAGAGCGCTCTCGCCACCGCGAAGATGCGATGCGTGGTGGCGCGTGAGAGCTCCGCGCGCACGTCCTGGAACGTAAACGCCCCGGGATCGAGTCCCTTGACGCTGATATCGAGCATGCGCAGCGACTTCTGGATGACCTCCGGGAAGGTGCGCCCGATGGCCATCACCTCGCCGACGCTCTTCATCTCGCTGCCGATCTCCATGCTCGCGCCCTGGAACTTCGGCAGGTCCCAGCGCGGCACCTTGCACACGATGTAATCGAGTGCCGGTTCGAAAAACGCCGTGGTGCGCCGCGTGATGCTGTTCGGGATCTCGATGAGCGTGTAGCCGATACCGAGCTTGGCCGCGACGTAGGCGAGCGGGTAGCCCGTCGCCTTGCTGGCCAGCGCGCTGGAGCGCGACAGGCGCGCGTTGATCTCGATGACGCGGTACTCGAGGCTGTGCGGGTCGAGCGCGTACTGGATGTTGCACTCGCCGACGATGCCGAGATGGCGCACCGTCCTGATCGCCGTCTCGCGCAGGAACTGGTACTCCTCGTCGTTGAGCGTCTGCGAGGGGGCCACCACGATGGATTCGCCGGTGTGGATGCCCATGGGGTCGAGATTTTCCATGTTGCACACGGTGATGCAGTTGTCGCGCGCGTCGCGCACCACCTCGTACTCGATCTCCTTCCAGCCGCGCAGGCACTCCTCGACCAGCACCTGCACCTGCCCCGCGGCAAACGCCCTGCGCAGGGCCTCCTCGAGCGCCGCGGGGTCCTCGACGATGCCGCTGCCCTTGCCCCCGAGCGAGAACGCGCCGCGCAGCATCACGGGAAACCCGATCTCGCGGGCTGCCGCGTGTGCCTCGAGCACCGAGGCGCAGGCGCGGCTGCGCGCGCTCTTGACGCCTATCTCGGCAAGACGCCTGATGAACAGATCGCGGTCCTCGGTGTCGCGGATCGCTTCCACCGGCGTGCCCAGCACCTGCACGCCGTAGCGCGCGAGCACGCCGCTCTCGTAGAGGCGCAGGCCGCAGTTGAGCGCGGTCTGGCCGCCGAAAGACAGCATGATCGCATCGACCTCCTCCTTGACGATGATGCGCTCCACGAAGTCCGGCGTGACCGCGACCAGGTAGATCTGATCGGCCAGATCCTCGCTCGTCTGGATGGTCGCGATATTGGGATTGACGAGGACGGTCTTGATGCCCTCCTCCTTCAGCGCCTTGATGGCCTGCGATCCGGAGTAGTCGAACTCGCCCGCCTGGCCGATCTGCAAGGCGCCGGAGCCGAGCACCAGCACGCGCTTGGGTTTCCTGGGCAGGTAGGCGCCGAACATCGTCCTATGGGCTCTTCATGGCGCCGACGAGGCGCAAGAAGTCGTCGAACAGGAAGCCCGTGTCGCGCGGCCCTGGGCTCGCCTCGGGATGAAACTGCACGCTGAAGTAGGGACGCACCCGCGAGCGGATCCCCTCGTTGGTGCCGTCGTTGATGTTGACGAACCACGGCTCCCATTCCGACGGCAGGGCGTCATCACGCACCGCGTAGCCGTGGTTCTGGCTCGTGATGTAGCAACGCCGTGTCAACAGATCCTGCACCGGCTGGTTCACGCCGCGGTGCCCGTAGGGCAGCTTGTAGGTGTCGCCGCCCGCGGCCAGCGTGAGGATCTGGTTGCCGAGGCAGATGCCGAAGATGGGCTTGCCGAAACTCTCGAGCAGCGCGCGCACCTGTGCGACCAGCGCGCCCAGATCCTTGGGATCGCCGGGCCCGTTGCCGATCACGATGCCGTCGGCCTTGCCCGCGAGCGCCGCCAGATCGGCGTGCCAGGGCGCGCGCACCACGCTCGCGCCGCGCGCGAGCAGCGAGCGCACGATGTTGTCCTTGATGCCGGCGTCGACCGCCAGCACTCGCAGCGCCCCCCCCTCGTAGACGATCGGCTCGGGGGGCGCGACCGCGTGGAACACCTCGCTCTGCATGTCGATGGCGGCGGCGCCCTCGCGCGCTTCCTCCAGGCTCATCGCCGCCGGCGCCAACCAGCCGCGCATGGTGCCGTGCTCGCGAAGCCGGCGCGTGAGCGTGCGCGTGTCGATGCCCTCGACGGCCGCGACACCCTCGGCGACGAGCCACTCGCCGAGCGAGCGACTCGCTCGGTGATGGCTGTGCGCCTCCACATAGTGCTGCACCACGAGCCCCTGGACCTGGATGCGGCTCGACTCGTAGGGCGAACCGAGCGTGCCCGCCTCACGCGGCGCCGGCACCCCGTAGTTGCCGGCGAGCGGGTAGGTCGCGACCAGGATCTGGCCCTTGTAGGAAGGATCGGTGAGGGTCTCCACGTAGCCGGTCATGGCCGTGTTGAACACCACCTCGCCCGCGACCGGCGCGGCCGCGCCGAATCCCCTGCCGCGAAGCTCAGTGCCGTCTTCCAGATAAAGCTTCATGCCAATTGTAAGGGGTCAGACCCCATAGAATTTACCTTAAGAATTTACCTTAAGGGGTCAGACCCCTTCGAATTTTCCGCATCACCTTTGCCTTTGCGTGCTTTGCGGCTTTGCGAGAATATCTTCCGGTGGTAGCCTGCAACCGCTGGTGCACCTCTGCGAAAAAAAAGGCGTCAGGGCCGCTGATATTCACCTCAGACTTCCGGTGAGGCCGACCCGGACTCCACCACGATATCGTAGATCGGGTAATCGGGGAGCTGCTCGAAGAACCCGCGTTCCAGGGTGAGCCCACCGAACCTCCTTGCCTCGGATTCCTCGAACACTGCCCATGTCACGGGGCGGATCGCGTCGATGTACCGCAGGCACTCTATGGGGTCGACCCCGGTGCGCTTCGCGACCAGCGCGTGCGCCTCGAACTGAACGACGAACCGCGGCGCGGCGGCGATCGACTCGGCCGCTCCTTTTATCACATCCAGCTCCGCGCCTTCCACATCAATCTTGAGCGCGAGGCACCCAGGCTGTGCACCGAGCAGTGCATCGACCGTAACCAGACGTACGTCCCCCGCCGGCCCCGGGCGCACGAACATGGCGCGCTCCGCATCGTCGTAGTCGGGTGCTTCCAGCGTACCGAGGCCGCTTTGCTCCCCCGCGGCCGCGTTGAGCAGCGTGCACGGCGTCGCGAGCCCGGCGAGGTTGGCCTCGAGCACGCGGTACGTCTTCGGATTCGGCTCGAGCGCGACGAGGCGCTCGATGCGCCGCGTGCGGGAGAGCAGGAGGCGCGAGTAGACCCCGGTATCGGCGCCCACGTCGACGAGCACCGGGGCGCTCGGCATGCGCTCGATCGCGTGCGCCATCGTCTCTATCGCCTCACGCTCGTAGACGGCGAGGATGTCGCACTCGGCGAGCCCCGCCGTGTCGAGCGCGAGCAGCACGCTCTCGCCGTCGCCGAACGGAAACGGACAGTAGCGATCGAGCAGCCCGAGCCCCGCGCACAGGCGCTTGAGAAGATTGCCCCCGCGCTTGCC
>CAZSDY010000238.1:0-5516 GCA_964605765.1 uncultured Ectothiorhodospiraceae bacterium | reverse complement strand
CGTGTGATTCGGCGCGTAATTCAACAAGCAGGGCCTGCGTCATGCCAACAGGGCGAGTGCGCCATCAACCTTTGACGCCCGACGGCGTAGCCACGAATATCCTCCTGATTCTGATGACAGCTGACGAGGACAGGAAGTAGCGTCACACCAACGGTAACCGCTAATGGAAGATTCCATCACTTATGACTACATTATCGTCGGCGCCGGATCGGCGGGCTGCGTGCTGGCGAATCGCCTGACCGGGAACGGCAAGCACAGCGTCCTGATCATCGAAGCGGGGCCGGACGACAAAGCCATGTCGCTGAAGATTCCTGCGGCGATGCTCTGGAATCTCCGGAGCACCAAGCATAACTGGGCCTTTCAGGGCGATCCCGAACCACAACTGGGCGGACGCCAACTCACACATGACCGCGGCAGGACGCTTGGCGGGTCATCCTCGATCAATGGCATGGTATTTATCCGAGGCCACGCGATGGATTTCGAGGGCTGGCAACAGTCGGGATGCGAAGGATGGGGTTATGCCGACGTCTTACCCTATTTCAGGCGCATGGAAAACTATGACGGTGGCGCAACCGAGTTTCGCGGCGACTCCGGTCCACTCAGAGTTCATCGTCCAACACCCGAACACCCCCTGGCACTGGCCTTGTTGAAAGCCGGTGCAGAGGCCGGATATCCCAAAACCGACGATATCTGCGGCTATCGCCAGGAAGGATTCGGTGTTCTGGATCAATCCATCTATCAGGGTGAACGCTGGAGCGCAACGCGTGCCTATCTCAACCCGGCGAGGGCACGCTCCAACCTGACCATTGTGACCGGAGCGCTGGTCGAACGCGTGCTGACCAGCGGCCAATCGGCCAGCGCAGTGGAGTACCGTAATCGGGACGGGAAGCGGGTCGCGGTTTCGGCCGGCAAAGAGGTAATTCTGTCGGCGGGCGCCGTGGGCAGCCCACAGATCCTGATGCTGTCGGGTATCGGGCCGGCGGCTCACTTGCGGGACAGGGGGATTCCCGTCGTTGCGAACGTGGCCGGTGTCGGGAAAAACTTGAACGATCACCCCGACTTCGTACTCAAATACAAGTGCTTGAAACCGGTCTCGATCTGGCCGCAGACGAAACCACTGGCCAGCGCGCTCGCCGGGTTGCAATGGCTCCTGACCCGCAGCGGGATGTGCGCAACCAATCATTTCGACGTCGTTGCGTGCATGCGTTCCGCTGCCGGCGTCGCGTATCCGGACCTGCAGCTGACAATCTTGCCCATTGCCGTCGATGACGAAACCTGGACCCCACTTCAACAGCACGCTTTTCAGATTCACGTCGGCCTGATGCGAGCACACAGCCGTGGCCAGATTACCTTGCGCGACGCCGCCCCCGCGACGCCGCCCCGGATCCTGGTAAATTATCTACAGGACCCGCGCGATCGGGAGTTGTTACGACGTGGCGTTCACCTGGCGCGTGAACTGCTCGAGCAACCCGCCTTTGCAGAGTTATGCGGCGATGAAATATTCCCGGGAGCAACCGCGCAAAGCGACGACGAGCTCGACCGGCACCTGAACACGCATACCACGAGCCAATGGCATTTGTCAGGGACCGCGCGCATGGGGTCTAAAACCGATCCCGGCGCGGTCGTCGATTCCAGCGGCCGGGTACACGGTATCGATGGATTGCGGGTCGTGGACGCCTCCATCATGCCGCTGGTCACCAACGGCAATACCAACAGTCCCACCCTGATGATTGCCGAGAAATTGAGCGATGCCATACTTGGTCTTCCGCCTTTACCGCGCATCGAGGCGGAAGTCTGGCGGAATGCCCGGTTTGGGAGATGTCAAAGGTAAAATCGATGTGTGCACCCGTGAGCAGGCCGGACCAGGATTGGAGAACAAGCCGTATTCGGAATACTGTAAAGGGCCCGCATGGAGCACCCGAATCCCGACTCGCGTTGCGTGCCACCGCGCTTTGGGCTTTCCTCATCTCTCGCATCTACGAGGCATTCCCGTTGGCTTGCCCCAATTGCGGCAACGCGATGGGTCTCATCGCATTTGTTACCAAGCCGGCCAGCGTGGCGCAGATCCTCGCGTATCTCGATCTGCCCTCCACGTCGCCGCCGCTCACCCCCGCGCGCGACCCGCCTCTGGACGACGCAGAGCAGGCTCGCGCCTTCGACCCCACCGCTGCCGAGCCAGTGCCCGATTTCGAGTTCCACCAAAGGGTCTCATCGTGGAGCCGACGGGCAGCTTTGTCCTCGCTTTCATTGAACGGCCGGCGCCCCGACGCTGCGCAGCCACAACAACTCGTGCGAGGACGCCATCCTCCTCAACCACCCTCAGGCCTGGGTGGACCTCCGGTCGTCACCGTCTCCGGTTCCAGATTCGCTCGACCTCCGACACCTGACCAGGGCCGTTGAAATTCCTGCTCTTTGCGGCGGTCGAGGGTTTTTCGCTCGATGAGCTCACCACGTGCGTCAGGTCCACTTGCGTGCAGGCGTGAAACCGCCGTTTGATTACCGGTAAGTGACGCTTCTCA
This sequence comes from uncultured Ectothiorhodospiraceae bacterium, assembly GCA_964605765.1. Classification (GTDB taxonomy): domain Bacteria; phylum Pseudomonadota; class Gammaproteobacteria; order HK1; family HK1; genus CAZSDY01. The sequence continues at coordinate 2,997 of CAZSDY010000238.1, read as the reverse complement.
TCGCGTGCGATCAACACCGTGTTGCGCGCCTCCAGCCGGGCCTTCTCCAGAAAAATCCCGCTCTTGGTCCGGGCTCTCCTTTTGTCCCGCAGAGTATCAGCAAAGCGGCGGGTCATGTGCTCTAATGCGGCTCAATCGAGAATTGGGACGATCGCTCCATGTCTGACTCTTTGTTCAGTGCACCGCTGACCTTGTTCGAGCTGCCGTTCAGTCAAGCATTCGATTCCGCCCGGGTTGCGGTGCTCGGGATACCTTTCGATTGCGGGCGCGACCCGACGCGGTTCGGGTCGAGGCTCGGCCCTAACGCCATTCGTCACGCTTCGGTGCTGACCGGTGAGCTGTTGAAAGATGCCGGCGGCTGGCCCTTGGAAGGCGTCGTGGACGCCGGGAATGTATCGTTGCCGCTGGCAGACATCCAAGGTGCGTTCGACACCATCGAGGGAGCGATGGATCGGATCCTCCAGGCCGGGTGCACCCCGCTTACGCTCGGTGGGGATGGGGCGGTGAGCCTGCCACAGATGCGCGCCATCAAACGAGCGCACGGCTGCGTCGCGGTGCTTCACTTCGACGCCCATACCGATGCCTGGGCCTTGGCGTCCAACGATCACTACGACAACACGACCCAGTTCACCCACGCTGTCAATGAAGGGCTCGTTGACGTTCCCAACGCCATTCATATCGGCACACGCGGTCCCATCAACGCCGAGCGCGTGATCGAATACGCACGGGGCTTGGGCTATGAAGTCATACCCTACGAAGTCGTACGTGAATGGGGTGAAACACGCTTGATCGAGCACCTGCGCAAACGTCTTTCGGGATTGAAGGTTTATCTCTGCTTCGACATGGATTTCTTCGACCCGTCGGTCGCGCCGGGTGTCGCCACTCCAACCCCGGGCGGCGCCCTGCCGGCGGAGGGGCTCGCCTTGCTTCGCGGGTTGCAGGGCTTGGACATCGTGGCGGCGGACATCAACACCACGACACCGCTGCACGATCCATCCGGCGCGACCGCATCGCTTGCCGCCAGTGTCGCGGCGCAATGCCTGGACCTCGTCAAGCGTTAGAAGCGCAACCGGCGCCGGGGCTCATGAGCGCCTCGAAGTTCGACCAAACCCTCGCACACGCGGCCTCCGTCGTCCAACCGCGTAACTCAGCGAGGTACGAGACGGTACCGACCACGTTGGCGGGCTCGTTTCTCGTTCCCCGCTCCGGTGACTGATAAGGCGCGTCGGTCTCCGTCAAGATACACTCCACCGGCAGCTCGCGAAGCAGCTTGGTGAACGCTTCGCTGCGTCTCGCATTCGCGGGCATGGAGAACCACCAACCTTCTTCACGCGCCCAGTGCAACGCGTTCTTCACCTTACCGCCATAACAATGGAAATCGACGTGACGCGCACCCAGGTGCTTGAGGATCTCGGCCGCGCGCACTTCCCGCTTGCGGGTATGGATGATCACCGGTAACGCGAATTGCATTGAGATGTCGACCAACGATTCGAACACCCGCTCTTGCTCCGCGAAGGTATGCTCGCCCAGCCAATGTCCGTCCAAGCCGCACTCACCGACCGCGGCCAGACGCCCGGCGGCCGCCTGCTCTCGAACGAACTCGATCTCGGCGTCCACATCGAAGCGGGCCACATCGAGCTCGTAATCCTCGGGTAGCATGTGGCACACAGCATCCACCGGGTAGATGCCGAGCGCCGGGCGCACGATGTCGTAGCGCCTGGCCATCTCCAGAATCTGCCGGTTCGATTTCGGTTCCAAACCGTTTACGACAATTGCGCCGAGCCCGGCGCTACGGGCACGCTCCACCGTTTCTGGAACGTCCTCTCGGAAACGCTCGTGGGTGAGATGCGTGTGAACGTCTACGTACATCCGTGGAAGCGTAGCACGTAAGTAGCAAGATGAATCAGGTGGGCTCGGTGTCTCCTTGGGTGCTGTCCCTCACGACCAGGACGAGCGAATCTCGAACTGGAGCAGTGGGTCGCTCGAGCTCGAGTGATCCGATCTTGATTCGAGCCCGCGCTAGGGTTGCCCGCACGGACGCTTCCGGTCCGAGTGTGCGTGTGATTCGAGCTCAACGGATCTTATCGTCCGTTTCGGGCAAATGCTCGTCCAACTGTCGCAAAGTTGTCGCAAGCACGAGGCCCGGATCGAGGAGTGATTTCATCCCCCTCCGCGCTCGCACGGTTACGCCGATTAAGCGGATACTCCTTGCACTTTCCCGATTTGGGCATTAACTTGCCCTCTATGGGCAACGTGGCAACAACCCGCTCTTCCCGCCCGGCGCGCCGCAAGGCGGCCGCCGAGCGCCCCGATGCGCCGACGAGCATCGCCGACGCGCTGTTCACCACCACGCAGCAGCGCGTGCTGGCGCTCCTGTACGGGCAGCCCTCGCGCAGCTTCTTCGTCAGCGAGCTGATCGGGTTGGCCGGCTCCGGCTCGGGCGCCGTGCAGCGCGAGCTCAAGCGCCTCAGCAGCAGCGGCCTGGTGACGGTAACCCGCATCGGCAAGCAGAAGCACTACCAGGCCAACGCCGAATGCCCGGTGTTCGAGGAGCTCCGCGGTCTCGTCGTCAAGACGGTGGCCATGGTCGAGCCCATCCGGCAGGCGCTCGAGCCGCTCGGCGACCGGGTGGCGCTGGCACTGATCTACGGCTCGGTGGCCAGGGGCACGGACACGGCGGCCAGCGACATCGACCTGCTCGTGGTCGCCGACGAGATGACCCTCGAGGATCTCTACTCGTCGCTCGCGCTCGTGGAGACGGCCCTCGACCGCAGGATCAACCCCACCCTGTACATGCCGGCGGAATACGATGCGCGGAAGGCTGCCGGCAACGGCTTCCTCGCCCGGGTGCTGGCCGGCGAGCACGTGATGCTGATCGAGAGAGACGATGGGCCAGCCGCAGCTCGATAACCTGGCCCGTATCGGCCAGCCGGAGGCGTAGGCGGCCGAGCCGCGGGAGCTACCCGCACTGCCTCCTCGAGACACCAGACGATCGAA
>CAZSDY010000237.1:0-5547 GCA_964605765.1 uncultured Ectothiorhodospiraceae bacterium | reverse complement strand
GTGATCTTCATCAACCAGATCCGGATGAAGATCGGTGTCATGTTCGGCAGCCCCGAGACCACGACCGGGGGCAACGCGCTGAAGTTCTATACCTCCGTGCGCCTCGATATCCGCCGCATCGGTGCCATCAAGAGGGGCGACGAGGTGGTGGGCAACGAGACGCGCGTGAAAGTGGTCAAGAACAAGGTCTCACCGCCGTTCAGGCAGGCCGAGTTCGACATCCTGTACGGGAGCGGCATCTCCAGGGAGGGCGAGCTCATCGATCTGGGCGTCAAGCACAACATCATCGACAAGGCGGGTGCATGGTACAGCTACAACGGCGATCGAATCGGGCAGGGCCGCGACAACGTGCGTGAGTTCTTGATCAACAACGCCGAGACTGCACAGCAGATTGAGCGCAAGCTGCGCGAGATCATTCTTGGCACGCCATCGGCGGAGTCGCAGGCCGAGGAGGCGCCGGCCTGAGCGCGCCCGCGCGGGCGATGCGCGAGGTGGCGCTCGCGCTTCTCGCGCGCCGCGAGCATTCGTGTGCAGAGCTCTCGCGGAAGCTCCGCAGCAAGGGTTTCGATCCGCGCGAGGTCGCGGCGCTGGTCGCTCGGCTTGCCGCGGACAAGCTCGTCGATGACGAGCGCTTCGCCGAGGCATTCCTGCATGCGGCGCTCGGCCGGGGGCTGGGCCCACTGAGAGTCCAGCGCGAGCTCGGCGAGCGCGGTGTGTGCGAGGAGATGATCGCGACCGCCATCGCCACGCTGGCACCGGACTGGGAGGCGCAGGTCGAGCGCGTGCGACGCAAGCGCTTCGGTGATGAACTGCCGCGCGATTTCAAGGAGCGGATGCGCCAGGCCCGGTTCCTGGCCTACCGAGGCTTTGACCGCGAGCAGATATTTCGCCTGCTGGGCCATGGCGAGGCGTGAGGCGCCGCCGCGGCCTGCTATGATCGTCCGCTTATGCTCAACGCGGCAGGACAGTGATCCATGATTGGCAGTAACGAGTTGCGACGTAGCTTTCTCGACTACTTTGCCGCGCGCGGGCACGAGATCGTGCGCAGCAGCCCGCTGGTGCCGGCAAACGATCCCACGTTGCTGTTCACCAATGCCGGCATGGTGCAGTTCAAGGACATTTTTCTCGGCGCGGAAAAAAGATCCTATTCACGTGCGGTGACGAGTCAGCGCTGCGTGCGTGCCGGCGGCAAGCACAATGACCTCGAAAATGTCGGCTACACGGCCCGGCACCACACCTTTTTCGAAATGCTGGGGAATTTCAGCTTTGGCGATTATTTCAAGCGCGAGGCCGTTCGTTACTGCTGGGATCTCATCAACAAGGAACTCGGGCTCCCTGCCGATCGCCTGTGGGTGACGGTCTACGAGGAGGACGAGGAGGCGGAGCGGATCTGGCTCGACGATATTGGCGTGGACCCGGCGCGTTTCTCACGCTGCGGCACCAAGGACAACTTCTGGTCGATGGGCGATACCGGCCCCTGCGGCCCGTGCTCCGAGGTCTTCTATGACCATGGGCCGGACGTGCCCGGCGGGCCCCCGGGAAGCCCCGACGAGGACGGCGATCGCTTCATAGAGCTCTGGAATCTCGTCTTCATGCAGTACAACCGGGCTGCCGACGGCACGCTCGTGCCGCTGCCCAGGCCCTCGGTCGATACCGGCATGGGTCTGGAACGACTCGCCGCGGTGATGCAGGGCGTGCACAGCAATTTCGAGACCGATTTGTTCGTCGATATTCTGGAGGCGGCCGCGCGGGTGACCGGTGCGACGGACCGCGAAGACAAGTCGCTGCGCGTGATCGCCGATCACATCCGCTCCTGCGCGTTTCTGGTGGTCGATGGTGTGGAGCCATCCAACGAAGGGCGCGGCTACGTGTTGCGGCGCATCATCAGGCGAGCCATTCGCCACGGCTTTCAGCTCGGAGCGCGCGACGCATTCTTCTACAAGCTGGTCGGGCCTCTGGAGGCGCAGATGGGCGAAGCCTATCCGGAGCTCGGCCGCCGGCGCGAGCACGTGGAGCGCGTGCTGCGCATTGAGGAGCAGCGCTTTGCCGAGACGCTCGAGCAGGGGATGCGGATACTCGGGCAGGCGATTGACGGTCTGAGTGGCACGGTGGTGCCCGGCGAGACGGTTTTCAAACTCTATGACACGTTCGGCTTTCCTGCCGATCTGACTGCCGACGTGGCGCGCGAGCGTGGCTTGAGCATCGACCAGGGGGGGTTCGATGTGCTGATGCAGGCACAGCGCAGCCGCGCTCGTGCCGCCAGTCAGTTCCAGTCCGCCGATAGCGTGCGAATCGCCGTCGAGGGCAGCACGACATTCACCGGTTATGAGCATCTCGAGCAGGAGGCCCGTGTCGAGGCCTTGTTCGTGGACGGCGAGGCGGTCGACGAGCTCTCGCCGGAAGACGGCGGCGTGGTCATCCTCGATAGCAGCCCGTTTTACGCGGAGTCCGGGGGACAGGTCGGAGACCGAGGCATGCTGAGCGGCAAGGCCCGGCGCTTCGAGGTCACTGACACGCAGAGGCAGGGCGGGGCGATTCTGCACATCGGCGTCGAGGTGGACGGTGCGCTGGCAGTCGGCGACAAGGTGGCCGCCCAGGTCGACGTGCGCCGCCGCCGCTCGACGCTGCGCAATCACTCCGCCACGCACCTGCTCCATGCGGCACTTCGCAAGGTGCTCGGCGACCACGTGGTGCAAAAGGGATCGATGGTGGCGCCCGAGCGCCTGCGTTTCGACTTTTCCCACTACGAGCCGGTGAGCGGGGAAGAACTCGGCCGCATCGAGGCGCTGGTCAATCAGTGGGTACTGCGCAACGATGGTGCGCAGGTGACGGTGATGCCACTCGTCGACGCAATCGACGCGGGCGTGCTCGCCCTGTTCGGCGAGAAGTATGATGACCAGGTGCGCGTGGTTCGCATCGGCGAGCACTCGGCGGAGCTGTGCGGTGGTACCCATGTGGCGCGCAGCGGTGACATCGGGCTGTTCAAGATCACCATGGAAACCGGGGTGGCGGCGGGTGTGCGTCGCATCGAGGCGGTCACCGGAGAGGAAGCGATACGCTGGGTCACCGATGTTGATGCGCGACTCGCTCGGTTGGCGGAGGCGCTGAAGTCCGATCGCGACGGCATGGAGACCCGGCTGAGTCAGGTTATCACGCGAAGCAGGGAACTGGAGAAAGAGCTCGCGCGTCTCAAGGCGAAGTTCGCGAGTAGCCAGGGGGCGGAGATCGCGGACCAGGCAGTCGAGGTGAACGGCTTCCAGGTCCTCGCCGCCAAGCTCGAGGGTGCCGATCCGAAGTCGCTGCGCGACACGGTCGATCGGCTCAAGGACAAGCTGGGAAGCGCGGTGGTGGTGCTTGCCGCCGTGAACGGCGACAAGGTGAACCTCATTGCCGGCGTGAGCCGTGATGGCATCGACCGCGTCCAGGCCGGACACCTCGTCAACTTCGTCGCCCAGCAGGTGGGCGGGCGCGGCGGTGGCCGGCCCGAGATGGCGCAAGCCGGTGGCAGCGATCCCGCGCAGGTGGACAAGGCGCTGCGTTCGGTCGCGGGCTGGGTGACCGAGCGCTTGCGGACCACGCGGGTATCCGCGGAAACGCCAGGCTGATGGCACTGCTCGTGCAGAAGTTCGGCGGCTCCTCGGTGGGGTCCGTCGAGCGCATCATGAATGTGGCAAAGCGCGTGCAAGCCGTGCGCGCGATGGGCGAACGCGTCGTGGTGGTGGTCTCGGCGATGCAGGGAGAGACAGACCGTCTGCTCGGGCTGGCAGGTGAGGTTCAGCCGCAACCCCACGCCAGGGAGCTCGATGTCCTGCTCGCGACCGGCGAGCAGGTGAGCATTGCCCTGCTCAGCATGGCGTTGCAGCGCGAAGGGTGTCCCGCACGCTCCTACACGGGGATGCAGGTGCAGATACGCACGGACAACACCCACAACCGAGCGCGCATCATAGACATACACAAGCACCGCATTCTGGAAGACCTGGACCGCGGGCACGTGGTCGTGGTTGCGGGGTTTCAGGGGGTCGACGAGCAGGGCAACATCACGACCCTGGGGCGTGGCGGATCGGACACGACGGCCGTTGCGCTGGCCGCCGCGCTCGAGGCCGACGAATGCCAGATCTTCACCGACGTGAACGGCGTCTTTACCTCCGATCCGAGGGTCGTGCCGGATGCGAAGCGCCTCGACACCCTCACCTACGAGGAGATGCTGGAGCTTGCCAGCCTGGGGGCCAAGGTGCTGCAGATCCGATCGGTCGAGTTCGCGAGCAAGTACAATGTCCCCATCCGTGTGCTGTCGTCTTTCGAGGAGGGCACGGGCACCTTGATCACGGCGGAGAACGATGCCATGGAAAAACCCTTGATATCCGGAGTGGCCTTCAGCCGCAACGAGGCGAAGCTCACTGTCGTCGGCGTGCCGGACAAGCCCGGCATCGCCCACGCCATTCTGCGTCCGATAGCGGACGCCGGCATCGACGTGGACGTTATCGTGCAGAATGTCGGGTCCGATGGAACCACGGATTTCACGTTTACGGTGGGCCGGACAGACTACGACACCACGCTCGGCATGGTTGACACGCTCGCAAGAGAGCTGGGCGCACGCGACGTGACGGGTGACGACCGCATAGCCAAGCTGTCACTGGTGGGCGTGGGCATGCGTTCGCATGCCGGCATCGCGAGCCGCATGTTTGGAACGCTGGCCGAGGAAGGCATCAATATTCAGATGATCTCGACGTCCGAGATCAAGGTGTCGGTGGTCATCGACGAAAAGTACCTGGAACTCGGTACGCGGGCGCTGCACACGGCGTTCGGCCTCGATGTGGACGCCGAGCAGAGGACCGAAGAGGAGAGTTAGCGGTATGATGGTCGAGGCCCGGTGTTTCAGGATGGGATTATGCCGGGCGGGTGAAAGGAAAAGGTGGAATACTCGGTCTATGTCACTGTGCCGTGAACACGAGGCCGGGTTGGTAGGCATACAGGGCCGGCATCAGCCAGTTCAAGGAGAAAATCGATGTTGATATTGACCAGGAGAGTCGGCGAATCGCTGATGATTGGTGACGAGGTAACGGTGACCGTGCTGGGTGTCAAGGGCAATCAGGTGCGCGTGGGCGTGCATGCACCCAAGAATGTGCCCGTGCACCGGGAAGAGATATACGAACGTATCCAGCAGGAGAGGGCAAATGGAGGCGCCAACGGCCAGGCAGTCAGCGCCGCGACTGTCGACTAGCTTTGCCTGAACTACGCCGCTCCGCTATCCTTTACACCTCATAGGAGAGATGGCCGAGCGGCTGAAGGCGCTCCCCTGCTAAGGGAGTATGGGCTAATCCCCCATCGAGGGTTCGAATCCCTCTCTCTCCGCCATACGAAGCGTGTAACCTGCTGGTGTTGAAGGAAATTTCAGCACCAGCAGGCCAAGCGTCCATCAAAAAGACCAACATTTTTGCGCCGGTAGGAAGTCCCACTAGCGGCTTTCACGCCAGAAGTATAGGAAGTATAAACCCCCTTTTTACTGGAAAACCATCCTGACTACCCCGAAGCACCCGGTCATTTCGC
>CAZSDY010000236.1:0-5575 GCA_964605765.1 uncultured Ectothiorhodospiraceae bacterium | reverse complement strand
GCGATGAGCCCGGCGTTGATGATGCTCACGGGCTCGTCGAGGTGGCGGCGCAGCCCGCCTACGTCGTCGCGGTGCTCTGCGCGGTGGTCGCCTACGGTTCAATGAACCTTCTCATGACCTCGACGCCGCTGGCGATGTCGGCGTTCGGGCTCGGGTTCGGCGCGGTGGCGTTCGTCATTCAGGGCCACGTGCTCGGCATGTTCGCGCCGTCGTTCGTGACCGGGCGCCTGATCGCTCGCTTCGGCGTTCTCGAGATCATGTTTGTCGGCGCACTGCTGATCGCGCTGTGCATAGTCGTGAATATCGCCGGCCACGGGCGCGCCCATTTCAGCGTCGCGCTGGCGCTGCTCGGGATCGGCTGGAACTTCCTGTTCGTGGGTGCGACCACGCTGCTAACCGGCACCTACCGCAGCGCGGAGATGGCCAAGGCGCAGGGACTGAACGACTTCCTGGTCTTCGGCACCGTGGCGCTGACCGCGACCTCCTCGGGCGCGCTGCACCATGCGCTGGGCTGGCAGGTGCTCAACCTCTCGGTGGTGCCGTTCGTGGTGCTGGCCGCCACCGCGACCGTGTGGCTGCGTGCGCGCGGCGCGCGGGTGCGCGATACCCTCGACTACCGTGAAACCGTCCTCTCAGGCGAGATTAACCCCGCCACGGATAATCCACCGATCATCAGCGTGGATGGTGAGCGACGCGGAGGAAATGATGAGAAGACTGATCGATCTTAGCCATACAGTCGAACATGGGATGCTTAGCTACAAAGGACTGCCTGCGCCGATCATCTGTGATTTTCTCAGCCGCGAGGCCTCCGAGGCGCATTATGCCGAGGGCACGACCTTCCACATAGGGAAGATCGAAATGGTGGCCAATACGGGCACGTATCTGGACTCGCCGTTCCATCGTTACGCGCATGGCAAGGATTTGTCGGAACTGGCGCTGGGGTCTATTGCGGATTTGGAAGGATTGGTTTTTCGGGCCGATCCGGGGCAAAGCAACGAAAAAGGTGTCAGGTTTATTTTTCGGCCCCGTTCGATCGCACTGTTTTGTAGGTCTTCCCCAGCCAAGAGGGCGCGCAGATATTTTGGCATGATGGAACCTTCTTGTTTCTTGTCCACAGTACGTTGGAATCCTTGGCAATAAGAGTCTAAATAAACCTGACACCTTTTTTGACTCGTCAACGTCAATAGAACTTCTGAATCTCGATCGCGTAGCCTTCCGGATCCTCGAGAAAGAATATCCTGACACCGAGATCCTCGTCGTCGCGCGGCGGCCCGAGTGTCCGTACGCCATGGCGGTGGAAGTGGGCGTACCAGGCGTCGGGATCGTCGACCACGACCGTCAACAGAACCGGCTTGCGTTCGCTCGGCCGGTGGTATCCCCGGGCCCCGTCCACACAGCCGACGTAGGCGTCGCCGGCAACCTTGAAGATTTTCGCCCATCGTTGATCGGTGACGAGCTCGAAACCCATGACGTCGCGATAGAATGCGACCGCGGCGTCGAGCTGGTCGTAGTAGAAGAATGTGATCAGTCCGGTTGCGGTGGGGGATGCGGGCGTAGTGTTCACGTTCTTGTCGTTCGAAGATGGCCTTTCAGTATAATTGCCCGACCCCTTCCCGCACAGCGACGGACGACCATGGCAAGACCCCTTCTCGTCATCGGAGACAACAACTTCTCCTCCTGGTCCTTACGGGCGTGGCTGGCCATGCGCAAGAGCGGGGTACCCTTCGACGAAGAGCTGATTCCTCTCGACACCGAGGAGTTCGAGGAGAGGATCCACCGCTACTCGCCGACCCGGCGGGTACCGGCGCTGCACGACGACGGTCTGGTCATCTGGGACTCGCTCGCGATCTGTGAGTATGCCAACGAGGCGTACGGGAACGGCGTCCTGTGGCCGAAGGAGCCCGGCGCTCGTGCCATGGCCCGGGCCGTCAGCGCCGAGATGCACTCCGGTTTCGACGCGCTGCGGGACCAGATGTCGATGAACTGGAAAGCGACGCCGCACCGCGTCCCTTCGACCCCGGCGCTGGAACGCGACATCGAAAGAGTGCGTACGATCTGGTCCGAGTCGCTCGCGCGCGAGCCCCGAGGTCCGTGGCTGTTCGGGCAGTTCTCGATTGCCGACGCCATGTACGCGCCGGTGGTGCTTCGCTTTCACACCTACCAGGTGGCGGTGGGAGAGCCGGAAGCTGCCTACATGCGCACCATGCTCGACGATGCGGATGTTTCCGAATGGCTGCGCGCGGCGGAGCAGGAACCCGATCGGGGCTGACCGGAGTGCGCTGGTGGCGAGAATCAAGCTTCCTTGTACCACTCCTCCGGGGCGGAGTCCGTCTTTGGGTCGTATCCACTCGGCAGGAGCTCCTCGATGCCGAGGATCTCGGTGACAAAGCACTCGATGACCCCTTTGACGATGGTGCCCTTGGCAAGATGTCCACCGACCGTCGGCACGTTCCACGCGCCGCCGATCACGTAGTGGATAGCCGGAAAGGGGCTGGGCTTGCCACCCTCGAGCCTCGTATGAATCATGCCGCTCATGCCGAGGACCATGCTGAGGTTGTCGAAACCGGCCACGCGTTCCATGTGCCAGTTCTCGGGGTTCTCGGTATCGGGCACCCACATCTCCATCCTCGCCGGACTGAAGCCGCCCATGAAAGCGGCGTGAATCTTTCCGAACTTGACACCCTGGTCGATGGCGAACTTCTGGATTGCCCGGTAGACGTCGGCACCGGTGGTCAGCCTGATAATGAACTCACGACCCCGTTTGCACTCGACGTGATGGTACTGGTCGATGCTGGTCGCGTCTTGCTCCCATACGTCTTTCATTTCGCAGGGACTCCCCGCTCGCTGTATTCGTTCAGACGATACAGGCACGGTGGCATCGCCTGCAAGAGCCGGTCGGTCCCACGACCGTCCCGCCTCCGGGCTCGGGGGTCGTCGTCAGCGGTCGGGAGGGCCAGTCATTGACGTCCAAAAGACCGGATGAGCCGCCGCTCGAATGCGTACGCGCGAAGACAGCCGCCGCGCTGGATGGGTGCGATTTCGATGCCCTGCTGATATTCGGGGCCGACAACTTCGGCTACCTGACGCAGAGCGTGCTCCCCTTCGCGGAGCACTACCCGGAGCGACACGCGGCCGTGCTGTTGCCAAGAAGGGGTGCCGCGGTGGTCTTTGCCCCGGTCGATTGGGCGGAGGCGATCGCCGGGCAAGGGTGGTGGGGCGATGTCCACGTCTTTGACGAGAACGCACCCGACGCGATAGTGCACGCACTCGCGCCAAGACTCGAGGCCGAAGGCTTGGAACGAAGCTCGATTGCCGTCGACACTCGCCACGTCACCAGACACCTGATGCGCTCACTCGAGGCAAGTCGTCCGAACGTCAGCTGGACCAGCGCCGACGGACTGTTGGAGCGTCTTCGCATCGTCAAGACGGACAGCGAGATTGCGCTGATCGAGACCGCCTGCAACGAAGCGGATCGCGCAATCGTGTACGCACTGATGCACCTCGAGGGCACGGTCGACACGGTCGGGTACACCATCGCCGAGTTTACTGAACGGATCCGGGTGCACGTCAATGAGAACGGTGGTTCGGGCGTGGGGCTGCTCGCCACCCTGCTTGGCCGCGACGCACGTCTTCACTATGCGCCGCAGCACGGTCTCTTCAGGCAGGGAGAGATGTTCCGCATGGACGTGAGCAGCCATCATGCGGGCTACTGGTGCAACGTTGGACGCATGGGAAGGACCGGCAGACCAAGCCGCGAGGCACAGGCGGCGTACGACGTGAATCGCAGGCTGAAGATGAGCGCCTTGGAGCAGCTTCGTGCCGGTGTCGCCTGCCGCGACGTGCATGCATGCGTGCGCGACCAGGCGAGACGGATGGGTGCATCGCTCTGGGAAGAGGTCGGGGTCGGTCACGGCGTAGGCCGGAGCCACCACGAGCCGCCTTATCTCGACAGCGCTTGCGAGACTGAGCTGGCGGTGAATATGGTCATCGCCCTCGACGTCTACACGCGCGGAGAGGGTGAAGCGCTCATTCACGACAAGGACGTCTACGCTATCACCGAGGACGGACCGTGTCGGCTCAGCTGGTACCGGGAGTGGGACCGGCTCTATGCGGTCACCGGATTCCGGGCGACGCATTGATGCCTCCTCCGACGCTCCGTGGTCGCGCATGAACCCGAAGGAGCGGACTAGCATGGACCGAGTGACGATCGGCGAAGGCATCGTCTCCAAAGTCGAACGGGCGCTCGACGACTCGAAGCTAGATGCGATCCTCGTCTTCGGGTACGACAACGTTCAGTATCTGACCGGCGCCCACCTGCACTATCCCCCGAGTTTCGCCGACCGGCCAATGGCGCTTCTCTGGGCGAAGCGCGTAACACCGGTGTGCGTCCTCCCTGCGCTGTGGGAGGAGAGCTTTCGAAATCTTGCCTGGAACGGTGAGACGCGTGCTTACGAGGAGCATGAGAGCGCGGACACGGCTATTGATATCGTCGCCCGAGTGGTCTTGGACATCGTTGGGGAGTCGGGCACGATCGGGGTCGATACAAGACGCGTGCCGATTTCGAGCTTCGACGGACTCACCCGAGCACTGGGACGACTCGAGCTCGTGCCCTGTGACGACTGGCTTGCGGAACTGAGGATGGTGAAGACCCGCGAGGAGGTCGAGTGGCTGGAGGAAGTGGCGAGAGACACCGACCATGCGCTGAACGGCGCCGCCCATCACATCCTCGTGACCAGCCTCGGTACCGAGATTGGGGAGAGCGAGAGCATTCGCATCCATGCCATCGAAAGGGGGCTCGACGAGGTTGGACACCACGCGGTTGCGCAGGTCTCGGCCGGCTCGAATGCTCGGAAGTTCTGGCCGAATGCCCCGCGCTACGGTGTTGGTTCGGCCCGAAAGGGTCAGCCGCAGGAGCTGATGCGAATGGAGCTTGATGCCTCGCGCGCCGGATACTGGAGCACGGGCGCGAGGATGCTGGTGCTGGGCGAACCGGACGAGGCACAACGAGCCGCCTACGCCACCCTCGTCGATCTCCGCGAAGCGGCACGAGCCCACCTCCGCCCGGGGGTCACCGCCGCCGAAGTGCACGCGGCGGTGACGGACGCTGCCACAGCCGCGGAAGCGAAGCTCGTGACCCAGCTGCCGGTGGGGCACGGGGTCGGCGTCACACCCCGCGAGCCCCCTTATCTGAGCGCCGGGGATCGGACCGTGCTCGCGCCAGGCATGGTACTGGTTGTATCACCGATCATCACCGGCCCCGACGGCGAGCTGATGACGGGCCGGGACACCTTCGTGATAACCGACACGGGCAACCGCCTGTTCGGATGGTACAAGGACTGGCGCGAACCATTCATCGCGAACCACAGCTACTGACATCCAAAAAAGGGGGTGGAGTAAATCTCTGTCTCCGACACAAATTTACCCCGTACTATCCAAAAACGAGATCGAAGGCCCCGGATTGTCGTAATCCATTGGTCGAGATAGGCTGGTCACATGATTGGCGGATTCCAACCCTTTCATTTTCTCGTAGTCGCTCTAGCGGGTGACTCAACCAACACCGGCCCCTGTGCCGAGC
>CAZSDY010000235.1:0-5603 GCA_964605765.1 uncultured Ectothiorhodospiraceae bacterium | reverse complement strand
AACTTAATAACTTAGGCGATCGCCTAAGTTATTAAGTTATAGGCGTCCCCTACCACGCGGCGTACCTGCTCAGATGAGCTCTTCACCGCGGTCGTCGGTTTCGCCGAAGCGGCGCAGCGCGGGCGGCCCGAGTCCCTCGTAGAGGCGTTCCAGGTTGGTATTAATCTCGCGGTTGGCACGCTCGAACAGGCTCTCGCCGTGGATGTCCCCCTCGACCAGGAAGGGACCGAAGTCCTTCACCTCGAACACCCACAGCGCCTGCGCGATGCCGAGCTCATCGAGCCAGTAGACATCGCGCACAGCGCTGACACCGCGCCCCAGCAGCGCCCCGGTGCCGTAGCCGACCGTCGTGAGATAGACCGCGTGCGCCGGGACGAAATCTCGCCGATAGTCCTCGACCGACATGCCCCCCTTGCCGATGATGACCTTGGCGCCGGAGACGCGGAACCAGTCTCTCATCCACTTCGAGAAACGAAAACTCGCGGTCGCGGTCACCGCGCCGACATGGTAGCCGCCCGCACCGTCGCGTGCCGCGGCCGGCGAGCAATGAAAGTTGACATTGCTGAGTGCCGCCAGATCGAGCGGCACCGGCTCGCCTTGCTCGAGTATGCGTTTGTAGACGCCTTCGCGCGCGGTGTAGACGAGCCCGTCGAGGTAGACGACGTTGCCGAGCGCGAGACTCGCGAGCGCCTCGGGGCTCGCGGGTGTGCTCAGTCTGAGCGTTGTGAGCTTCGCTGCGTTTCCGGCCATTCGATCGACTCCCTGCGCATGTAGGGGGTGAACCACCGCGGGTCGGTGCGATGCTCGACCGAGCCGTCGGCGTTGATACGCGCCGTGGCGCGGCGCGAGGAGAGGCAGAAGCAGTGCATGCTCACCGGCATGCCGCCGGTGTGGGTGTAGCCCACCTCGATGTGACAATCGACGACCATGGATGAGCCCACGAATCCCATGGCACCCATGCCGATGCTGTTGCCGAGCACCTTGAACGCCATCTCGAGCTCCGCGATGCGCGGGTCGGGATTGCGATCGCCGACCACCCGCAGGCATGCCGCCTGCTTGCCGAGCACCATGCAGGTGTCCTTGGATCCGCCGAGGCCGATACCCAGGATAGCCGGCTGGCAGGCGAGTCCACGCTTGCCGAAGGCGACGAGGCCGTCGAGCACGAAGCGTTTGATGCCGTCGATGCCGTCGCCGGGGAACAACATGCGGTAGTCGGTGCCGAACAGCCCGCCCTTGTGCACGGTCGTCAACTCCAGCCAGTCGGCGCCGGGCTCGAAGCTATACTCGATCTCGGGGGCGTTGATGCCCACGTTGTTGTCATGGTCGGTGCGCCACAGCGGATGCACGCGGTTCGGGCGCAGCGGTACATCGTACGTGGCGCGCGCCGTCGCCGTGCGAAGCGCGCGCTCGAGCGCGATGAATCCGCCCTCCAGGCGTGCTTCGTTGCCGCTCTTCACGTAGAAGCGCGGCAGGCCGGTATCGGCGCACATGGGCCGGCTGTCGACCTTGGCCGCGTCCCAGTTCTCGAGCATGGTCTGCAGCACGAAGCACGACAGCTCGCCCTGCTCGCTCTCGGTCATGCGGCGGATGCCGTCGCGGTAGTCCTCCGGGATCTCGATGCCCGCCTTGCGCATCAGCGCATGGGCGGTCTGCTCGATGACGGCAGTCTCGATCATGGCGTTGCTCCATGCACGCCCGCGGGTGCCTCGGCTGCATCAGCGATCAGCGATTGTCCCGGGCAAACGATGGGGAAGTCGACCGATACCCACTCGGTGGTGAGCGAGGCGCCGTCGCGGCGCACACGCACGTAGCGTACCTCGACAGGCTCATCCGCAGTGAGGGCATCGGCGCGATGATGAGCACCGCAGGAATCCTCACGGGCCAGTGCTGATACCGCAATGGCCTCGCTCACGTCGATGAGGCTTGCGAGGTTGAGCCACGCAGCCCAAGTGAGATTGAAAGCGCGCGAGCCGCGGCCGATGCCGCATCGCCCGAGCGCCTCGCGGTATTCTCGCAGGGAACCAAGTGCGCGCTCGAGCCCCGCGGCGTCGCGAATGATGCCGGCATCGTTCCACATCGTCTCGCTGAGCCGCGTCTCCAGTTCGTGCAATCCCTCAGCCGGGAGTCCGAAGGGGCGCTCGGCGTGCGATAAAGCCTTCGCCACGGCATCGTCGTCCGGCGTTTGAAAGCCGCCGTTCGCGGCCACCCATTGCGCCATGGTGTCTCCGGCGATACCGCCAAAGACCGTGGAGTCGGCGACGCCGTTGCCGCCCAGACGGTTCGCACCGTGCACGCCACCGCAATCCTCGCCGGCCGCGAACAAACCAGGCACTGTCGTCGAGCAGTCGAGTTCGAACTCGACGCCTCCCATCATGTAGTGCGCCGTCGGCACCACCTCGACCCGACCGCCGGCCAGATCGAAGCCACAGTCGGCGCAGCGTTTGACCATGCCCTTGAACTGGCGGAGCACGGAATCGGGGCCGAGGTGGCTCATCTGTATGTATACGCCGCCGTTGGGGCTCGTGTTGCCGGCACGCATCTCGGCGAAGACGCTGCGCGAGACCACGTCGCGGGTGGCGCGCTCGGCGGCCGCATCGTAGTTCTGCATGAAGCGCTCGCCGGCGCCGTTCAGCAGCCAGCCCCCCGAGCCGCGCAGTCCCTCCTCGAGGACCGTACCGGTCATGCGGCTCGCCGTCGAAGAAAGAAGCCCCGTCGGATGGAACTGCACCATCTCCATGTCGCGCAACACGAGACCGAGCGCAAGCGCCATCGCCATGCCGTCACAGCTCTTGTCGCCCGAGGGCGTGTGATAGCGGTACATGGTCGGTCCGCCGCCGGTCGCGAGCAGCACGGCGCGTGCCTCGACCAGGCGGTATTCTCCGCTCCTGATGTCGATGAAGAGCACCGCCGCGATACCAGACCCATCGCGCGCGGGGATGAGGCCGACGGCACGGTGCTCCTCGAGCGCACGCACGCCGCTCGCCAGTGTGCGTTCCATCAGTCGATTGATGATCTCGATGCCGGTGAGATCGCCCTTGTGCACCGTGCGGTCGAAGCTCTGCCCCGCAAAGGCCTTCTGGTGAACCGTGCCGTCGGCGTTGCGGTCGAAGAAGCAGCCGAGCTCGTTCTCGAGCTCGTGTATGCGCTCGCGCGCGCCCTCGACCAGGCGCCACGCGAGCCGCTGGTGCGGCAACCACTTGCCGCCCGTGATGGTGTCCATGAAGTGGCGCTCCAGGGAATCGTTGGCGGCGAGCGCCACGTTATACCCGCCCTGCACCATGCGCGTGCACCCGCACTTGCCGAGCAGCCCCTTGCTCGCCACCGTGATGTCGAGCTCCGGCCCCGCCTTGCGCGCGTGCAATGCCGCAAAGAGCCCGGCCCCCCCGCTGCCGAGAATGAGGATGTCCGTGCGGTGGCGCTCGATGGCGAAGCTCACGAGACAGCAATCCAGAACGCCGCGCCCACCGCGAACGCCGCGGCAAGACCGATGGGCACGGCGCGCTTCAACGCCCCGCGCCACGGCAGCATCTCGATGGCGAGCAGGCGAAGGCCGAGCATGAGATGCACGCCGAGCAACACCACGAGCCCCCACTCGGCAAGCTTCACCGCGCCCTGATCGGTCCAGCGGATCATCGTCTCCAGCCGCGCTTCGCCCTCGATGGCGAGTGCCAGCGCGAGAAAGTGCAGCGGCACGAAAAGCGCCAGGGCGAGCCCCGAGAGGCGGTGCAGCATGAACGCGCGGTAGCCGGTGTGTTGACGCATCCCGGTGCTCACGCGAACAACGCCCACAGCGCTCGAAGCCCGAGCGCCAGCAGGGCGATGCCGAGCAGCACCATGGCGCGATCCAGCCCCGCGCCACGCCACGCTGTCGATTCGCGGGCGATGTTGCGAAGCCCGATGGGGGCGTGCACGGCAACGGCCACCACGAACAGCGCGTAGAAGACTGCCCACGCGACGTTGCCCTGCGTGCGCGCCAAGATCTCGGCCGCGCTCAAGCCACCGTGCATGGCGTAGAGAATGACCGCAAGGTGCGTGACGACGAGCGGTGCGAGCACCATGGCCGAGAGGCGCTGCAGCCAGAACAGGGCCAGTTCGCTCACCACGGCGTCCTGCCGAGCAGGACGGCGAGGCTGAACCGCTTGAGCCCGGCGATGCTGGCCGAGGGGTCGAGCCCCATCGGGCAGTGCTCGGTGCACGACGCTTGCGTGTGACAGTGCATGCAGCCGCCGCGCCGTGTGACGGCGCGCAACACCGACTCGCGTGCCGCGTGGCGCTCGTCGTTGACGAGCGTCCAGGCGCGATTGAGCGCGGCCGGTCCCAGATAGTCCGAATCGCCGGCAACCACGTCGCACGCGGAAAAGCACACCGCGCAGTTGATGCACTCGATGGCGGCATCGGCCGCGCGGCGCGCCCCCCCGGCCGGATCGACGCGCGGGAAAGGATCGGTGCGCGTAGCGCTCGCCTCGAAGTGCCCGCCCGCCTCGCGCCAGCGCTCGAAGAACGGGCGCATGTCGGTGACGAGGTCCTTGATGCGCGGCAGAGCTCGCAGCGGCGCAAGCCGCAGGCGCCGGCCGCTGGCAGCCGTCGCGGCCTGCGTGCGGCAGGTCCAGCGCGGGCGCTCGTTGACCATCATCGCGCACGACCCGCACATGCCGACGCGGCACGCGAAGCGGTAGGCGAGATCGGGCGCGCGGTGGCGCTGCACCCAGCTCACGACATCGAGCACGGTCTGGCGCTCGTTCCGCGGCACCTCGTAGGAGACGAACTCCCCTTCGTCTGCGCCGCGCCAGATGTCGACGGTCCACACCGGGGCGTGTGCAGGCGGAGTGTCGCCCCGCGCTGCGCTCGTTGCTGCCAGCTCTTGCATATCCTGCATTCTAACGAATCCGAATGGACTCGGCAGAACGGCCAGCTCCCGATTCTCGTCAGGTCAAGCACCCAGCGGGGGCGCCCGTGTGTTACTGCATTATGCGAAGATCAGTCGGATTGGTGGCCCTCTAAGATGCACTGAACAAGAGCTAACCCTTACGCCTTGCCGCACCCGGATGACTGTGGCAGGGCGCGGCAGGTATCATGACCGGCGACTCAAGAAACAGGGGGGTGATATGGAACTCTACGGTGCGGAGTATTCGGGAAATGCCTACAAGATTCGTCTGTTCCTAGCGTTGCTCGGGCTGGCGTACGAATCCCGCGAGATCAGCCTGCCGGATGCCGAGAACAGGACCGAGGCATTTCTCGCGCTCAATCCCCGCGGGCAGATCCCGGTGCTGGTCGACGCGCAGACCACGGTGTGGGACTCGCAGGCAATCCTGGTCTATCTCGCCCGGCGTTACGGGACCGAGCACTGGCTGCCGACCGAGGCGCGCGGCATGGCGCGGGTGATGCAATGGATGGCGGTGGCCGAGAACGAGTGCTTGTTTGGCCTCGCCCGCGCCCGGGCCGTGAAGCTCTTTGGCCGGCCCTGGGATCTGGCACAGTGCCAGAGCTACGGGCGCGCCGGGCTCGAGGTCATGGATGCGCATCTCGCCGATCGCGACTGGCTCCCCGGCCGCGAGGCCAACCCTTCCGCCCACACGTGGCACCCCTCTGTCTGCCCCGCGCCC
>CAZSDY010000234.1:0-5613 GCA_964605765.1 uncultured Ectothiorhodospiraceae bacterium | reverse complement strand
GCCGGGCGCGGGACACTGCTTCACTGACCTCAGTTGATCTGCCATGGCTCCACCTGCCCGCGCGCGTCGAGGCGCACCGGGCGCACGTCATGCGTGCTCGGGTCGAACAGGACGGCTGCCTCGGGGTGCTGCCCGCCGAGCGGTGGCACCGTGAACAGCAACCGCGGCAGGATGCGTGCGAGCCATTCCGCGTTGCATTCGCCCGAGGGGATGATGAGCGACGTGGCGGAATGGGTCACAGTCGCACCTCCACCTTGCCACCGGCCACGACGATACGGGCGTCGGCCAACTCGTGCAGCGCGGTGTCGTGGGTGACGAACAGCACATGGGCGGCGCCCACGAGCTCGGCTGCACGGCGCAGCATCGCGATGTAGTGCCGGCCCTTCTCGGCATCGAGGGCCGCACCCGTCTCGTCGCGCACCAGCGTGGGCTCGGTGAATCCGGCATGGCGCACGCCCAGCATGGCGATGGCGAGGCTCACCGCCTCGCCGATGAGCACGCGCTCTCCACCGCTGAACGTCTTGGCGTCACCCTCGCGACCCGACGTGCTGTCGAGCACGGTCACCCAGCAGCCTTCCCGCTCGCCCTTGCCACTCGCCTTCTGACGCACCGTCTCGAGCCGCACGCTGAAGCGCGGGCCGAGGCAGGTGTGCAGCAGGTCGTTCGCCAGCTCGGTGAGCTCGGGGCCTGCCGCGTCGAGCTCCAGCGCTTGCACGCCGTCGCGCCCGAGGTCGCGGTGAAGCAGCCGCCAGTCGCCTGCGGCCTCGGTTAACTCCCCGAGGTCGCGGCGCAGTTCCTTCTGGCGCTTGGCGCTCGCCTTGGCGCGTTCGAGTCGCTCAGTGGCGGTGGCGACGGTGGCCGTGGCCCGCTGCATGCCCTGCTGAGCATCCTGCTGGTCATGTTCGGCCTGGTGCAGCTCGTACTCGTCGAACGGCGGCATGTCGCCGCGGTCGGGAACGGCATCGAGCTCTGCCTGCACCGATTCTCGTTCGGCGGTGGCGGTGGCGAGATCTGCCGTGAGCCGTGCTTGCTGCTCCTGTGCCTGCTCGATGCGCTCGGCGTCGGCGGCAATTGCCCGCGTCGCTTCGATGCTGCGGGTTTTCTTGGCCACGTCTTTCTGCGCGCCTTCCACTTCGTCGTGCAGCATGGCGCAGTCTTCGCGGACACCCTTGGCCCGCTTGATGGCGCCTTGCACCGCCTCCCTGGTGGTGTCGAGCGAACGCTGCGCCTCGGTGAGCTGCTCGCGCAGCTCCGGCAGCTCGGCTACGATCTCGGCTGCGCGCTCGGCAGCGGTCAAGCGCTTGTCGGCAGCCGACGCTTCGCTCTCGGCATGGCGCAGCAGCTCGCGCTGCGCCTCGATGTGCTTGGGGGCCTCGGCAGCATCACGCGCAAGCGCGTCATCCTCGCTGAGCACACCGCTCGCGTGCCCCGCGGGATCGGAATGACCTGCCGCGATGTCGGCGAGCCCCTTCCGCAGCCCGTCGATGCGCTGCTCAGCGCTGTGCAGCCGCAGCTCCTCGAGGCGTGACAGCTCGTTTCGTTCTCGCGAGAGCTGTAAGGCCCATGCCGTCTGGCGCTCGGCGATCTCGTGCAGCTTGGCGGCGCCTTCCTCGAACTCCGAAATCTGCTCCAGGCGATCTTCGAGGCCGGCCACGCGCTGCTCGGCGGCGTGTTCCACGGCGCCCACGTTGGTCTGCGTCGTCTGCGCTTCTTTTGACGCCGCCAACGCCATGTTCTGCTCATTGGTGAGCCGTGCGAGCGCCTCCTTCGAGTGCGCCAGCTCGGCCTCCAGCCGCGGCAAGTCTCGCGCCGCTTCGCGCACCTTGTCGGCGCCGTCGAGCAGCTTGCTGAACTTGGCGAGATCCTGCTCGCAGCGTGCCGCCGTGTCGCCGGCTGCCAGCAGCTTGGCGAACAGCTTGTCGCGCTCGGCCTGCGCGGCCCGGTGCTTCTCGAGCTTCACCTCGTAGGCGCGCTGCTCGTCGCGCAGCTTGGCCAACCGCTCGTCTTCCTCGGCCACCGCTTTGCGAGCTACGCTGAGCACGTGCTCGGCGCTTTTGAGCTCCTTGGCCAGCGCTTTCGCATCTCCGCCACGTGCCACCTCGTCGGCTAGCCGCTCCGACGTGGTGCGCACAGTCTCTTCCATAGCCCGTGCCCGCTCACCAGCAGCACGACTCAACTCCTCGAGTCTCTGGTGGCCAAGCACGCGCATCAGCACCGCCTTTCGCGGCGCGGGGTCCAGATCCAGGAACCCGCCGCTGCCCTGTGGCGCGAACAAGCTGGAGTACAGCACCTCGGCCGGGGGCAGGTGCTCGGCGACCCAGTGGTCGGCATCCCTGCGCTTGCCGCTCTCGACGAGTGGCTCGCCCGTCTCGCCGTCGAGCACCAGAGCCTCACCCTTGCCGCTCACCGCATCCACGGTCTGCCGCACCCGGTAGCTGGCGCCGTTCTGGACCTGGACCTCAGCGAAGGCATCGCGCGCTGTGGCGAGGTCGCCGAGCGTGCCGCGGGTTGGCGTGCGCCGGTAGAGGGCACCTGGCATCGACTCGAGCAGCACGCTCTTGCCGGCACCGTTCTCGCCCGTCACGGCGACAAGCGGACCAGGCAGCGAGCGCAGATCCACCGTGACGCCCTCGGTGAACGGCCCAAGGCCGTGCAACGTGATCGAATCGAACCTCATACCTGCACCTCCGCCTCGATTTCAGCCAGTCGCCCGAGCACGCGAGGCGCCTGCCCCGGCGGCAGCTCCTTGCCGCGCAGCCGCCAGAGTGCCCGGAGCTTGTCGGCCACGGTGCCGGCTTCGGCCACCGTCGTGTCGCGGGCGGTGGCGGTCGGCTCGACGACTTCCTCGACGGTCACGCGCTCGGCGCCAGAGCCGAGCAGCTTGTACCGCAGCTCACTCGCCGCGACCCTAGCAGCCTCCCGCTGGTCGGCGGCCACCAGCACCCGCAGTCGCACATCGGCGTCGGGTCGCACAACATTCTCGCAGCCATTGGTCACGAGCCCCTGGTCCGGGGCCCACTGTGCCTCGATGAGCACCATCTGCTGGCACGGCGTCGAGATACGCTGGACATCCGGTGCCCCGGGCCCCTCGAAGCTGAGCAGCAGATAGCTCTTGTCCTCCACCTCACCGTAGCTGGTGCGGCGGGGGCTGCCGGCGTAGATGACCGGTGCTCGGCGGGCGTTCTGCGTGTACTCCCAGCCCTGCGGCATGTGGATGTGGCCCAGCGCCACAGCGTCAGCGTGAGCAAGCGCAAGGTCGTCGAGCCCCACCTCCATGTCCATGCCCACGAGCGGCTGGCCGGTGCTTGTGAGGCTCCCCGTGACCATCGCGTGGGCGAGCAGGATGCGGGGACTGCCGGAGGGATCGAACTCTTCGCCAAGGCCACGCAGCACGTCGCACAGCGCCTCGCTCGCGGCAGCGCCCGTCTGCTCGGCGGAAGCGGCCGGCATCTGAGCGAGCAGGTTGGCCTTGCGCGGCCAGGGGAGGCACGCAACGGCGCAACCAGCGGTGTCAATCACCTCTGCGCTGGAGCACACCGAGATGGGATGCTTCGCGCGCAGTTGGGCGAACAAGTCGAGGTCGCCGGGCACGTCGTGGTTGCCGTAGACGATGATCACCGGGGCGATGTCTGCGCACCGCCTGAGCCACGTGCCGACGGCGTTGCGCTCCACCGGAGTGCTGCGTCGCTCGAAGATGTCGCCGGCGTGCAGGATGAGATCCACCTCGTGCTCGGCGAGGCTGTCAGCGATCCAGCCGTGGATGCGGACGCACTCATCGAAGCGGCCCCCGGGTGAGGCATCGAAGTGGCTGTCGGCGATGACGGCGACGCGCTTCATGGTCGCACCTCCCCCGCGCCGCCCGCATCGCGCCGCCCCAGTTCGGCCTCCATCGCTGCCAGCAGATTCGTGTCGCGGAACCGATACTTGTCCGGCGTCTTGCCGTTGTGAAGGTTCTCGCTGATGCGCTGCGCCCACCAGCGCAGCACATGCGTCGGCGCGTCGGCGAGCGGCTTTCCGCCATGCTGGCCCCGACCGGGTACGACGTGCTCTGCCTGAGCCTCCCCGTCGTCCGGCTCGGGCTCCGGCTCGTCGGCGTAAGCCTCGGGCGGCAGATCGGGCTCATCGAAGCCCTCGGGCTCAGGGGCGCTGCACGGCGGGGGCGGCGTCTGCACCTCGGGCGCGCTCGGCGTCGCGTCGTCCGGCTCGAGCGGCACGTTGCCCACCTCGGGTGGCGCGTGCCGCTCGGCCCGGGGAGGCAACTGCGGCTGCCCTGGGGCGCCGAAGAGAGCTGTGCGGGCCCCGAGGTAGCGCGAGGCCACGAGCCCGCTGAACTGCCGGCGCAGCTCGGGGTCGTCGGACTGCCCGGTGAAGATGAGCTTGGCCACCACGAAGGGCTTGCCCAACTCGTCGCCGGTGTACGAGCTCTGCACCCCCATGGAACGGATCGCGCGAAGCTGCGCCTTGGTCTGCGCATGCGACAGGATGTGCAGGCGCATCTCGCTGATTTGAGCCGTCGGGTCCTTCGCCCGCTTCCCCCGCTTGCCGCCCTTGAGCCACTGGGCCAGCTTGCGCTCGTAGCGCTCGTGCATCGAAACGATCTGCGCGCTGCCTTCGCGTAGGTCCATCTCCTTGTCGCCGATGATGACCAGCTCCGAGGCGTCGAACTGCCGCACGACCCCCACTGCCCGATAGTGGCAGTAGTGCGGATCGCTCCCATCGTCGAGCCGCCCGCTCTGCTGCGCATCCCAGCTCACCCCCGCTGCCGCTCCGATCTGCTGCAACGTGGCCCGCCCGTGGGCGCGCTTGCCACCACCCACCTCGTAGGTGTCGTGTATGTCCGGCGTCACGACGCTGAGCGCCACCCCGAACCCCTCCGGCACTGAGGCCACGTTTGGCGCCGGCGCCACCAGCCGGCAGTGCCTCGCCGCCCACCCCATCCACTGCCGGATCCGCTCCGGGTCATCGTACTCCCCCTGGATGCGGGTGAGTTCATCGCCACCACGCTTCGCCAGCTTGTTGTCGTCAGCCATCGCTTTTCTCCTTGCCCGTGAGAGCGCCATGTGGCCGTCCCAGCACGTCGATGCTGATGGTGCTGCCACAGGTACAGTTGCGCAGCTCGCGCCGCTCAGCGGCATCTGAGGCGGTCGCAGGCACGTCCATCGCGCCGACCAGCGGCAACGACCGCCACGCCGCCCTCGTGTACGTGGCGCCGCAGCACCGGCACGTCGCCACCTTCTGCCCCTGGCTGCTCACGGGGCTATTCTGCGCACGGCCCCAACAGGTTGTCAACAAGTTTTTGCTTGACTTGTGTAAAACCTTCGGCGCAAACTGTGCAGCATGAAGCGTGGAACCCTCTCAAGGGAAGACCAGTACAGGCTCGCCATCGAAGTCGGTTGCTGCGCCGAGTCGGTGGCACGATGGTGGGATGGCCTGGGCTCGGCCGGGCTACGCTACTCGCTCGACGTGGCGGCGCGGAAGCTCGGCATTGAGGCAGAAGACGACGAGGAGACAGACGATGACGATGACGACCAAGAAAACTGAGACGACGGCGACGGCGAGCAACGGCAAGCGACAGCGTAACGCGAAGTCGTGGAAGGCCGAGGCGAAGCGGCT
>CAZSDY010000233.1:0-5628 GCA_964605765.1 uncultured Ectothiorhodospiraceae bacterium | reverse complement strand
TGAGCGAAGCCCGAAGGGTCCACGCAAATCACCCCGGATTGTCGAAGCCCCCCCGTAGGAGCGGACTTCAGTCCGCGAACGTCGATTGCAGGGCGCTTGGTTCTCTGCAACACCTTCACCGCAATGCATCATCCAGGAATCGGGGAATGCGGTCCTCCAGCCAGTAGTGCGGCAACAGTGTCCCGCCTATGAATGCGACGTGCCCGCCTTTCTCGCTTACTTCAAGCGTGGTGACCGCGCTCAGCTCGTCAGGGGCCGGGATCACGGATTCGCTCATGAACGGATCGTCGCGGGCCTGGATAATCAGTGTGGGTACACCGATGGACCCCAGGTACTGGCGGGCGCTCGCGCGCGCGTAGTAGTCGTCCACGCCGGCAAATCCGTGCAGCGGTGCGGTGACATGGTCGTCGAAGCTGCGAAACGTGCGCCAGCTTTCGAGCGCCTGCACATCGATGGGTGCGTCGCCGCTGCTGAATTTCTCACGGATCTTCGCATGCAGTAAATCAATCAGGTGACGCTGGTAGATTCGGGAAATGCCGTGTTCCAGCCGCTTGGCGCAGACTGCCAGCTCCATGGGGGCGGACACAGCCACGGCGACATCCACGCAGGCGCGGGCGCCGCTTTCGCCCAGCCACTTGAGGAGCACGTTGCCGCCCAGAGAAAAGCCGATTGCGGCGATGGGGATCTCGGGGAAGCGCTCGCGAATGCGCGCAGCCACGAGAGCCAGGTCCTGCGTATCGCCGGAATGGTAGGTGCGTGGCAGGCGATTCGGCGTGGCGCTGCAACCCCGGAAGTGCATGACCACGCTCTGCCAGCCATGCGCCAGCAGGGCGTGGACCATACCGCGTATGTACGTCGAATCGAGCGACCCCTCGAGACCGTGCAGCAGGATGGCCAGCCCCGTGCCGGGGCCATGTGACCAGGCGAGATCCACGAAGTCCCCGTCCGGCAGCTCGAGGCGCTCTTGCGTCATGTCGGGCCGCGGCACCGAGCGCAGCACTCCGGCCCAAAGGGTCTGCAGATGGGGCGATCGCAGCCACCACAGCGGCACGAAGGGATTGTGGGAGTGCTGCCCAGGGGCCACGCCCGTGCTTGTCCTATCCCGCATGCTTCACCGGACCTCCGCGATCAGGCGCAAACGTGCGTGATTCGACATCCCGCCCGGTGTGACTCGACGCATCGGCGATATCTCCCGCTTGCAACAGCTCGGGTATGAGCGTTGGTGTCCAGGTGAACAGCGTGAGCCGGGTTTCAGTGCGCGGGCTGTGCGCGTGGCTGGTGTACTCTCAGGGTCGAGCCCGAGGGATCGTCGATGGCCAGCGCTGACGCGTTGGCCTGCTCGACATTGATGACGGCTAGCAGCTCGTAACCGCCGCGCGGGGAGGGTGCAACATCGGCGATGTGCCCGGCGCTTGCCGCCGTGTCGGTCGTGACGATGCGCGCAGCGTGCAGCGGAGCACTCCGCGCATCGGTATGTGCGGCGTACAACCCGCGTTTCACCTTGCCCCGATAATATGCCCTGGCCACGATCTCCTGACCCACATAACAGCCCTTTTCGAAGTCCACGGCGCCCAGCTCGACGAGATTCAGCATCTGCGGCAAGAACTCGTCGGCCGTCTCGTCGTAAATGCCGGTCAGGCCGCTGCGAATGTCCGCCAGCCGCCAATCAGCCGGCCCCACGGGCTTCGCCAGCTTCGCCAGCGAGTCCCAGACCGAGCACATACGCTCGAATGGCGCGATGATCTGAAAGCGCGGTGCATCCCCCGGCAGACGCACGACGACGGCCTCATGCAGACGGATGACCCCGCCGACGTCGCGCGGTGTGCCTCCCAGGCAGCCTTGAAGTGCGTCGGGCATGTGCCGGCCCTGGCAGCCGATGGTGATTTGCTCGTCGCTGATATCGTCGATGTCCACTTGCGCACGAAGCACGAACATGCGCAAGCGCGGCAGCAGCGTAGCCACGCGATGGGAGCCGACGAGCTGCAGCCAGTACTCGGACGGCCGGGGCTGCAGGATCCTGAAAATGGCCAACACGCGGCCCTTGGGACTGCACCATGCGCCGATCCGCATGGTCCCAGGGGTGAGGTCCCGCACATCACTCGTGAGCTGACCCTGCAAGAAGGCCTGCGCATCGGAACCGCTGACGCGCAAGATTCCCGTGTCCGACAAATCGACGACCCAGTCCCGTTCTGCTCCCACAACCACCTCGCTGTGGCTGTGCAAGCCGCCCCGCGGGAGGTCAAGGGCGTCGGCGTGCTGTTTCCATTGCGCGTGCATTAGTTGATCGTGTGCGGTCTCGCAATCAAGGACCCCGGTCTATCAGCCGCTCCAGCGACACATGAATGTTCCACCACTGGCTGAACAGCACGAATTGTCTCTCGTTTTACACGAGATTTCATGGGTGAGGGACAAATCCGAGCTTGCCGCCAACGAATCCCCGGGCTCGGAGCCGCGGAGAGTCCTCAGCGGGGGAACGCAGCAGGCGCCGAGGAGGCGCGGCTTGCGCCCGCGAGCTTGCCTACCAGACGCGCGATTTGCGCGTCGGGAGGCGTGACGCGGCCGGTCAGCCAAGCCAGTATGTCCTGGTCGGCCTGCTCCAGCAGGTGCTCGAGGATCGAGATCTCTGCGGGCGAGAGCGTGTGCAGATGGTCGGTGATGAGACGCTCCAGCAGCAGGTCGAGTTCGCGCATGCCGCGCCGGCAGCGCCAGCGAACGCGGGCCAGCGCGGTCATCGTCGGGGTTGCGCTTGGCGCGTCATGCACGAGCGGTACACGGCGTCGAGATCCAGGCCCAAACCGGCGTCCCGGAACAAATGTCGGATGCCGTTGCACAAATGATAGAACAGGGCAAATGTGCAGCCGAACAACAGCAGGAGACTGAACCATGAATCGAAAAAAGCCTGTGCGGTAGTGAAGGCATCAAGACCGGAATCGATCGCCCATAGCCAGTCGACGAGCCGTACGCTTGCCACCGCCAGCAACACTCCGATGCCTCTGTGCGTGATGGAAAGCACCAAGGTGGGCTGCGGCCTGCAGATGAGCAAATGGGGAGATAGTGGCCTGTTGCTTTGCTGCATGGTTGCTGCTCGACGAGTGTGCCCACACACGCGTGCGGAGTATGGCGAGCCTCGCCTCGTGATGTGCCTCGTGGCGTATCAACTTACTTTGTCCCACGGTCGTACGCAAGCGTGCGCGACCGTGAAACGCGCTTTCGGTCCCGATCACGTGACGGCGCATCGTTACCCTGCCGCACGGCGGGTTGGTGCTGCTCGCGGCAATGAGCGTTCGCATGCCCGTGGCCCGACTGGTAAAGTGTTGCCCGACATGACGCACAAGGACGTGGCGTGATGACGGTGCCGGCAATGCGCTTGAAGCTTGCTCCTTCCCGGTGGCTGGCCGCGTTTCTTGGCGGGCTGCATTTATCAGCGCTCTGTGTCCTGATCCCCATTACACTTCATCTCACCATCAAGCTGATCCTGCTCGTGATGATCGTGGAAAGTCTGATCCGGAGTCTGGCCTTCGTCGCGTTGCGCTCGGCCGCGGACGCCATTGTCGACATCACGGTCGGCGCCGACGGCGCCTGCCATCTGGCCACGCGTCGGGGAACCGCCCTGGCCGCGCGGCTCGAGCCGCGCTGCTTCCTGCATCCGTGGCTGCTCGTGCTTGGCTTCGCGCTCCCGGGAGGAGGGCGGCGCCATGTGTGCGTGCCGTTTCCCGAAAAGCTCCCGCGCTGCGTGTATGTCCGGCTGTGTGTGTTGCTGAGGCACATGGGGCGTGAGCGGATCCGTCGCGCTTCGGATCGATGATGCTCAACGCCGCGGAATTGCTCGGTGTGGACGGTCCCTTCGCGCGGGGCATTCAGGGTTTTACCGCCCGCGAGCAGCAACAGGGCATGGCCGATGCGGTGCATCGGGCCATAGACAGCCATGGGGTGCTCGTGTGCGAGGCCGGGACCGGTACCGGCAAGACATTCGCGTATCTGTGTCCCGTGCTCGTGTCGGGGCGCAGGACAATCATCTCCACGGGAACCAAGACCCTGCAGGCGCAACTCTACGCGCGCGATTTGCCCGCGGCCTGCGCGCAGCTTGGCATTGTCGCCGACACTGCCTTGCTCAAGGGCAGAAGCAACTACCTGTGCATCCAGCGCTTGCATGCCTGCGAGACCGATGCGGCATGCGCCTGTGGCGAGCTGCGCGCTGTCAGCGAGTGGGCGGCATTGACGACAAGCGGAGACATTGCCGAGTGCACGGGGGTTGCAGAGCGCTCGGGGCTCTGGCCGCGAGTCACCTCCACCGTTGATAACTGCCTGGGTGTAAAGTGCCGTTTCTACGACCAATGCCATGTGCTCAATGCGCGGCGCGCGGCCATGCAGGCCGAGATCGTGGTCGTCAACCATCACCTGTTCTTCGCTGACATGGTGCTGCGCGAAGAGGGCTTCGGCGAGCTTCTGCCGGGTGCTGAGACTGTGGTTTTCGACGAGGCCCATCAGCTCGCCGAAATCGCGACGCGTTTTTTTGGTATCACGTTGTCGGCGAGCCAGCTTCGCGATCTCGTCAGGGACACACTGATCGCGTATTACCAGGAAGCCGGCGACACGCCTTCGCTGATCGAGGTCACACACGGACTCCAAACCGCAATTGCCGAGTGCCGCCTTGCCCTGGAGGGCCAAAACCCGCGCGTGAGCTGGTCCGATGTGGCAAGGTGCGCGAGCGCGACGGATGGGGTGCAGGCATTGCGACGGGCTCTCGATGCGCTGACTGCTGCGCTCGAGCCGATGGCTGAGCGTGGCCAGGCACTGGAGAATTGCCAGCGGCGCGCGGCGGGGTTCAGCGTGCGCTTCGAGGCACTCACGGAAACCGCCGTCACCGATAGCGTGCAGTGGGTCGAGGTGCAGCCGCGCGGCTTCCAGTTTTTTAGCAGCCCGTTGGAGATCGCCGAGCCGTTCTCCTCGCGCATGCACGCCGAGCGTTGCGCCTGGGTGTTTACCTCGGCGACGCTTGCCATAGACGGTTCGCTCGATCACTTCGCCGCTCGTCTGGGGCTGGTGGGGTTCGAGCCGAGAGTCTGGGAGAGTCCCTTCGATTTCGCGCTACAATCGCTGTGCTACCTGCCCGAGGATCTGCCCGATCCCGGTCATCCCGATTACACCGCTTCGGTGATCGAGGCCGTGTCGCCGGTGCTGCAGGCCAGCGAGGGCAGGGCCTTCGTGCTGTTTACCAGCCATTCGGCACTGCGGCGCGCGGCGGCCATGCTTGCCGAGCGGACGACGTTTCCCTTGCTGGTTCAGGGCAGTGCGCCGCGTGACGAGTTGCTGCGCCGGTTTTGCAGCGTACCGCGCGCCGTGCTGCTCGGCACCAGCAGCTTCTGGGAGGGCGTTGACGTCAAGGGAGACACGCTCGCCTGTGTGATCATAGAGAAGTTGCCCTTCGCCGTGCCGGACGACCCCGTATTGAAGGCACGCGCACGCGCTCTCAAGGCGCAGGGCAGGGACCCGTTTCGCGAGTATCAGCTACCGCAGGCGGTGATCGCGCTGAAGCAGGGTGTGGGTCGCCTGATTCGCGACGAGACCGATCGCGGCGTGTTGGTGCTATGCGACCCGAGGCTCACGAGCCGCGGCTATGGCAAGGTG
>CAZSDY010000232.1:0-5660 GCA_964605765.1 uncultured Ectothiorhodospiraceae bacterium | reverse complement strand
CGAACTTGAACAGATCGGCCTGGACCGTCGATGCCCCGAGCATCAACACCGCGGAGACCCCCACCGCCAGGGCGGTTTGCTTGAGAAAATTGCGTTTTGGATTCATCTGAGAAGTCTCCTCATCAACTTCACGTCACGTTAACTTAAGCCTTGGTCCAGCGAATCAGTCCCTGTCGCGTAGAGATCTTTCGGTTCCATTCGCCTTCGCTGAAAACACAAGCACGTTGCGTGCCAACTTTTTTTTGTTACGCCAAATCAGTCGGTTATCAGCGTGGCCCGTTTCGAGCTTGGCCCAACGCCGGAAAAGTGTAAAAAATTCCGACACTTTTTCGGCCGATTTTGCCCCCGATTACACGCCTCGACGCCGAGGAAACGCAGGATACTCTGAAAAACCCACATGAAAACAAGATCATAGCAAAACACTTCTTGCGAAACGGCAGTGTAAAAAATTCCGACACTTTTGCTTTGCGTGGGCCAGACAGTGAAGCATCCAGGGAACAAACTCCGCAAATAGGGTTGCATAATCAATGGCTTAAGCAATGACCCGACCAGCAAGGCTCCGTTCCAGGAGTTTAGCCCCTGGCGAAGAGCGACCGGCGCAAGCAGCCAGTACCTCAATTCCCTGCACACCTTTACATAGTTGCACACCACACCATACCTGTTTACTTTAACGTGTTTCGACCTACCATCGGCGCGACAATCACATGGGAAGAATCATCCGGATGCAATCCAAACTGTCCCTCATGCGCGCGGGTCTCGTGCTGGCGTATCTGCTGCTAGGCGCCTGTGACAGTGGCCCCACCGCGCAGAGCTACCTCGAGCAGGCGCGCCAGCTCGAGAGCCAGGGCTCGCTGCTTGCGGCTGCGCTGAATCTCAAGAATGCATTGCAGAAGGCACCGGATCTGGCGGAGGCCAGATGGCTGCTCGGCAAGATCTACATCGCGTTGGGGAACGGGCCCTCGGCAAGAAAGGAACTCGAGCGTGCCGAGGCGCTGGGGCGCGACGACGCGGCCCTGCATGTCGCGCTGGCGAGATCATTGATTCTATCGCGCGCATATGAGGATGCGCTCACGCGGCTCGACAAGAGCATACCCGGATTCGATCCAGCGCTTCGTCTTGCATTGCGCGGTGAGGCCGAGCTTGGGCTTGGCCGGTCAACCGAGGCACGGGCGGATTTCAACGAGTCGTTGAGGACGAATGCCAATTCGATCGAGGCGCGGATCGGGCATGCCCGCCTGGCCTGGATCGAGAACGACCTGCCAAGGTCAAAAGACTGGCTCGCAAAAACGGTGTCGCTCGATCCCGAAGCACTGACTGCCTGGCTCATGAAAGGTGAGCTGGAGCTGGTCATACCCGACTACGAGGCGGCCGAAACGACGTTCCGCCGAGCGACTGCTTTGCGCAAGGACATGGCGCTCGCCCACTTCGGACTGGCACGAGCGCTGCTCGCACAGCGCAAGACCGACGAGGCCCAGGCAGTCATCGAGAAGCTGAAGAATCTCGGTCTCAATCCGGCACTTGGCAACTATCTCGACGGTGTGGTCGCCTACCAGCGAGACGACATGATTGGCGCCAAGGCAGCGCTTGCGTCGGTGTTCAAGGAAGCACCGAAGCACCCTGGCAGCCTGTTTCTGATGGGGCTCGTGAGCTTCAGAGATGACCAGCCCGACCAGGCCATGGATTACCTCACTGCGTACCTGCAAGTAGCACCGCGCGATATCGCAGCGCGACGATTGATTGCCGGGCTGCAATTGCGCAACGGCCGGCAGGATCTCGCCGTGAAGAATCTCGAGACGATTGAGGCCACGCAAAAAGACGATGCCGAGCTCATGACGCAGCTCGGCCTGGCGTACATCGCCAATGGACAACAAAAGAAAGGGCGGGAAGCCTTGGCGCGCGCGAGCAAGATCGCCGGCAGCTCGTCAGACCTTCACACGCGCATTGCCATGGGTTTCATTGCCACGGGCCTCCAGCAAAAAGGAATCGAGCAGCTCGAGACCGCGGCTGACAAGGAAGAGACGCCAGGTCCGGCCGACGTGTTCCTGGTTTACAGCTATCTGCAACACGGTGATGTGGATGGCGCTTGGAGCGCTGCCCAGACACTCGCACGGAAACAGCCGAAAAACCCGGTCTCCTTCAATATGCTCGGGGTGGTCTCGGAGGTTCGCGGGGACATCGACGGCGCGCGTAAATACTATAAGGAGGCGCTGGCGCTCGACCCGTCGTTCATCCGCGCGACACTCCATCTGGCGCGCCTGGACAAGCAATCCGGCGATAGGCAGGCGGCTCGCCAGCAGCTCGATGAGCTGATCGAGAAAAAGGTACCCGGCTATCTGCGCGCGGCGACGCAGTTGGCGGCACTCGAGCTCGAGGAGGGAAATCAAGACAAGGCCCGCACGTATTACGAAACGATTCTCGCCGAGCAGCCAGACAATGCGGAAGCACTGGTCCAGCTCGGAATGATCGTCGGACGAACGGATGGGAAAAGAGGCATCGAGTTCCTCGAGAAGGCACGCGACGCCGCGCCCAGGGCCACGGGACCGCGTCTGGTGCTCGCGCAGGTCTACCTGCAAGCCGGAAAGGCGAAGAAGGCGCTGGAGGTGGCGAAGGAGGCCTTCGTGCTCGCGCCAGGCGACTACCGTGTATTGAATATAGTCGGGGCCGCCCAGTGGGCTGCGGGCAAGCGAGACAATGCCATCGATACGTTTACCACCGTGGCACAGCTACGGCCGAGCTTGCCCGATGCGCACTTGCAGCTCGGCAGCGCGCAGCTCCAGGCGGGCCATGTCGACGAGGCGCGCAAGGCAATCGAGAAAACCCTCGAGCTGAGCCCCGACTCGGTGGTGGCGAAAATCCTGCTCGGACGGGTGCACCTGGTCTCCGGGGAAACGGCGCTCGCGGGCGGCATCGCGGAGGGCATTCTGGCGGACGACCCGAAGAACGTTCCGGCAAGCATGCTGGCCGCCGATGCGCTGGTCGCCGAGGGCAAGCCGGGTAATGCCGCCACGCTCTACGCTCGGGCGCTGCAAACCGCGACGTCAGACAGGACACTGGTGATCAAGCTGTTCCGTGCCACATGGTCCGCGGGCGACCGTGCGGGTGCCTACAAGGTTTTTACCGCATGGCTCGACGAGCACCCGGACGACGCAAGCATCCGCGGTGCCCTGGCGGGGGCTTACGAGAGCGAGGGCAGACGCGAAGAGGCGATTGTGCAATACGAGGGTATCATCGAGAAGCAACCGACAAATGTCGTCGCTCTTAATAATCTCGCCTGGTTGTACGGCGACGGGGGTAAAGTCGCGCAAGCGTTGGAGCTAGCCAAGCGCGCCTATGAGATTGCACCGCAACAGTCGAAGATCGTGGACACCTACGCCTGGACGCTCGTCAAGGACGGTAAGGCGCGCGAAGCGCTGCCGCTGCTCAAGAAGAATGTCTACCGGGAGAAAGGGAATCCGACTTATAGGTACCACCTGGCCGTGGCGCTTGCGCATACGGGTGATCTGAGCGAAGCGCAGCGCGAGCTCGAGTCACTGCTTGCCTCGGCAGCGGCATTCCCCGAAAAACCCGAAGCCGAACGCCTGCTCAACGACATCAAATGATCCAGAGATGTGGCGCGCAACGCTCGGTGTGCGTCCGTTCGGACGCGAGAGCTAATGGAATGATCCGCCTCGCTTCCTGAACGGCCTCGAATGGGCCAAGATGTGAGTTCGAATCACACATCAACACAGGAGCACGTAGGACGCCGTGATACGGGAACCGCATCGTTCGCGTCCGGGTGATAGCGCGAACCATGCGGTTCGCCGCGCTCACCACATCCTACGGGGGGCTTTGCTCTATTCGCGCGACCGACCCGTGGTGCCGCTCTATGCCGCTTCATGCTCGACGAGCGGTGCAATCGGGCCAACATCGCCGGCGCATTCAAGCTCATAGTGCATCTGCAGGTTCAGCCAGAACTCAGGCGTAGTGCCGAATGCGCGGCTCAAGCGCAGCGCCGTATCAGCGGTAATGGCGCCCTCACCACGCACAATGCGGCTCACACGTCGCTGAGTAACGCCAATGGTCTTGGCGAGTCGATACTGGCTGATCTCGTGCTCAGCCAGTAGCTCGGCCAAATGATGGCCGGGATGTAGCGGAGCAATGACTCGTGCACCCATCACGCCCTCCTGTCACTTGTGGTAATCCACGATCTCGACGTCGTACGCGTCACCGTCTTCCCACCGGAAGCAGATTCGCCACTGATTGTTGGCTCGAATGCTCCATTGTCCGCGGCGATCGCCTTTGAGTTTCTCCAGCCGGTCACTTCGAAATACCTTCAAGTCGGCCAATTCCTCGGCCGCATGAATTCTCAACAACCGCATGTGGACCCGATTCAGTATCGTGGCCGGGATGCGTCTCGATTGCTCGCCACGGAATGCGGCCGCCGTGGCCTTGTCACGGAATGACCGTATCATCCCATGATACTAGTAGAGCAAGACGTATAATATCAAGACATGATAGTAACGCGCCTGTCGTGTCGAGCGGGAAAGAGGGCTCCCATTGGCCAGGCGGCCAATGCGCTGGGCAACGAGGAGACCTGTCCCATCAAAAACGCACGAGGGGACAGATCCCTTCATGTGGATGCCCGGGAAATCCGGCCCGTTAACTTGACGCTGCCGCATTACGTGACTACTGTGGTCACATTCACTTCAGTGTAACAGCGCGACATGTCACAGCGTGTAGGCATCAGGGAAGCAAAGGCCAGACTGAGCGGCTTGCTGGCGGACGTGCGACGCGGCGAGACCGTCACCATCACGGATCGTGGGCGCGCTGTCGCGCGCCTGGTGCCGGTACGGATCGACGAGAGCAGCTTGCCGAGCCGCATACGGCAGCTCGAGGATCTCGGCTGGATCAGTGGGCCATGCGCATCCGCGGGCCCCTGCCCGCCGCCGGTACGGCTGGCCAGCGCGGACCTTGCTCAGCGCTATCTGAGTGACGATCGGGATGGGGGCTGAGGCCGCACACGGGGTCATCTACTGGGACGCTTCGGCGCTGCTCTCGGTGCTCATCGAGGACCGGCACACGCAAGACGCGCGGCACTGGTTGCACGGCGGGCACGTGCACCTGGTATCGAGCCTCGCATTCGCGGAAGTCGTCGCGGTGCTTGGCCGGATCGCACGGACGCTGCCCGGTGGTGCGGCAGCCGTCGCCGAGGCCCGGAAAATATTCCTCGGCGGACCGTGGCGGTGGGTCAATGCGCAACCCGATCGCGCCATCATCGAGCGCTCGGCCACCGGGTCGAGCCTGCGCGGTGCGGATCTGTGGCACTTCTCGCTTTACCAGACCCTGCGGGAAACGCTTCCCGAGCTACGATTGTTGACTTTCGATAAGGCGCATCTCGCGACGCTCCGGCAGCCGTAGCAAGGAGGCAAGGCGAGAGAGGGGTCACCCCCTGGAATTTCGCCATCCACCCTCTCCCTCCGGCAGACGGTTGGCTCAAGGGATCCAGGAAATCAGCGTCACGGGCTCGTCTCCCCCTCATCCTGTCCTTCTCCCTCGAGGGAGAAGGGACCCTGTACGCAGCCTGGTGCCTGACACCCGGCGCCACGACTCGACATGACCGACTATCCATCGTCCGAAGGCCCGCTGGATGCGGTGGCGAAGGAACCGCATCCCGCGGGGGC
>CAZSDY010000231.1:0-5695 GCA_964605765.1 uncultured Ectothiorhodospiraceae bacterium | reverse complement strand
GCCCGTCTTCGCGGGGGATCGCCTCGTCGGCGTCGTGACATCCGGCGGATATGGCCACACCGTGGGCAGGAGCTTGGCGCTCGCTCGCATTCAGGCCGATCTCGTTGAATCGGGCGGGGAGCTCGCCATCGAAATCCTCGCGGAGCGCCGCAGGGCGCGGATCGTTCCGGCCCCCGTATACGACCCGACCGGGGAGCGCCTGCGTGGTTGAGGCACGGGAGTAAAGGCCGAATAGACGCCCTTTCGATCGCCCGTCAACGGATCATCCCCGGGTAAGGAACCGCCCCGTGCCCTGCCAGGGCTCGGAAATCTCGCCCTATTGCGCACTCACTCTCTCCTTGTACGCGTTCGACGGTCCCATTTTCGCTGCCATCCAGGGCATCAGGCCAGACAAATCCCTGGCGCTTCTGGTTCGATTGCGGACAGGCCCTGGTTGCATTCTTCGTGTATCAGCCGAGGACGGAGAAGCTGCTTTCCTCATTGATGGGGCGTCTACGGGAGTAGAAGCCGACGTCGATCGAGCGGCCGATATGGGGCAGTGTGAACTTCATCGGCTCGGCATCGTGGTCGTTGCCCGCCTCGCAATGGGCGATCAGCGCCGCCATCATCTTGCCCGCGATCGGTGCGTTCTTGTACTGGTTGCCACTGCTTCCACAAGCCATGTAGAAGCCGGGCAAGGCTGACTTGTCATAAATGGGGATCCAGTCGTCCGACGCGTCGTAGAGATCGACCACGCCGCGCATGCGGCTGGGGATGCCGAGCGTGGGCACCCGCTGGCCATAGCGCATTGCCTGCAAGGTCCACTGGTCGCTGAAATCGCGGTCGTAATCCGTGTCGTCGTCCACCCACATATGGGGGTCACAGGGCGGATCCTCGCTGCCGACCAGGATGTTGTTACCGTGCTCGGGCCGGCAGTAGCAGGAGACGTCGCTGTCGGAGACGATGAGCCCATTCGTCTCGAAATCAAAACCCTCGGGTGCGGGCACATGCACCACCTCCTGGCGCAGCGCGCGGGTCTGGATGGTCATGTCATCGGTCACGCCTGCCATCTTGTTGATCTTGGAGGACGCCGGTCCGCCGACATTCACGATCACCGGCGCGTGCAGTTCGTCGCCGCTGGCGAGCTTGACCCCCTTGACGCGCCCGCCCTCGGTCAGGATTCCGGTCACGGTCGCACCCATTTGAAACGCCGCTCCTTTGGCCTTCGCGGCATAGGCGAGGTTCTGAGCGGACAGGGCCGGGTCGGTGACATAGCCCGCGGTCGGCCAGAACACGGCGCCGTCGACGCGCCCGCCGGTCGGCTCGCCAAATCCCGGGTCATCGGCACGCTTCGGGGGTGCGTAGCGCTTCAAGTCGTATATTGGCAGGTGCTCGCGGATTTTCGCCGCGTCCCATTCTTCGAAGGGACAGTCGATGAGCCGACTGTTCTCCATGTGCTTGGCGAGAAAGCCGTTCAGCTCGGTCTTCATCACCAGACAGCCGATCTCGCGGAACTGCGCCAGGCCGTTGGGATCGTGGTTCTCCAGATAGTCAGCCCAGTCCCGCCAGTAGAAATAACCCTCGTAGGCGAAAGCGGTGCCGTCGAGAGTAGAGTAGTGCATTCGGATAATGGCGCAGGAGCTCGCGGTCGAGCCGTGGCCAGGCTGCGCGTTCCGGTCAACCGACAAGGTCTTCCAGCCGAGCTTGGTCAGCTCGAACGCGGTTGCCGCGCCGATCACGCCGGCGCCGATGATGATTGCGTCTGCCGTTCCACTCATGTCTTCATTCCTCCTCTCAGGCTCAACGGATCTCGAGCAAACCCCCATCATAACGCGTCAATAGCTCGTGCCCGGCCTCGGTCACGGCGAGCACGTCGCAATGCCTGAAGCCACCCACCCCCGGGAGGTACACCGCAGGCTCGACAGTCACCACCATGCCTGGCTCGAGCGGGGTATCATTGTAGGGTCTGATCTCGCCCTTCTCCTATCTGCCCCAGAACACGCCCATGATGCCGCACGAATGCCCGGGACCGTGAAGCTGATGCTGGTCGTATCCAGTCCGCTCCAGAACCTCGATGCAGCGCCGCGCCACGTCGCCGCACTTCACCGCTGGTCCCACCGCCTCGATCCCGCATTTCCACGTCGCTGAATATCATCGTGTTGTCTCCGCTATACGAAGTCCCCCACCACGCCCTTAGCAGGTCTGCGGGGCTCAGGTCGGTTTCATAGGTAGGTACTTAAGCACATCCGGTGTGGTCTAGTCCCTTACCAGTCAGAATCGTGTGCAAAAAAGAAAAAGCATTTCTCCAGGCGCCAACATCCAGATCGCACGCGAAGCACATCAGACTGACGGCTAACGGCTAACCGCCAATTGCCATACTAATGCGTTCAAACGGAGTCGAGAATGCTTGAATATCGAAAAGCCTCTTTGGTTCCGGCTCGTCCGGGTTAGGCACCTACATGATGCGGGAGTCCGGCATACCGGGGCCGCCTCGCGCCGCCGGCCCGCGGTGAATCGCGGCGCAACGCCGTGGCCGGGTCGTGTTATCGTTCGGCGATGGAGAACGCATACAGGAAGCGAGAGGCCGAGGCGTTTGTGCGTGAGCATCCGGCACTTCCCGAATCGCTGGCTTTACGGGTCTACACGTCGCGATTGATCGGCCGCGAAACGAGCCTCGTGCTCCACGGCGGAGGCAACACCTCGGTCAAGCTCGAGCTTCCGGACCTGTTCGGTGAAGTGCAGGACGTGCTGTTCATCAAGGGCAGCGGACATGATCTCGCCAGCATCGACGCGGATGGATTCACGGGTGTGCGCTTGTCCGGCATGCGCAAGCTTCGCGACCTCGATGAGCTCGATGCGCTCGAGTTGCAAAACCAGCTTCTCGTCCATCGCGTGCGCGCGGACGCACCAGCGCCTTCCGTGGAAACGCTGTTGCACGCTTTCCTGCCCCATCGATTCGTCGATCACACGCACGCGGATGCCATCCTGATCCTGACGAACAACAGCGCGGGCGAGGGGCAAATCGTGTCCGCGTTGGGCGAGCGCGTGGCGGTGCTTCCTTATATGATGCCGGGCCTGGCGCTGGCGCAGCAAATAGCCCGGTGTCACGACGCCAACCCGCAGCTCGAGGCGATGATCAGTGTGAATCACGGCATCTTTGCGTTCGGGGACGATGCCGAAACCGCCTACTCGCGCATGATCGATTACGTCAGCCGGGCCGAGGCCTTCATCGAGAAGCGCACTCGATGCAGGGTGTTCGGCGGTTGCACGCCGTCGAATCCGACGGACGAGATCGCGGGCAACGCCGCCCGCGTTGCTCAGCTGATTCGCGGGGCCTGCTCGCAGGTCGACGCGGGCGGCCGCAGGCGACGCTTCGTGGCCGAGGTGCGCAGCTCGCCGCGGCTCGTCGAGTCGGCGAGCGCGCCCGAGGCTCACGAGATTTGCACATCGGGTGTCCTGACTCCCGATCACGCCATCCGTACGAAGAACGCCATGCTGTATCTCGAGCGCGTGCCCGAAAGCGATGGCGATCTAGCAGAACTCGTCGAGGCGGCGCTGTCGGCGTACATCCAGGCCTATGACGCCTACTTCGACGAGCACCACACGCGCCTGGCGCCCGGGACGCGCAGGTGCGATCCGTGGCCGAGACTCGCGCTCGTGGCCGGCGTCGGGCTCGTCGCCCTCGGCCCGACGCGGCGCGCCGCCGGGATCGCGGCCGACATCGGCGAGCACACCGTGCATGCCAAGCGGGCGGCAATCCGACTGGGCGGCTACACACCCATCGATATCCGGCACGTTTTCGACATGGAGTACTGGCCGCTTCAGCGGAAAAAGCTCGGCGCCGCCGTGCCGCCGCCCCTCGAAGGACAGGTGGCGTTCGTGACGGGCGCGGGCGGCGCGATAGGGGCGGGGATTGGCGATCGGCTGTTGGCGGCAGGGGCCAATGTCGTGCTCTGCGATATCGATGGGTCGCGCCTGGCGATTGTCCGCCAACGCCTCGAAGAGCACCACGATGCCGGGCGTATCGAGTCGCTGGTCTGCGACGTAACCGATCTGAGCGCCGTGGAGCGGGCGTTTCGCGACGTCAGTTGCCGACTCGGTGGCATCGATCTGCTCGTGCCCAACGCCGGCGTTGCCCATGTCGCGAGTATCGAGGATCTGGATCCCGAGCGCTTCGATGCCGTGCTGTCGGTCAACCTCATGGGAACCTTCAATGTCATCAAGGCCGCGATCCCGATCCTGCGTCGCCAGGGCAGCGGCGGCAATATCGTGCTGATAAGCAGCAAGAACGTCCCCGATCCGGGCGCCTCGTTCGGGGCTTACAGTGCTTCGAAGGCGGCCGCACACCAGATCGGCAAGATAGCGGCTCTGGAGCTTGCCAATCTCGGTGTACGTGTCAACATGGTGAATCCCGACGCCGTGTTCGGCGATGAGACCGTCTCGTCGGGATTATGGGACTCGGTCGGTCCGGATCGAATGCGCTCCCGAGGT
Organism: uncultured Ectothiorhodospiraceae bacterium; assembly: GCA_964605765.1. Classification (GTDB taxonomy): domain Bacteria; phylum Pseudomonadota; class Gammaproteobacteria; order HK1; family HK1; genus CAZSDY01. The sequence continues at coordinate 1,225 of CAZSDY010000231.1, read as the reverse complement.
CTGGACCCCGACGGCCTGAAGGAGTACTACCGGCAGCGCAATCTGCTCAAGACCTCGGTACGCGCCGAGCATGTCGGCAATATTGTGGTGTTTTTCGCGAGCGAGCAAACACCGACCACGGGCGCGAGCTTCCCGGTAGACGGCGGCGTGCCGTCTGCCTTTCCGAGGTAGGCGGCGAGACGACGCGGAAACGAGCGCGCACCGATTTGATTTTCGAACCAGCGAATCACGAAAGGACACAACCCGATGGCGGATGGTGACGACGTCAAAGAAAGCAAGCAGTTCCATGCGGATGTGCCACAAGAAACAGAGGGATTCTTTCTCAAGGGTTCCAACTGTTACGACTGGGGTATGAAGAATCGGTTGTCCCGGATTTTCGATCCCGGTTCGGGAAACACGGTCATGCTGGCGTTTGACCACGGCTATTTCCAGGGACCGACCACGGGGCTCGAGCGGATAGATATCACGATCAATCCGCTCGTGCCCTATGCCGATACCCTGATGCTCACGCGCGGGATCCTGCGCAGCATCATTGCGCCGACGACCCGAGGCGCCATCGTGCTGCGCGCATCCGGGGGGACCAGCATCCTCAAGGAACTTTCCAACGAGGAAATCGCCGTGGACATCGAGGACTCGGTACGCCTGAATGTCAGCGCCATGGCCGTCCAGGTGTTCATCGGCGGCGAGCATGAAAAGCAATCCATCATCAACATGACCCGGCTCGTCGACGCGGGGACGCGCTACGGCATACCGACCCTGGCCGTCACGGCCGTCGGCAAGGACATGGTGCGTGACGACAGGTATTTTCGCTTGGCCACCCGAATCTGCGCGGAGCTCGGCGCCCACTACATCAAGACCTATTATGTCGAAAAGGGCTTCGAGACGGTGACGTCGTGCTGCCCCGTCCCGATTGTGATCGCGGGCGGCAAGAAGCTCCCCGAGCTCGATGCGCTCAAAATGGCGCGCAACGCCATCGATCAGGGCGCGCGCGGCGTGGACATGGGGCGCAACATCTTCCAGTCGGAGTCCCCCGTCTCGATGATCCGGGCGGTGCGCGCCGTGGTGCACGACGGCGAGAGTGCCGCGCACGCTTTCGATCTGTTCAACACCTTGAAAAGCGAGGCATAGAGAGCGTGGTTACGGTTGTGTTGCAGGCACTCCGAGAGTCGATGAGGGTTCCATCGACTCCGTGGAGCGCGATGCGGGCGCGCAAGTGAGGTGAATC
>CAZSDY010000230.1:0-5697 GCA_964605765.1 uncultured Ectothiorhodospiraceae bacterium | reverse complement strand
GCGGCACGCGTCCAGGATGACGAGATTGATTCGGTTCTGCGCAATCTCCATTTCTTCCAGCACGTCAGTGACATCAACCGCCTCGAAACGCAGCGCTTGCTCCGTCTCGAGCTTGGCGTCGACCGGAATCAAGTAGTTATGTCCATGTGCCTGGATGCCGTGACCCGCGTAGTAGAAAAGCCCCGCAGCTTCCCTGTCCAGCAGGGAAGCGAACTTCTGGATTGATCGTGCCATCGACGCTCGGCCGGCATTCTCCAGGGCAATCACGTTGAAACCCAGCGCTCGCAACTTCTGCGCCATCGCGCGGGCGTCGTTGACGGGATTGCGAAGCGGGGCCTCGGGGTAGGCCGCGTTGCCGATGATGAGGGCGACACGCTCGGCCGCGTGCGCCGTGAACGGCAGGCACAGGGCAGCGAATGCGAAGACACCGGCTCGGAGAAATGTTCCCGGACTCATGCTGCCACCACGGGATTCGACCCCGGTTTGAATTCTAGCGCATTGCCCCTGGAAACCCTACCAACACCCTTTGACTCCGGCAATGGGGCCCTGGATTCACCCCGAGATCGGACGTGCTATCCACTCTTCAGAGTCACCGTCGCTTGAAGCGGGCAAGCTGGCGGCCGGAAGCCGGGTTGCCGTCCGACCTGCACAAGCCCGGAGCGGCGCGCTGCCTGGAGCCACCGGGGGGCACAGTAATATGTTGCATTGCAGCGCGGTTTGTGTTGTTATATCAAAGTGTAATATCTCATATCGTTATAGAAAACAGAAACCCCCAAGTGGACGCCAAGACACTCTGTCTCGGGGTGCTGACCCTCGGCGACATGACCGGCTACGAGATCAAGCGCCATTTCGAGCAGGCTTTCAGCCATTTCTTCGTCGCCGGTTATGGCTCTATCTACCCGGCCCTCGGCGCTCTGACGCGCGACGGTCTGGTCACCTGCGTCGATGTCGTGCAGGAAAAACGCCCGGACAAGAAAGTCTACAGCTTGACCGAAGCGGGGCGTGCCGCCTTCCAGGAGTCCTTGCTGAGCACCCCGCCGCGGCACAAGGTACGCTCCGAATTCATGCTCTTGCTGTACTTCTCCGATCTGTTGCCCGCCGGCCATCTGCAAGGAGTGATCGCCCAACGCGCCGCCGATATCGAAACACTGCTCGGTGTGGTGGATGCTTATGAGCAATGCGACTGCCCGCGCCCAGGCGACGCGCTGTTGATTGGCTTCAGCCGTGCCACCCTCGAGGCTCAGCTCGAGTTCCTGCGCCAGATCCTCGACACCCATGATGCCGAGCCGGCACCACACGCGGAAGCACCCGAGCCATGAAAGCGACCCTGCTCGCCAAGCAGTCCTATCTGCTCGCCCTCGCGCTGACCCTCGGTCTCATCGCTTGGCTCTATTCAGGCCCACGACAATCCGACCAGAGCAGCGCCGTCGACCCCGCAACGCTCGGCGAGAAACGCGACAAGGCCATACGCGTGCGCACCAGCCGATTGACCGCACAACGCGTGGTGCAAAAGATCATCCTGCATGGCCGCACGCAAGCCGTGCGTGCCGTGACTCTGAAGGCGGAGCTCGACGGCCGCGTCATCGAGCTGGGAGCCGGGCGCGGCACCCGCGTGAGCAAGGGCGACGTCATCGCCCGGCTCGATCGACGCGAGCTCGATACCCTGCGCAGCCGGGCGCTCGCCGCCGTGGATCTGCGCGAACTGCAGTACCGTGCCGCCAGCAAGCTCGCCGAGCGCGATTTTCAATCGAAGATCCAACTGGCCGAAACCTTTGCAAACCTCGAGTCGGCGCGCACCGAGCTGCGCCGCATCGATATCGACATCGGCAATGCGGTGTTGCGCGCACCCTTCGACGGCGTTCTCGAGCAGCGCCCGGTCGAAGTCGGTGACTACCTGACCGAAGGCCAGGAGGTGGCACGCATTCTCGAGCAGCACCCGATGCTCATCACCGGCGACGTCAACCAGCAGGAAAGGGACCAGCTCACCCCCGGCGCCCCGGGCACGGCGCGCCTGATTACCGGTGAGGTGGTCGAGGGCCGCGTGCGCTACATCGCATCGGAGTCCGATGATGCCACCCGCACCTTCAGGATCGAGCTGGAAGTACCGAACCCCGACGGCAAGCTGGTATCAGGTATCACCGCCGAGCTGGAGCTCCCGACATCTACCCTGCAGGCACACCGCATCTCGCCGGCCCTGCTGTCCCTGGACAAAGCGAACCGTATCGGTCTGAAGACCGTAACCGCCGACAGTCACGTCAAGTTCATGCCTGTCAGCATCGCTCGCTCATCGGCCGATGGCTTGTGGGTTTCCGGTCTGCCGGCGACGCTCGATGTGATCACTATCGGCCAGGGGTTCGTGCGCGACGGCGATGAGGTCATCGCCGTACCCCAGGATACCGGCGCCGAGCACCCCGGCACCGGGGAATCGGCTGCGTTCCCTGGCGATGCAGCACCCTTGACGACCGCGCAATGAACACCTTGATCGACGCAGCGGTGCACCGTGCCCGATCGGTGCTATTGGTCCTCGCCCTGGTGCTGGTCTCGGGCACGGTCTCCTACATCACCATTCCCAAGGAAGCGGATCCGGACGTCGCCATCCCGATCATCTATGTGTCGATCCCGCATGACGGTATTTCGCCGCAAGACGCCGAGCGCCTGCTGGTCCGGCCTATGGAAAAGGAAGTACGCTCCATCGAAGGCCTCAAGGAAATGCGCGCCACGGCAACCGAAGGGCTCGCCACCATTACCCTCGAGTTCGAAGCCGGCTTCGACAGCGATCAAGCGCTCAACGATGTCCGCGAGAAAGTCGATACTGCCAAGGTCGAGCTGCCCGCCGACAGTGACGAGCCGTCGGTCAACGAGGTCAATGTCGCGCTCTTTCCGGTCCTGGTCGTCACCCTGTACGGCGATGTCTCGGAACGCGCCCTGGTCGCCCAGGCACGCGACCTGCGCGACAAGCTCGAGGCCCTGCCCGGCATCCTGGAAGTCGATATCGCCGGGGATCGCGAAGATTTGCTCGAAGTGGTCATCGACCCGGTGCGCCTGGAGAACTACAACCAGACCCCCGAGGACCTGCTGCGGTTCGTCGCACGCAACAACCAACTCGTCGCCGCCGGCACCATGGATACGGGACATGGGCGCTTCGCGGTCAAGGTGCCGGGCCTGTTCGAACGCGTGGAAGATGTGCTCGAGCTGCCGGTCAAGGTATCCGGCGACAAGGTGGTCACCTTTCAGGACGTCGGTATGGCACGGCGCACGTTCAAGGACCCGACCGGTTTCGCACGAGTCAACGGGCAACCCGCCGTGGCGCTCGAGGTCTCGAAGCGCATCGGCACCAATATCATCGACACCCTGGCCCAGGTCCGCGCCGTGGTTGCCGCCGAGCAGGCGCTATGGCCGCCCGGGATCCAGGTGATTTACTCCCAGGACAAGTCCGAGGACATTCGCGACATGCTCAAGGACCTGCAGAACAACGTCATCGCGGCGATCCTGCTGGTGATGATCGTTGTGATCGCGGCGCTCGGTATCCGCACCGCGGGCCTGGTCGGCATTTCCATTCCCGGATCCTTCCTGGCCGGCATACTGGTGATCAGCGCGGCCGGGCTGACCATCAACATCGTCGTGTTGTTCGCCCTCATCATGGCCGTCGGCATGCTGGTCGACGGCACCATCGTTGTCGTCGAGCTCGCGGACCGAAAGATGGCCGAGGGTTTCCCGCGCCGCGAGGCCTATGCGATCGCAGCCAAGCGCATGGCCTGGCCGATCATCGCCGCTACGGCGACCACGCTGGCGGCGTTCATGCCGCTGATGTTCTGGCCGGGGGTCGTCGGTGAGTTCATGAAGTACCTGCCGATCACCTTGATCGCGACGCTCAGCGCATCGTTGCTGATGGCGCTCATCTTCGTGCCGACGCTCGGCGGCATCGTCGGCAGTCGTGCGCCACAAAGCGCTGAGCAGGCGGCCCGGCTGACAGTGGCGGAAAGCGGTGATCTGGCGAGCTTGAGCGGTGCGGCCGGCGCCTATGTGCGCTTCCTGCACTTCGCGCTGCGCTATCCCGTGATCGTGGTCCTTGCCGCGGGCGTGATCCTGGCGACTGTCTATGCGACCTATGCGCAGATCGGCCGGGGCGTCGAGTTTTTCCCGGACGTCGAGCCCGAGAATGCCGTGTTGCATATCCGCGCGCGCGGCGATCTGTCCGTCAACGAACGCGACGCCCTGGTGCGAACCGTCGAGCGGCGCATCCTCGATATGCCCGAGTTTTCGAGCATCTATGCACGCAGCGGCACCCGGTTTCGCTCCGATGTCGCCGAAGATGTCATCGGCCTCATCCAGCTCGAGTTCGTCGACTGGACACGGCGCCGGCCGGCAAGCCAGATCTTCGCCGAGGTTCGGGAGCGCACCGCAGACATTGCCGGGATCATCATCGAGGCACGCAAGGAAGAGGCAGGGCCGCCGGTCGGCAAGCCGGTGCAGGTGCAACTCAGCTCCCGCTTCCCGGATCTGTTGCCGGCTGCCATCGAACGGGTGCACGGCGCCCTCGACGAGATCGGTGGCTTCCTGGACGTGACCGATACCCGGCCCATACCCGGCATCGAGTGGCAGATTCATGTCGATCGCAAGGAGGCAAGCCGCTATGGCGCCGATATCACTACCGTTGGCAATGCCGTGCAACTCGTGACCACCGGTATCAAGGTCGGCGAATACCGTCCCGACGACACCGACGACGAGGTCGATATCCGGGTACGGTTCCCGCACGACAACCGCACGATAGAAGAGCTCGATCGCTTGCGTCTCCCGACCCGCGACGGAGCGGTACCGATTGCCAACTTCGTCGAGCGCACTCCCATACCACGGGTCGGCACCATCAGCCGCAGTGAGGCACGCCGGGTCTTGAAGGTCGAGGCCGACGTTCCCCAAGGCGTGCTGCCTGACGACAAGGTCTCCGCGATCAAGGCGTGGCTGAAAACGGCCGATCTGGACTCGCGCATCGATGTCGAGTTCAAGGGGGAAGACGAGGAGCAACGCGAGGCGGAAGCCTTCCTGCTCAAAGCCTTCGGCGTTGCCCTGTTCGCAATGGCCATCATCCTGGTCACCCAGTTCAACAGTTTCTACCAGGCCTTCCTGATCCTGAGTGCCGTGGTGCTCTCGACCGTAGGTGTGTTGCTCGGCTTGCTGATCACCGATCAGCCCTTTGGCATCGTCATGAGCGGGGTCGGCGTCATCGCGCTCGCCGGTATCGTGGTGAACAACAATATCGTGCTCATCGATACCTTCAACGTCCTGCGGCGCAGCGGCATGGATACGCTCGAGGCGGTCCTGCGCACGGGCTCGCAACGCCTGCGCCCGGTGCTGCTCACCACCATCACCACAATCCTCGGCTTGACGCCCATGGTCCTCGGGATCAACATCGATCTCATCGGACGCCAGGTCACCGTAGGCGGCCCATCGACACAGTGGTGGACACAGCTCGCCACGGCCGTCGCCGGGGGGCTGGCCTTCGCCACGGTCCTGACCCTGGTGCTGACACCGAGTCTGCTGGTGCTCGGCGACCGCGGGCGATCGAGAAGCGCCTGAGGCGGCCTGCTGATCATCTTCTGCCGCGGACTCTTGCGCGAGATGCACCGCGGCCCCGGACGTCTTGACGATGGCCCGGTCGTCGCGATCCAGGGCCGTCAGAATGACCAGCCTTTCGTTCTC
>CAZSDY010000229.1:4426-5722 GCA_964605765.1 uncultured Ectothiorhodospiraceae bacterium | reverse complement strand
TTGGAGGCTGAGGTCGGAATCGAACCGGCGTACACGGCTTTGCAGGCCGCTGCATGACCACTCTGCCACTCAGCCAATGCCCTGCGTTCGACCGATCGTCCGCCGCGGTAGACCGGTTGCGCAGGCACGACGCGATGGGGGCGGCGCAAATATGCATTCCGCAACCCGCGCAGTCAACCCGGCGCCGGCCTGCTCGGCAAGGCCGGCGCGTGCCCGACAGTGGCTACGTATACGTGCTCGGATGACGATACTCCTCGATCCTCGGCGTGGGTTTCAGCGGCAAACGGGCTTGCGGCAACGCGTAAAAGCGCGGCTGCGCCCGCTCATCCAGGCTTCGCTCGAACGGCAGGCGCATGATCACCCTGCTACGCGTTTCCTCGGCCTCGCGCAGGACCTCCTGGAGGTTTTCCGCGGTGTCGCGCTGCCACGGCATTGCGTAATAGCGCGGTTGTCTGAGTCCCGACAGTCTCAACCACAGATAGATGGCCTCACCTTCATGCAGCGTTGCAGCGAGCACCTGCGCCTCTTCGAGATCTGCGCCAAAAAACTCCAGACGCACGGGTTTGGGTCGACTGAGGAGGTCGCTGAAAGCGAGATAATCGCTACCGAGGAGGCCGGCGAGAATGACCGCGGCGCCCGCACGTACCCACAACTTGCGTCGGGCCCACACGACCAGCATCGCAAGCAACGTCGTCAATGCGACGGCGGTCAGGAAAAATGTCGGGAAAATCTGCATTATTTTGCGCCCATGCTTCGCAATGGTTTGTAGATGCTGCTCCTGCTGTTCGGAACGATGCTGCCATCGCCGGCGAGCTCGAACCGAAGCAGCGTTATCTCCTCGCCCTCGTGCTTGAGCGTGGCCGTGGTTCCCAGCAGCGGAGCGACGAACGGCGAACCATCATCGAGCAGCCGTGAAGTCCTGATACTGACGAGTGCGTGAACGGCGATGGGTGGCGGCATTTTGCGATCGACCCGGTAGGCATGTGCGTTGACGATATATTCACCGGGAATGATACCGCGGCTATAGGCAATCTCGTGGTTGATCAGGGTAGGGTCCAGATACTTTCCGAGATCGTCGCGAAGCAGGTTGAATATCACCCCACCCTTGTTCGAGTAGCCGACTGGAATGTCGCCGGGCGCCTGGACCCACAGGTCGACGTCGGTATTCATCTCCGCGGGCCAGGTGATCTCGACAATGACGTTGCCCGGTGCCGGGGCATTCGAGGCGACATCCACGCTCTTGGGATTGACGTGCGGCAACAGCACCACGATGACTGCGAGAAACCCGAGCAGGGC
>CAZSDY010000229.1:0-4326 GCA_964605765.1 uncultured Ectothiorhodospiraceae bacterium | reverse complement strand
ATGGCCCAGTCACGAATGTACCTCATCGCATCGTCGAGCCGGGTCGGATCGGTGGGGCGTACACAGTCTCCGACAACGACAGAGAAGTAGCCGAGATTGCTGGCGTGCATCACGGTAGGGACGATGCCCACCTCCGCGCCGACCCCCGCGATCACGACGCTCCTGACGCCGTTCCAGCGCAGCAACTCGTCGAGCGGTGTCGCGAAAAAAGCGTCGGGCCGGTATTTTCTGACGATGAAGTCCCCCGGCTCGGGCATCAGCTCATCCAGATTTTCCCATCCCCAGGTCCCCTCGACCACGGGCGTATGCGCGGGGTTCGAAATCCTCTCCCAGTGCTTAGAGACGACGGCGTCGGAGTAGGTGCTGTGGTCAGCGTGCAGGGTGTATCTCACATAAACGATCCGAACGCGCTGCCGCCGCGCCTCTTCGATGAGGTCCATGACCGGCCGCAGTATGCCCGAGACATCGATTCTGCGGCCGAGCTTGTCGAAGGCACCGCCCTCGGCACAGAAGTCGTTCAGCATCTCATGCACCATGAACACGGTGTGTGCGGGGTCGATGACCTCGTCCAGCGTCTCCGGTATCTGGCGTCCCTTGTAACTCAGCATGCGCGGTATCTCCTGAATGACTCATGGACTGCCAGGCCTCGAGCCTGGCATGCCCGCTGTTCGACTGCCTCTGCGCCCGCGTCGAGGCTCTCCCCGGGGATGATGTCAGACGCAACCGCACAACGGAACGAGGTCCTCTGCGTAGGCGTGCATCTGCTCGATCATCTCCGCGGCGCTCTCGGCGACGATATGCAGCGGAGCGCAATGCGTCATCCCAGCGCTGGCCCAGTCGCGGATGCGTTCGGCAACTTCTTCCGGCGTACCAATCAGGTGCTTGCTCGCGAGGCGCTCGGCGTTCACCGACGTGCCCGACGCAGCGAATCGCCGCCCCACGGAAGAATCGAGAAATCGCGCCACCGCTCGCTCGTGAACAGGGTCCAAGCACAGCACCGGACACATCGTGATATCGAGCCGCTCGCCGGCTCTACCCGCCGTCGCGAGGGCAGCGCTGAGCTTGTCCACTCGCGCCGCGATATCCTGCGTGCGGTTCGCCGAGAGCATGAGACCAGCGCCATATCTTGCCGCCCTGCGCAGCGTCGCGTCGACCTGGCCGGAGACGTACAAGGGCAAGGGCCGCTGCAGTGGTTTCGGGTATAGCGATACGTTATCGAAGGCGTAATACTTGCCGCTGAAGCTCGCTGGCGCCTGGCCGAACAGAAGATGCATTGCCGCCAGGGCTTCATCGAGCATGCGGCCCCTGTTGGCTTTAGCGTCCCACGGCCGAAGGGCATCGAATTCTTCGCGCATGGTGCCGATCCCGACGCCGAGCAGGACCCTGCCGCCACTGAGGGCATCCAGAGTGGCCACCTGCTTGGCCAGCAGCACGGGATCCCTCAAGGGCACCACGATGACACCCAGCCCCAGCTTGATCCGGGTGGTCACACTGGCGCAACAGGCGCTCGCGATGAGGATCTCATACCAGTTGAGCGGCTCGCTGTGCGCCTCCTGAAGTCCTGGCCACGGCGCGAGATGGTCGTTGGCCCACAGCGCGTAGAAGCCGAGGTTCTCGGCAGCGCGGGCAAGCGCGATCAGTTCGGCGGGCTTGATAGTGCCCGGCGGATGGTTGAGACCCTCCACGCAAGTCGGGAGCGGGAAGCTGAACTTCAAGCGTTTACTCCTCTTGTTCGCATCGTCGCCTGGATACCCCCGGGACCACGCGCTCCAAGGGCTCGCGAAACAACAACGCCATGTCTTGGGGCGTCGGGGCGCCCGACCGGCAAGGCGCGGGGAGGGCGCATGGTCGTTCCATGTAAGCGCACGGGCAACGCCGCCAGGCGGGATGGATCGGCGCTACAAAGCATGGAGTTACTCGTGCGCGAGCTCTAAGCGTCGACCATGACCTCGTAGCCTTCCAGCTTCTCTCCGAGCAGTGCTTTCGGCGCTGCAGGGTCACGCTGTGCCCGCCTTTGCTCGAGCTCATCCAGAAACGCCCGGTAGCCTGCCTCGCTTTCCCAGGTTGTTACGGTCGTGACCTTGGAGGGGTCGGAAAGAGATTGCAGGACAAGCCTCGACACGCAGTTCCCATCGGCCTTCATTTTCTTGGAATTCACGCGGAATACCTCCATGGTCTTGTCCATGAACTGCGGCTTGATCCAGTGTTCGGCAACGAGCGTGATCATTGAAGAATCTCCTCACGATAGTCATGTCATGGACGAGCAACCGGCGGATCAAAGGCGATCTTCCAGTTTCCCACTCGATCCTCTCGGCAACCAATGCAGCGCATGCCGGCCGGGCGCCGCCTGGGCGCGAGCTGGCTGGCAGCGAAAATGCTACCCTTTGTCAGGCGCCCTGTCTTGCAACGGGACACGGCACTGATGACCGGAACCACTCGAGCGCAGGCAAACGGGCCCTTGGGCGTGATGCAGCGGGCCTTTTCGCGGCGGACGCCGGGGCACCATCACCGGCAAGCGGGAAAGTTGACGAATTCGTGTAATCGAGTGCATCATTGTGGCGCTCAGAATAACATCAACGACGATAAAGACTCCCGGATGCCGGCACGCCGTGCATCGCTTGTGCAGTCGACAACCAGCAACCAGACCTCAGGAGCGAACTGATGCGTAGAAATCTCCAGATCATGAAGGGTATCGGACTCGCGGTGCTTATCGGTGCTTCGGTTTCACCCGGTGTGCGGGCGGGTGAATCCGTCACTTTTGCCTCATGGGGCGGCTCATTCCAGGATGCCGAGCGTGAGGCGTTCCTGAAGCCGGCGGCGGCAACACTCGGGATCACCATCAAGGAGGACACCACCAACGGCATCGCCGATGTGCGCGCGCAAGTCATGGCGAACGCCGTCAAATGGGACGTCAACGAGCAGGGCAGCAACACCTGTGTGCAACTCGAGAAAGAGGGCCACCTCGAGCCACTCGACTATAACGTCATCGATACCGACGGTATCGACAAGGGCATCGTCGGCACCCACTGGATAGGAGACATCTACTACTCGACGATCATCGCCTGGAACAAGGATAAGTTCGGCGACAACGGCCCGCAATCCTGGGCGGATTTCTGGGACGTGAAGAAGTTTCCCGGCCCGAGAGCCATGTATGCGAAGCCGTACTACAATCTCGAGGCGGCCCTGCTGGCAGACGGGGTGCCGATGGACAAGGTCTACGAGACCTTGATGACCAAGGCCGGTCAGGATCGCGCATTTGCGAAGATCGCCGAGATCAAGCCGCATGTCGCGGTGTGGTGGAAATCAGGCGCGCAGTCGGCGCAGTTGCTCAAGGACGGTGAGGTCGACCTGATCTCGATCTGGAACGGACGTGCGTCCAACGCCATCAAGGATGGGGCCCACGCGGGCTTCACCTTCAACCAGGGCATCTTCGATTTCGACTGTCTGGTCGTGCCCAAGGGTGCCCCGAACAAGGCGCTTGCCATGAAGGTGATCAACGAAATACTGAGGCCGGAAAACCAGGCCCTGCTGCCGAAGCACATCGCGTACGGCCCGGTCAACGCCAAGGCCTTCGATACCGGCTTGTTGACGCCCGCCGAGGTGGCGTCCATCAACTCCGCGCCGCACAATGCCAAGGTCCAGCTTGTGCTCAACCCGGGTTTCTATATCGGGCGCGCCGACAAGTTCCAGGCCCGGTTCGATGAGTTGATTCAGGAATAGTTCTGGCGGGAGGGTGGCGCGACGGGAGCGTCTCCCGGCCGTCCGCCCTCCCCGGCATTTTCGCAACGAGCATGACCATGGCAGTAGCCAGCCAGTCACTTCCTGTAAGTATTCGTGGCGTCAGCAAGTCCTTCGGTCCGGTCCAGGCCCTGTGTGACGTTTCCATCGAAATCTCGAGCGGGGAGTTCGTTACCCTGCTCGGCCCCTCGGGCTCGGGGAAGACGACGCTGCTGATGGTGCTCGCGGGCTTCGCGAAGCCGGATTGCGGCAGCGTGAAATTCGGCGACAGGGAAGTCGTCACAACCGCGCCGCACAAGCGTGACGTGGGCATGGTGTTCCAGAGCTACGCCCTGTTCCCGCACATGAACGTGTTCAACAACGTCGCCTATCCTCTGAAGCTGCGCAAGACGAGCCGCGCCGAGATCGCCCGGCGCGTGCACGACGTGCTCGAGCTGGTGCAGCTCGGCAGGCTCGCGGAACGCGGCGTGGACCAGCTTTCCGGCGGCCAGCGCCAGCGCGCGGCCCCGGCGCGCGCCCTCGTGTTCGCGGCGGGCATTCTCCTCCTCGCCGACGCGCTGCGCGCCGCCCACACATCGATTGAAGGAT
>CAZSDY010000228.1:0-5778 GCA_964605765.1 uncultured Ectothiorhodospiraceae bacterium | reverse complement strand
CCCCCGCGGCCGCGCGTTTTGCGGGTCGAATATCGGCCCTTCGACGACGACCGCGCTATAGCGTGCGCCGATGATTGCCACCTCCAGCTCACGGCCCGGCGCTGCGTGCTCCGCCTTCACGAAGCCGAGCGCGATGTTCTTGGCGACTCGATGCCCGTAGGCCCCGGAGGTCACGGTGCCCACCAGCTCGTCGCCGGCGTAGAGCGGATCCCCGCTGTGGGCACTGGCAATCCCGCACTCGACAATCATGGCCACGAACCGGGAATCGATCCCATCGCGGCGTTGCTCGCGTAAGGCCTCGCGTCCCTCGAATTCACCCTTGTCGAGCTTCACGAAGCGCGCGAGCCCCGATTCGAGGGGGGAATGCTCGGTGATGAGGTCGGTTCGCCACTGCTGGTAACACTTCTCGATGCGCATCGAATCGGCCGCGTAGAGACCAAACTGAGTCAGGCCGTACTCGGCCCCCGCGCCGGTCAGCAAGCGGTAGCTCGCCAGCAGATGCTCGACCGGTACGTGCAGCTCGTAGCCGAGTTCTCCCGAAAAGCTGACGCGCAGCACCTCGACCTCGCAGAATCCGAGCTTGATGCGCCTTGCCGCCAGCCACGGGAAGGCCCCGTTGGAGAGATCGGCGTCGGTCAGATCGGCAAGCAAATCGTGCGAGCGCGGTCCGGCCAGCACCAGGGCCACGTGGCGCGCGCTGAGGTTCTCGAGGCGTACACCGCCATCGGGCAAGCGCTCGCTGAGCCACTGCCAGTCGTGGTACTCCGCCGTCGCGGCGCTCAGCAGCCAGAAGCGGTCCGTGTCGAGGCGCGTGATGGTCGCTTCACCGGCCACGTGGCCGCGCGCGGTCAGGAAGTAGCCGAGCGCGATGCGCCCGATCCGGGGCAGGGCGCCGCATACGAGCCGGTCCAGATAGGCGGCCGCCTCGGGCCCCGATACCTCGATGCGCGTGAAGCCGGAGACCTCCATCAATCCGACCCGCTCGTGCACCGCGCGGCATTCGGCCCCGACGGCGTCGAACCAGGTGCTGTGGCGGAAGCTCGGGACGTGTTGGAAGGCGGGGTCGGGTGGCTTGAAGTACAGCACCCGCTCCCAGCCGGCAACGGCGCCGAACTCGGCTCCTTGCGCCATCAGCGTCGAGTAGAGCGGAGTGGTCTTCGCGGGTCGCCCCGCGGGGCGGTGCTCCCCTGGCAGCTCGAAGACGAACTCCCGCTGGTATTCCTCGATTGCCTTGAGCACGGTGTAGCCGGTGTTGGCATGCGCGGTGAAACGGCGCGGATCGAGGCCCCACGTGTCCCATTCGCATTCGCCGAAGACGATGATCTCGGCCAGACACTTGCCGTGGCCGCCGCCTTCTCCTATCCCTGCACGAAGGCCCAGGCAGGCGTAAGCGTTGCGCAATCCGGGGATCTTGCCGACGAGCGGCAACCCATCGGCGGAGTAGGTGATGGGGCCGTTGACCACGCGCGTGATGCCCGTGCGGGACAGGACCGGCAGCCGCGCGATCACGCGATCGAGGTTTTCGGCCAGACGCTCGAGATCGTTCGGCAGCAGCTCCATCGTGAATTGCCGCGGAACGCCCTGCATGCCCCACGGCCTGCAGCCTTGCTCGTAGATCCCGACCAGCAGGCCGGTCTTCTCCTGGCGACTGTAGAAGTCGTCGAGCGGATCCCGAATCAGCGGTACACGAAAATCGAGTGCTTCGATCTCCGGGATGGGCTCGGTCAGCAGGTACTGGTGCTCCATCGACACCACCGGGTGCTCGACGCCCAGCATCGCGCCGACCTCGTTCACCCTGTAGCCGGTCGCATTCACGATGATCTCGCAGGCGATATCGCCCTTTGCCGTGCGCACCCGCCACTCTCCTGTGCGCGTGCGCTCGACGGCGCTGACCGGTGTGAATCGATAGATTTCGGCGCCCGCGCTCCGCGCCCCGCGCGCCAGTGCCTGCGTGAGCTGGCTAGGGTCTATGTCACCGTCGATCGGATCCCACAGTGCTCCGGCCAACCCCTCGACGTTGAGCAACGGATGGCGCCGCGCCATCTCCTCGGGCGCTACGAGCTCGAAGTCGACGCCCACACCCCTGGCCATGCCGATGAAGTGCCGGTAGCCATCGAGGTGGTCCCGGGTGTGTGCCAGGCGCAGTCCGCCTGCGATGTGATAGTTGATCGGAAACTCCGGGTCCGCGGCGAGCGCCGCATAGAGCTCGGTGCTGTAGCGCTTCAGGGCGACCATCGTCTGAAAGGTGCCGAACTGCGTGACCTGGCCCGCGGCATGCCACGTGGAGCCCGAGGTGAGCTCGTCGCGTTCCACGAGCACGACATCGGACCAGCCGAGCTTCGTCAAGTGGTAGAGGGTGCTGCATCCGCCGACCCCGCCCCCGATCACGACGACTCTCGCGTGCGTCTTCACGCCGCGCCGGCCTCAGCCTTCGCCATGGACTGGCGCAGCGCCGCCGCGGTCCTCTCCATAGCGAAACAGCCGGCCGTCGCGCAGCAGCGCCACCGGCGTCTCGATCGCGGTTTCCGGGACGGGGTCCGGCGCGCTCAGGTCCTTGTAGAACACCGCCCTGCTTGGGGCGAGGAGTTCCGCATCGTCCCTCATTTGTTCGCATCCGCCTGAAGGTCGAAGTGCTCTTCGGGAAAGTACTTGGCGAGGCGTGCGTCCCCGGTCATGGCGTGGCCCTCCATGCCTTCGAGGCGCGAGATCCGCGCCGCCACGGGCGCGACCTCGCGTGTCGCCTTGCGCGTCATGCGCTGATAGGTCACCACCTTGATGAACTTGCCCGCGCCGAGGCCCCCCGAGTAGCGCCCGGCCCCGCGCGTCGGCAGGATGTGGTTCGGTCCCGAGCACTTGTCTCCGAAGGCGACCGTGGTTTCCTCCCCGAGAAACAGGGAGCCGTAATTCCTGAGGTTGGCAAGCCACCAGTCCAGATCGCGTGCCTGCACCTGCAGGTGCTCCGGGGCGTACCGATCGCAGACCGCGCACGCTTCGTCGCGGGTGTCGGTGACGATAACCTCGCCGAAGTCGCGCCACGCCGCCTCGGCCGCGGCGCGCGCAAGCGGTGGCAGGCGTTCGATGACCCGGGGCATGATCTCGAGGACCCGCGCCGCCAGCGTCTCGCAGGTCGTCACCAGCCACACCGGCGAGTCCGGCCCGTGCTCCGCCTGGCCCGCCAGGTCGACGGCGACGATCTCCGCGTCCGCGAGATCGTCGGCCGCCACCATGGACTCGGTGGGCCCGGCCACCACATCGATGCCGATCTGGCCGAACAGCGCCCGCTTGGCCTCGGCCACGAAGCGGTTACCGGGCCCGACCACCACGTCGGCCGGGTGACCGGTGAAGTGGCCGTAGGCGAGAGCGGCAATCGCTTGCACGCCACCGAGCGCAAGGACCGTGTCCACGCCCGAGATCTGCATCGCGTAGAGGATGGCCGGATGAATGCCGCCGCGTTCGCCGGTCGCAGGTGTTGCGGCAATCACGTTCTCGACCCCGGCCACGCGAGCGGTGCAAACACTCATGATGGCCGAGGCGGCATGCGCATATCGCCCCCCCGGCACATAGCATCCAGCCGTCGCGACGGGGATCAAGCGCTGCCCCACGATCAAGCCGTCGGCGAGCTCGGTCTCGAAAGCCTGCATGGAGTCGCGCTGGCGCTCGGCGAATGCCCGCACGCGCGCATGGGCGTAGAGAATGTCCGCCTTGACGCTCGTGGCGAGCTTTTCCTCGGCGCACTGGAAGGTCTCGCGGGGAACGATGATGTCGCCGCTCCAGTCGTCGAGATCGGCCGCGAACGCGCGGGTGACCGCCTCGCCGCCGGCTTGCATCTCGGCCAGCATCCGGGCGACGAGCGCACGGGTCGATTCATCCTGTGACGCGGCAGCGCGAGTCGCCTGCTTGAGGTAGTGAACGCTCATCGGTAACTGATCACCTCACTTGCTCGTTATTCACGCGGCGCAGCGGAGCCGGGGTATGCCGTGCCGCCTTTGCCGGGGCTGAATCAACCGTTTCAGGGGCATATGGTGAAAGCGCTTTCAAAAAAAGTCAATTGAAAGCGCAAGCCGGCAGTCACGCCCGGGCGGCAGGGATTATTGCTATTATTCTTTGATGAGACCGATAATAGGGGCATGAGTGGATTCAGCATCTGGAGTCGGCCAATCGGACAGAGGTTGGGGGAGAAACTGATAACGCTTTCATGAGTGATGTGTTTCCAAGCACCACCATCCAGGATGTTGCTCGCGCCGCCGGCGTGTCGCCCGCAACGGTATCGCGATGCCTGAACAAGCCGGGCGCGGTCAGTGAGGCCCGTCGTGCGCGAGTGGATGCCGCTATTCGTGCGCTGGAATACGTGCCACACGGTGCGGCGCGCACGCTCGCATCGCGCCGCTCGCGGATGATGGGGGCTGTATTCCCGTCACTCGACAGCAGCTTGTTCGGTGGGGTGCTCGATGTCCTCCAGAGAGAGATCGCGGCAGCGGGCTACACGCTCGTGGTGGCGTCGTCGGGTTATGACCAGGGGCGCGAGCGCGAGCACATCCACAACCTGGCGGCAAACGGTGTCGACGCCATGGTGCTGGTCGGCGCCGCGCGCGATCCACGGGTCTATAGAGTGCTCGAGCGCAAGCGTATTCCGTACGTGCTGATCTGGATCGCGGCGGACGCCAATCACTCGCCCTGTGTGGGCTTCGACAATCGGCGTGCCGCGGCGATCGTCACCGGCCATCTGCTCGATATAGGCCACCGTCGTATCGCCGTGATCTCAGGTCTCACCGAGGGCAATGATCGGGCCGCGGCGCGGCTCACGGGCGTCCGCGACGCGCTTGCCCGGCGTGGCCTCGTGCTCCCGCTCGCACACGTCGTGGAGCGCCCGTTCGGCGTGGAGCAGGGGCGCGAGGCATTTCGATTGCTGATGTCCAGACACGACCCCCCGACCGCGGTGGTGTGCGGCTCGGAGCCATTCGCATACGGCGCCTTGTTCGAAAGCAGGCGGCTCGGTATTCGAGTGCCGCAGACGGTATCCGTCACGGGCTTCGACGATCAGTGGCTCGCGTCCCAGATCTCGCCCACGTTGACAACCGTGCGAACACCGCGCCGGCAAATGGGCCGGCTCGCCGGGCGCTACCTGCTGTCGGTGCTGAGCGGTGAGGAAGTGAGCGCGCCGCGCCCCCTGGATGTGGAACTCGTGGTTCGAGAGTCCACGGCACCCCCTCCCGGAGCGAATTCCGAAACCCTGTCTTCGGGCAGTGTCGCCGGACAAATGGTTGATTCATGACTCGAATGACAAGAGGCCGTCGAGGTCGGGCGCGCGATGCCAAGCGGGCCGCGCGGGCGTGCGGGCCGGGATGCGGACGGGGCCCCATTCGTCCGGGTCTTGCCGGTGGGCGCTACAAGCCGCTCACCGATCGTGAGCTCGAGCGCATTCACGCTGCCGCGCTCGATGTGCTGGAGCGTCTCGGCATGGCGGACTGCAGCCCCGTGATGATCGAGCTGGCCACGGCCAGGGGGTGTCGCATCAACGAACGCGGCCGGCTGTGTTTCCCGCGCGGATTCGTGGAGGACGTCATCGCCGGCGCCGCGCACGAGTTCGTTCTCCACGGGCGCGATTCGGCGCACGATCTGGAAGTTTCCGGCAGCCGCGTTCACTTCGGCACGGGCGGCGCCGCGCTGCAGGTGCTCGATTCCCGGAGCGGGGCCTACCGTCCGGCGACCCTGGTCGATTCGTCCGACTGCGGGCGGCGTCCCGGCCTGCTCGAGCACGTCGCCGTGTCTCTCTGCAGG
>CAZSDY010000227.1:0-5827 GCA_964605765.1 uncultured Ectothiorhodospiraceae bacterium | reverse complement strand
TCTACATGACTTCCTCCTTCACCAAGCTTTGCCTGGCGCAATCAGTCCGCGAACCGGCGGGTAGGCATTTAAAGCCCTGGAAAGTTCGCGGGATTTATCCCGCTTTACGCGTCGCATGTGTACGTCACGATCTCAGGGTTGTCCTCGACGTCGCGTCCCAGACTGATGAGGCCACTGCCCGTGAGCGTCGCGGTTTCCTTCTTGTGCAGGTGCACCTCTCCCGCGGGGGTTGCCAGCACGGTCCCGTTGACGCTGTCATCGGTGATCAGGAAGCGCCCGCGGCTCGACTCTATATGCACGTGCACCCGTGACGCGTTCGAATCCAAGATGCGAAGATCCGCGTGCTCGCCCCTGCCGATCACGAAGGTGTCGCTGTCTTGGTCCAGGCTCACACGCTCACCTCGGTAGCTCAGAGACAAGTGCACCCGGTGGACCTGGCCCGACGGCGAACTCGCCAAGGCCACGGTCGCGTCCTCGGTCTCCCACACGTACGAATAGACTTCGATCGGCTTGCGTTTGCCCTTGACCGATAGTTGATCGACGAGCTGCGTGTTTCCCCGCAACGCTCCGGAAAGCTGCGCGGCCGTCTTGCCCGTGATGACGATCTGGCCGCCCTTGGCAATGCTCGCCATGCGTGCCGCGACGTTCACGGCATCGCCGAAGACGTCGTTGCCCTGATGGATGACCGGCCCGAAGTTGGCGCCGATACGCACGTGCAGTCCGGTCGTGTCCGCATCGGCGCTGCCGGTGACGTCGTTCTCGATTTTTTCCTGCATGGCCGTCGCCGCCTGCATGGCGGCGTCGCTCGTCGGAAACGTGCACATGATCTCATCGCCGATGGTCTTGACCAGGGTGCCGTGGTGGCGTTTGACCTCGCGGGTCATGATGTTGATGCAGGCCTTGATCATCTCGAAGGCCTTGGCATCGCCCATGGAATCGAACAGGCGCACGCTGCCGCTCACATCGGCAAACAGGATGGCAAGACGATCGGGTCTCTGTTTCGTCATCGAATCAAGGCGTCACGGGACAAATCCATGAGCACTAACTATAGGCGAAGATTCGCCATGCCGGGGCGGACGCTCATTTCTCGACCAGCGTGTTGCCGATGATCACGGCATCCAGCCCGCTCGCGAAGAAGCAGTCGAGCGCGTCACCCGGTGATTCCACCAGCGCTAAACCGTTCATGAGCCCACGTCCCGCGCCCGCCCCCTCATGTGCACCCGCCCGGCCCGGACAGCATGGCCAGCACCTCCGGCCATGAGCCGCAGGCGGCCAACGCCGGGCAACGCGCCGCCTCGCCTTGCGGCGCTCGCCCGAAGTGCACCGCCAGGATCGGACCACCGGCGAGCGCCAGCAGATGTCTTAGATCGTCGTCTATCAGCGCGACCATGCCGTGTTCCCGGCACACCGCGGCCTTCTCCCGATCCGCGGCCGAGACGATGGCAGCGATGCAGTCCATCACGCCGTGGGCTTCGAGCCACTGGCGCGCAAACTCGGCGCGTCGCGGGGGGCGCGCGGTCACGATGCGCACCTCGCAGCGCCGTGCAAGGCCCCTGAGCGCCTCCAACGCCCCTTGCACGGGCGGTGTCCGCAGCGTCCACTCCCGCTCGTAGACAACCGCGCTCATCGTCTCGTATGCCTCGACGCCGATGAGCGGCACACAGCTTGTGCGGTCGCAACGCGCGGGGTCGAGGCGCAAGCCCATGTGCGCGTGGACCCAACGCGCCTTCACGCGGTTGGTATCGGCGATGGTCCCGTCGAAGTCTATACCGATTGCCGTCATGCGGTGCTCCGCAAATCAGGGGCCCTGGACAAGCCGCGGCGGGTTGGTCGGACACTTGTAGGAGCGGACTTCAGTCCGCGAACGCCGATGGCACAGCGATTGATGCTCTGGAAGGTTCGCGGGATGAATCCCGCTCCTACATTGCTCACGCTGCAAAGGTGCAGGGGCGACCATTCGCCGCACACCATGGCGCGAGGATCACGGCGAATGACCGCGCTTACGATGTGTTGCCCGCTACTGCACACATCTAGATGATGGCATGGCGGACCTTCGCCGACACCCACTCGCTGATGATGACGGTGGCGAGAATGGTGAGCAGGATCAGCGACACCTGGGTCCACGCGAGATTGGCGATGGAGGCGTCGAGCTGAATCCCGATACCGCCCGCGCCGACCAGCCCGAGCACGGTCGACTCGCGGATGTTGATGTCCCAGCGAAACACGGCAATGCCGGCAAAGGCCGGCATGATCTGGGGCTGTATGCCATAGCCGAGCAACTGCAGCCGCGCGGCGCCGGTCGCTCTCACCGCCTCAACCTGCGACTCGTCAATCTCCTCTATAGCCTCATAGAGCAGCTTGGCGCAGAATCCGATGGAGCGTAGCCCGATAGCGATGACGCCTGCCAGCACCCCGGGACCGATGATGGCGACCAGCGTGAGTGCCCAGATGAGCGAGTTGATGGAGCGCGAGGAGACAATGATGAAAAGGGCAAGCGGGCGGATGAACAGGCGGCTGGGCGTGGTGTTCCTGGCCGCGCAAAACGCCACCGGCACGGCGATGACGAGGGCGATGACAGTGCCGAGCGTGGCGATGTTGATGGTATCCCAGATGGGCCGCCAGAGTATCTCCATGTACGCCCACTTGGGCGGCACCATGCGTGCGGCCAGGTCGCCTGCCTGCTCGGGCGCGTCGAGCACGAACATCCAGATCGTCTTCTCCGAAATCAGGCGCCAGCAGTAGACGAACACCGCGGTCCCGAGCAGCCACGCGCCCCATACGCTGAACTGCTGCGCACGCGTCCTGCGCTGCCAGACCTTGAGCTCGCCCTGTTGTCGGACCGGCATTATTGCACCTTGCCCCGCATCCAGCTCGAGGTGTATTCCATGGCCATCACGATGGCGATGATCACCACCAGGATGGCGGCGGCCGACTCGAACTCGTAGCGGTCGAAGGCGGTGATCAGCGTCGCGCCGATGCCCCCGCCACCAACGATGCCGACCACGGCCGATTCACGGAAGTTGATGTCCACCCGGTAGACGGCAAGCCCGATCATGCGCGGCATCACCTGTGGCTGGATGGCATAGTTGAGCCACTGGAACCAGCTCGCCCCCGTGGCGCGTACCGCCTCGGCCTGCGCCGGGTCCATGGATTCGATGTCCTCGGCGAGCAGCTTCGCGTAGAAGCCGATGGTCGCCACGCTCAAGGCCAGAAACCCCGCGAAAGGACCGAAGCCGAATACCTTGACGAAGAAGATCGCGAGGATGATCTCGGGAAAGGTGCGTGACAGGGCCACGATGGCGCGGCAGCCGAGGTAAACGGGCGTGATGGAAAGGTTGCGTGCCGCGCCTAGACCGACCGGTATGGACAGGGCCACACCGACGACCGTGGAGGTGATGGTCATCCAGATGCTTTCGTAGATACCGTCCAGTATGGAGTCCCAGCGCGACATGAAATCGGGGGGCAGAAATGACGTGATGAAACGCTTGCCTCTGGGCAAGCCGTCCAGCACGCGTCCCCAGTCGGCGTCCACGGTGCCGAACGCGAAGGCGAGATAGATACCCGCGCCGAGCCAGATGGCCCAGCGCAGGCGTGCGCTTCGGATGAAGGGCGGGCGGCGCCAGTGGCGTGGCATCGTGGGGGTCGCGGCGCCCATGAGCGATCACATGCCGCCGACGAGCTCGTCGGTTCGAAGCTGAGCCGCAACGACCGACGGGGGTGGCGGTTCATCGCCGTTGCCGATGTCCTCTTCGCCCTTCGCGATGGTGGCTTCCCAGTCCTCCTCGCCGTATATCTGCGTGAGCGCTTCTGCAGAGAGGCCTTCCGGCTTGCCGTCGTAGACGATCTCGCCGAGCTGCAGCCCGACGATGCGCTGCGCGAACATCTGCGCGAGCAGCACGTCGTGGATGTTGATGATGGCGGCCAGCTCGCGCTCCCGGCACAGCTCGCAGACGAGGCGCATGATCTGGCGCGATGTCTTCGGGTCGAGGCTCGCGGTCGGCTCGTCGACGAGCAGCAGGTCGGGGTCCTGGATCAGCGCGCGCGCAATGCCGACGCGCTGGCGCTGGCCGCCCGAGAGCTCGTCGGCACGCTTGTCGACCATGTCATCGAGGCCCACGCGCTCGAGGAGCCGGAACGCCTCGTCCACGTCCTTCTGTGGATAACGTCGCAGATAGCTGCGCCAGAAGCCGACGTATCCGAGGCGCCCCGAGAGCACGTTCTCCATCACGCTGAGGCGCTCGACCAGCGCGTACTCCTGGAAGATCATGCCCATGCGCCGGCGCGCCCGGCGCAGCGCGCGTGCGCCGAGCGTCGTGATCTCCATGTCGTTGAGTCGCACGGAACCCGAGGTGGGCTCCACGAGCCGGTTGACGCAGCGGATGAGCGTGCTCTTGCCCGCACCGGAAGGGCCGATGAGGGCCATCGTCTGGCCCTTCGGCACTTCCAGGTTGATGCACTTGAGCGCGCGGTCCCCGGTCTTGTACTGCTTGACCAGCGCCTCGAGGACGAGCATGGGCTCTTACTTGCAGTCGTAGGTGATGCCGTTGGCCTTGTCTATCTTGCGAATCACGTCCCAGTCCGACTTGTGATAGATGGCCACGAACCCATCGGCCTGCTTGCCGAACTCCGTGTCGAGCGAGCTGCCTTTCCAGGGGTAGGAGAAGAAAGCCTGCTTGATCTTGGCCACCACGGCCGGGTGCAAGTTGTGCGCGTACCCGTAGCCCGTGGTCGGGAAGGTCTGCGAGGTATAGACGGTGCGGTACTGATCCTTGGTCACCACGCCGCGATCGAGCATGCGGTGCAGGATGGAGTTGGCGATGGCCGCCGCCTCGTAGTCCTTGTTGGCCACACCCATGATGGAGTTGTCATGCTTGCCGGAGAAGGTCGTCTGGAAATCCTTCTCCTTCTCCAGGCCGAACTCGGACTTCAACAGCGCGGAAGGCGCCTTGAACCCGGAGTTGGAGGTGGGCGAGGTGAAGGCGAGCGTGTGTCCCTTGAGGTCGGCCGGTGACTGGATGGGGCTGTCGGCCGGCACGATGATCTCCATCTCGTAGCCGACGATCCTGCCTTTCATCGCCATGGTAGCGAAGGGCACGAAGCCCGCGCAGCTCACCGCCACGGGATTGCCGCCCGTGTTGACGCCGGCGACATGCAGCCTGCCCGAGCGCATCGCCTCGTACTGCGCGGCGTAGGACTGCACCGGGAAGAACACCACTTTCTTGCCCGTCACCTTGGACATGTACTTGATGAAATCGTCCCACGCCTTGGCGTAGACCGCGGGGTCCTCCACCGGCGTGTAGGAGAAGATGATGGTGTCGGGGTCGACCCACTGGCTCTCGTCCGTCGGCAGATCGGCGACCAGATCCCGATCGCGATCGCAGTAACGCGCATCGAGCGTGCCGCGGAAAGGACAATCCTCGGCGGCCTGCAGCGCCGGCGCGAACAGCAGCAGAGCGCTGGCAAACACCCCCGCGAGGGACGCAAATGTTGTTCTTGGAAATTTCATGTTGTTTTCTCCGTTGATTGTTTCACTGGCGATCAGTGCAGCCCCGGCGTCACGATCTCCCTGTGACGAGACGCGCGGCCGGCAAGCGAGCCTGCGCATCGCCGTCATTCGAGCTGGTGGGGCTGCGGATGATTATCACCCGAAATCCCCGCACAGTACACTTCGCACACGCGCCCTCGTCACCCCCTCGCCCCCGGAACCGGGGGCGTGGGTGGCGTGAGGGGGGGGCCCGCGGCGCCGCCCCGCCGCGCCCGCACGTCTGTCGGGATGGCGGCTCTTTACGCCAGGCCTGCGCCCCCGCTCCCCACACACACAGACGGC
>CAZSDY010000226.1:2648-5907 GCA_964605765.1 uncultured Ectothiorhodospiraceae bacterium | reverse complement strand
CCAATCGTCCCTACATTTACATGTGGCTTCGTTCGCTCAAACTTCACTTTGGACACGGGTTTATCCTCGCATGCTCTATGAATTCTTCTTGACAATCATCTCGGACACGCTGCTCGGCGCCTCGGTATATTTCATGAACTCCATGGTGAATGTCGCCCGACCCTGGGTGAGCGAGCGAAGGTCCGTGGCATAGCCGAACATCTCCATCAGCGGCGTCTCGGCACGGATAATCCTGCCGGCGGGAGAATCGTCCATTCCCTGCACCAGACCACGCCGGCGGCTCAAATCCCCAATGACGTCGCCCATGTACTCCTCGGGTGTCACGACTTCCACCTTCATGACCGGTTCCAGGAGGACAGGATCAGCTTTCGCGGCCCCCTCCTTGAACGCCATCGATCCCGCCACCTTGAAGGCTATCTCGCTGGAATCGACGTCATGGAACGAGCCGTCGTAGAGCGTGACCTTCACATCGACCACCGGGTAGCCGGCGATGACCCCGCTCTCCATTTGTTCCACAATACCCTTGCGAACTGCCGGAATATACTCCTTCGGTACCACGCCACCGGCAATCTTGTCATGAAACTCGAAGCCCGACCCCGATGTCATCGGCTCGAGGCGGATCCAGACGTGACCGTACTGGCCGCGTCCACCGGACTGCCTGACGAACTTGCCTTCCTGCTCGACCACGGCGCGTATGGTCTCCCGCAGTGCAACCTGAGGCCTGCCGACACTTGCCTCGACCTTGAACTCGCGGCGCAGGCGATCGACGATGATTTCCAGGTGCAACTCACCCATGCCGGCAATGATGGTTTGCCCCGACTCGTGATCGGTGCTGACACGAAACGAGGGGTCCTCCTGCGCGAGCTTGCCGAGCGCGAGCCCCATCTTCTCCTGGTCAGCCTGCGTCTTGGGCTCCACGGCCACCGCGATCACGGGCTTGGGAAAGTCCATGCGCTCGAGCGCGATGGGATGGCGGGGGTCGCACAAGGTTTCTCCTGTCGTGACCCGTTTGAGCCCCACGGCGGCGGCAATATCTCCCGCACGCACCTCACCGAGCTCCTCACGGCTGTTGGCGTGCATCTGCAGAATGCGCCCGATGCGATCCTTCTTATCCTTGGTCGGGTTGTACACGGTGTCGCCGGACTTCAACACACCGGAGTAGACCCTGAAGAACGTGAGCGAGCCGACAAACGGATCAGTGGCAATCTTGAACGCCAGCGCGGCAAACGGCTCATCATCCGATGAGCGCCGCTCGACCTGCGCCTCGTCCGACCCGTTGGCATGCCCTCTGATCGGAGGAACATCTATAGGCGCGGGCAGGTAGTCTATGACGCCATCGAGCACCGCCTGCACACCTTTGTTCTTGAATGCGGAGCCGCAAAATGCAGGAACGATCTCATTGCCGAGCGTCCGTTCGCGGATGCCGCGCCGCAGCTCCTCCTCCGACAGATCCTCTGACTCGAGGTACTTTTCCATCAGATCTTCATCGGCTTCCGCGGCACACTCCACGAGCTTGGCCCGCCAGAGTTCCGCGAGATCGCGCAGGTTGCCGGGCACGCTGCGCTCTTCATAGCTCGTGCCCTGCGTGTCACCGTCCCAGTAGATGGCCTTCATCTTGACCAGGTCGACCACACCCTCGAAAGCGTCTTCCACACCGATGGGAAGCTGCACCGGCACCGCCTGCGCACCGAGGCGCCGCTTGATCTGCTCCACGACCTCGAGAAAGTCCGCGCCCTGTCGATCCATCTTGTTGATGAATGCCAGGCGCGGCACACCGTACTTGTTCGCCTGGCGCCACACCGTCTCGGACTGCGGCTCCACACCCCCGACCGCGCAGAACACGGCGCACGCACCGTCGAGCACGCGCAGCGAGCGTTCGACCTCCACGGTGAAGTCCACGTGTCCGGGCGTATCGATGATGTTGATGCGGTGCTCGCCGTACTGCTGGTCCATGCCGCGCCAGAAACACGTGGTCGCCGCCGACGTAATGGTGATACCTCGCTCCTGCTCCTGCACCATCCAATCCATGGTAGCGGCCCCATCGTGGACCTCTCCGATCTTGTGGGAGATGCCCGTGTAAAACAGGATGCGTTCGGTCGTTGTCGTCTTGCCGGCATCAATGTGCGCCATGATGCCGATGTTTCGATAACGATCTATTGGGGTTTTGCGCGGCACGGCTTCAATGACCTTGGGATCCGGATTGCTGGTGTGGGCGACGCAAGCCATTACCAGCGATAATGCGAAAAGGCCTTGTTGGCCTCCGCCATGCGGTGCGTGTCCTCGCGCTTCTTCACGGCCGTGCCGCGATTGTCCGCGGCCTCGATCAATTCGTTGGCGAGGCGCTGTCCCATGGACTTCTCGCCGCGCTTGCGCGCCGCATCCACCAGCCAGCGCATCGCAAGCGCCGTGCGGCGGCGCGGGCGCACCTCGATCGGCACCTGGTAGGTCGCACCGCCGACCCGCCTGGACTTGACCTCGACGACTGGTCGCACGTTGTCGAGCGCCCGGGTGAAGATCTCTACCGGGTCGTTCTTTGTCTTCGATGCGACCTGCTCGAGCGCGCCGTAAACGATGCGCTCGGCCACCGATTTTTTGCCGTTCAACATCAGCACGTTGATGAACTTGGCCAGCGTCTGGTCCCCGTACTTGGGGTCAGGCATGACCACGCGCAGTGCCGCCTCCCGCCTTCTGGACATCGCTCTGCTACCCCTTCGGGCGCTTGGCGCCGTACTTGGAACGGCCCTGCCGGCGAGCGGAAACACCCGAGGTGTCCAAGCTCCCGCGCACGGTGTGGTAACGCACGCCGGGCAAATCCTTGACGCGACCGCCGCGGATCAATATCACCGAGTGCTCCTGCAAATTGTGGCCCTCGCCGCCGATGTAGGTGGTGACTTCCATGCCGTTTGTCAGCCGCACGCGCGCCACCTTGCGCAACGCCGAGTTGGGCTTCTTCGGCGTGGTCGTATACACGCGGGTGCATACGCCACGCTTCTGCGAGCAGCCCTGCAGAGCCGGTACGGTGCTCTTCTTGAGCTGACGCTTACGGGGCTTTCGCACCAGCTGATTGATCGTCGCCATTCGAGACCCTTTGGATTCGCGTTACCGACGAGAATCACCCGAGCGGGGTGCACGTTTCCACTCGCTGATGTGGTGACAGGACAAGCTCGTCGAAAAAACGGCAGACAGGATCACAAGCCCTGCCTGCCGAGACCCGGAATTGTATGAACTGCCCAATAAGGTGTCAAGCTTTACGGAGGAC
>CAZSDY010000226.1:0-2548 GCA_964605765.1 uncultured Ectothiorhodospiraceae bacterium | reverse complement strand
GGTCTACGTGGATTCGTGTGGGTGAGTATTGGCATTTCCGGGTAGTTGTGGAAGGAATGCAGCCACGATCTTCAGCTTGAGATATTCCTCATCACGGTAGCCGTAGGCTCGACGGTGTCGAGGTCGTTGTCAGATGCGTTGCACGAGGACTTTTGCGCGCCTTGTCCACGGCCCGCGTGCCTCTAACACTGGCGGGTGCGGTGGGCAAGGGGTGCAAAAGCAGCAGGGGGACGGGGGACGGAGGACTGAACACAGAAGACTGAAAAAAAACGGAGGGGACAGCGGAAGGCGGGACGGAAGACGCACGCAGATGCACGCCCCTCCCGTCAGTCTTCTGTCCTCTGTCCTCTGTCCTCTGGAATCCGTCCTCTGTCTTCTGTCTTCCGTCCTCAGTTATCCGAAAGCTGCGCGAAATTCTCGGAAATGGCGGCGTCCAACGCCTCGGCAGAATCGACCGCCACCTCCCGAGCCAGCTCTTCGCGGCGCTTGCGCCGGCGATCCTCGTGGTAGGCAAATCCGGTGCCGGCCGGAATCAGGCGCCCGACGATCACATTTTCCTTGAGGCCGCGCAATTCGTCGGTTTTCCCGTTCACCGACGCCTCGGTGAGCACGCGCGTGGTCTCCTGGAACGACGCCGCCGAGATGAATGATTCGGTGGCGAGCGATGCTTTCGTGATCCCGAGCAGCACGGGAGCCCAGGTCGCGGGCTGCTTGTCGTCGTCATTCTGGATCTTCTCGTTTTCCTCGAGCACGCGCGCCCTGTCGATCTGCTCACCGCGCAGCAAGCGAGTGTCGCCGGAATCGGTGATCTCGGCCTTGCGCAACATCTGGCGAATAATCACCTCGATATGCTTGTCATTGATCTTGACACCCTGCAGCCGGTAAACCTCCTGAACCTCGTTGACGATGTAATTGGCGAGCGTGCTCACGCCCAGCAAACGCAGAATGTCCTGCGGACAGGGCATGCCGTCCACGATCGGCTCGCCTCTTTCCACATGTTCGCCCTCGAATACCACGACATGGCGCCACTTGGGCACCAGCACCTCGTGCTGCGCGCCGTCCTCGGCGGTGATGACCAGGCGCTGTTTCCCCTTGGTCTCCTTGCCGTAGCTGATGGTGCCACTGATCTCGGCGAGCAAGGAGGCCTCCTTGGGCTTGCGTGCCTCGAAGAGATCGGCAACTCTCGGCAGGCCGCCCGTGATGTCGCGGGTCTTGGACGATTCCTGCGGCAATCGGGCGAGAACGTCACCCACGCCCACCTGCTCACCGTCCTGGGCCGTAATGATGGCACCGGGAGACAGGGCATAATGTGCCGGCATCTCCGAGCCCGGCAGGAGCAGCTCCTTTCCCTTGGCATCGACAAGACGCACCGTGGGACGCAGATCCTTGGCCGCGGCGCTGCGCTGCTTTGGGTCCATGACGACCATCCTCGTCAGGCCGGTGACATCGTCCACCTGCTCCTGCACCGTGACGCCGTCGACCGCGTCCGTGAACCCGACGCGCCCCGCCACTTCCGTGACCACCGGGTGCGTGTGCGGATCCCAGTTTGCGACAATCTGCCCGCCCTGAACGGTATCGTCGCCGCTCACGGTGAGGACCGCTCCGTAAGGCACCTTGTATCGCTCGCGCTCCCTGCCCGCCTCGTCGAGCACCGCGAGCTCACCGGAGCGCGAAACCGCCACGTGGTTGCCGCTGGCCTGCGTGACGACCTTCAGGTTGTGCAGCTTGACGACCCCACCGCCCTTCACCTCGATATTGTCGACGGCCGCCGCCCGAGACGCCGCGCCGCCGATGTGAAAGGTGCGCATGGTAAGCTGCGTGCCGGGTTCGCCGATGGACTGCGCGGCGACCACACCGACCGCCTCGCCGATATTCACCAGCTCACCGCGGCCCAGATCGCGCCCGTAGCACGACGCGCACACCCCGAAGCGGTTTTCACAAGTGATGGCGGAACGCACCTTGACACGGTCTATCCCCATGCCCTCCAGACTGTCAACCCAGCCTTCATCAAGCAGCGTGCCTCTGGGCAGCAGGACCTCACCGGTGGCAGGGTGCAGCGCATCGGTCGCCACCACGCGGCCGAGCACCCGCTCGCGCAGCGGCTCGACAACGTCACCGCCCTCGATGAGTGGCGTCAATACCAGGCCCTCGGATGTGCCGCAATCCACCTCCGTCACCACCAGGTCCTGTGCCACGTCAACCAGGCGTCTCGTCAGGTAGCCGGAGTTCGCCGTTTTCAACGCCGTGTCCGCGAGACCTTTGCGCGCGCCATGTGTAGAAATGAAGTACTGCAGCACATCGAGCCCTTCGCGAAAATTCGCGGTGATGGGCGTTTCAATGATGGATCCATCGGGCTTCGCCATCAGCCCGCGCATGCCGGCGAGCTGGCGGATCTGAGCCGCCGATCCGCGGGCGCCGGAATCAGCCATGATATAGATGGAATTGAACGACTGCTGCGCCACCGCATTGCCCTGCGTGTCCTTGACCTGCTCCGTACCGAGCTTCTCCATCATCGCCTTGGCGACCTGCTCGTTGGTGTACGACCAGA
>CAZSDY010000225.1:0-5909 GCA_964605765.1 uncultured Ectothiorhodospiraceae bacterium | reverse complement strand
ACCCGCTCAGCCTCATCGCCTTCATCACCATCTAAGCACCGTGGCACACGAGCGCGGACCGCGCCCGGATCCACTGGGAACCCCGCGGCTCAGCCCGCGCCGTCGTCGTACAGATGGCAGCGCACGTGGTGCGTGACCCCGGATCCGTCGAACCGCACCTCGCGCGGCGCTTGCGTGGCGCAGCGCGGCATCGCGCTCGGGCAGCGCGTGTGAAAGCGGCATCCGCTCGGGGGAAACTCGGGATTGGGCACATCCCCACGCAGCACGATCCGTTCGCGCCGCCGCGCGCCGCCGGGGTTGGGAATAGCCGAGATCAGTGCCTGCGTATAGGGGTGGCGCGGTGCTGCATAGAGCGCCGCGGTATCGGCCTGCTCCACGATCTGCCCCAGATACATGACTGCTACGCGATCGCTGACATGCTCGACCACGCCCAGGTCGTGGGAGATGAACAGATACGAGAGCGCAAGGCGCTGCTTGAGTTCCAGCAACAGGTTCAGGATCTGCGATTGTATGGACAGGTCCAGTGCGGAGACAGGTTCGTCGGCAATCACGAGCTTCGGTTCCAGGGAGATGGCCCGTGCGATACCGATGCGCTGGCGCTGCCCGCCGGAGAACTCGTGCGGGTAGCGCGCCGCGGCACCCGCGTCCAGCCCTACCAGCGCCAGCAGCTCGGAAACGCGCCGGCGCCGGGCCTTGCGGTCACCGAGGCGATGAATGGCCAGCGGCTCCGCGATGATGGCGCCCACTGTGAAGCGCGGGTCCAGCGATGCGTAGGGGTCCTGGAAGATGAGCTGCATGTCCCGGCGGCGCCGGCGCAAGCGCGTCTGGTCGAGACCCAACAGGTCCTCACCGTCGAAGTGAACGCTGCCCGCCGTGGGTTGCAGCAGACGCAGGATTGATCGCGCCAGAGTCGATTTGCCGCAGCCGGACTCCCCGACGATGCCGAGCGTCTCGCCCTTGTACAGGCACAGGCTGACACCGTCCACCGCGCGTACGATGCCGCGCGCGCCGCGCGTGCGAAACTCTGTCGTCAGGCCGGCGACCTCCAGCATCGGGGTGGATTTCCCGTCGGTCGCCCGCAGGCTCATGCGCCAGGGTTCCAGCAAGCCAGCGCGCGACGACCGCCCAGCGGCTCGAGGACGGGCCGTTGCTCCCTGCATTGCGCCAACGCGCTTGCGCAGCGCTCCACGAAAGGGCAGCCCGGCGCGCGCTGGCCCGGCGCCGGCACCATGCCCGGGATGCTCGGCAGCATCCGTCCGCGCCGCGACGGGTGGGGTCTTGCCTCGAGCAGGGCGCGGGTGTAAGGGTGGCGTGGGACCGCAAACAGCGCGCGCGCACTCGCGCACTCGACGACCTGACCCGCGTACATGACCACCACCGAATCGCAGGACTCTCCCACCACGCCCAGATCATGGGTGATCATGAGCATCGCCATACCCAGATCACGCTGCAGCTTGCCAAGCAGATCGAGGATCTGGGCCTGGATGGTGACATCGAGCGCCGTGGTCGGCTCATCGGCAATCAGCAATGCCGGATGACACACGAGCGCGAGCGCAATCATGACGCGCTGGCGCAGCCCCCCGGACAACTCGTGGGGATACTGGTCGATGCGCTGCTCAGCCGCCCCAATACCCACTTGCGCGAGGATCTCGATGCTGCGCTCGCGTGCCTCGCGCGCCTTGATACGATGATGCAAACGCAGCACCTCGCTCACCTGAAACCCCACCGACAGGGTAGGATTCAGGCTCGTCATGGGCTCCTGAAAGATCATGCCTATGTGGTTGCCGCGCACTGCGCGCATCGCGCGCCGGTCAAGCGCGAGCAGGTCGTGGCCGTCGAATACCACCCGCCCGCCGTCCACGTGGCTCGGCGGCGAGGGCAGCAAGCGCATCACCGACATCGCCGTCACGCTCTTGCCGCAACCGGACTCGCCCACCAGACCCACCGTCTGACCGGGTGCAATGGCAAAGCTCACGTTCTCGACCACGGGCACACGTCCGTGCTCGGTGGAAAAGCTGACCGACAAGTCCTCGACGCTCAGCAGTGGCGCAGGCGGCGCACCGACCGGCACCCCGGACCGCGCCCGGGGCGCGCCATTACCCGCGGCGGGCATCACTCAGGTCGGGCTCGATGGCAACGGTCGCGCTGCGGCCGCCGGATCGCGGCCGCAGCGGGTCCTTGTGCGCGCAGACGGCGGGCACCTTGCTCAGTTGGCACCCTTCGCGTAGACGTACTCGTAATGCACGGGAATGTGAATGGGATCGGCAAAGAATATGTCCTTGCCCCCGATGCGTGGCGAATGCATCGCGAAGCGCACCTCGTTGAACACCGGCGCCCAGGGCGCATCGTCCATGATATCGATGAAGATCTGACGCCACTTGTCGATGCGTTGCGCAGCCTGTGACGGGGCCACCATGGCATCGGCCTCGGCGGCGCGCGCCTCCAGCGCCTTGTTGCAGTACTTGGCCCAGTTCCAGCCGCCGGGCACCGCCCCGCCACAGCCGAGTATGGGGCCATAGAAGTTCGAGGGATCGGGAAAGTCCGCGATCCACGCCATCCCGCCCGACCAGATCATGGGCGCCGTGCCGTCGCCGCCGGCCGCGATGACGACCGACTGGGCCAGTGACTTGACCTCGGCCTTGATCCCGATCTCGGCGAGATCCTGCTGGATCGCCTGCGCGATGCGTGGATTGGGATCGGTGTTCATCACATAGATCTCGGTAGAGAATCCCTGCGCGTAGCCTGCCTCGGCGAGCAGCGTTTTGGCCTTTTGCGGATCGTAAGGGTAGCCCTTGTAGCTCGGATCATAGCCCGGCATCGCCGGGGGCAGCGGCTGATTGGCCGCCACGCCACGATTGTTGACGATACGCAGGATGCGGTCCTTGTTGATCGCCATGTTGACGGCCTGGCGGACCTTTTTTTTGTCGAACGGCGGCTTGGTCACATTCATCGTCACATAGCCGGTATGCAGCAGGCCGCCCTCCACGATCAGGTCCTTGTTCGCCGGGTTGTTCTTGACCTGCAGGAACTGCGCCGAGGGAATGGGGTCGCCGAGCACATCGATCTCGCCGCGCTCCAGGCGCAGCAGGGAGACGGTTGGATCCTGTCCGACCTCGAACGTGACCTTGTCGAGATACGGCACGCCCGCGCGGAAATAGTCCCGGTTCTTCTCGAACACCACACGCTGGCCGAGCGTCCATTCCGTCATCTTGTAGCCGCCGGTGCCGACCGGGTTGTGACCGAAGTCCTGGCCGTACTTCTCCACCGCCTCTCTCGGCACCACGAACGCGAAGTTGATCGCGAGCACCTGCAGGAACGTGGCATCGGGCCGTGACAGCTCGATCACGACGGTGTCGTCGTCCGGGACGCTGATACCCGTCAGGTGCTTGACCTTGCCGGCCGCCATGTCGTCGAAGCCCTTGATGCTGGCGAAGAAGCCCTGCCCGGGGCTCTGTGTCTCGGGGTTGACGCTGCGCTCGATCGAGTATTTGACGTCGGCCGCCGACATCTCGCGCCCGTTGTGAAACTTGACCCCGTGACGCAGCTTGAAGGTGTAGACGAGGCCGTCGTCGGAGATGGTGTAGCTCTCGGCGAGATCCGGCATCAGCTCGGTGGTTCCCGGCTTGTAGTCCATGAGGCCATCGAACAGGGCCTTGATCATCGACCAGTTCTGCCAGTCGTAGCCAATGGCCGGATCGAAGGTCGAGATGTCGTCCTTGTAGGTCACCGTCATCGAGCCGCCGGCGCTCGACTGGGCCGCCGCGCTTCCCACCCAAACGGCGACGAGCAGGGTGGTGGCGCGTGCTATCGTTACAAGTTTCATGGTTCTCCTCCTGGTTGTTGTCATGCCGGCGCCGACGGGCGCTCGGCGGCGGGGACCTCGAGATCTTGCCCGCTGGAAGCCGCACCGCATCGGGAAGGTCCGACGCTGGTGGGGTGCCCGTATCCCAGCAAGCTTGCCGATTTCAGCGCAATCTGATGCGCGGGTCAATCAATGGCGTGACCAGATCGGCCAGCAGATTGCCGAGCACGATGCCACACGCGGCGACCAGCGTGACGCCCATGATGATCGGGATGTCGATGCGCTGGATGGCCTGCCAGGCAAGCTGCCCGATGCCGGGCCAGCCGTACACCGACTCGACAACCACGGCCCCGCTCATGAATATGCCGATATCGAGCCCGATCATGGCGATGATGGGCAGCACGGCGTTGCGCAGCGCGTGCACGCCGATCACGCCGAGCTCGCTCATGCCCTTGGCGCGCGCCGTACGAATGTAATCGTGTCTCAGCACCTCGACCATGCTCGAACGCATCATGCGCGAGTACCAGCCACCGCCGGCGACCCCCAGGGTGAGGGCCGGGAGCACCAGATGCGAAAGACCTCCATAGCCGCTCAGCGGAAACCACCCGAGCTGATTCGCGAACACGTAGAGCAGCACCAGGCCGACCACGAACTGCGGGGTGGAAACGCCCGCGAAGGACAGAATCATGACGCCGCGATCGAGCGGCTGCCCGCGCCGCGTGGCAGCGAGGATCCCGGCGGGGAGCCCGATCAGCAGCTCGAAGAATATGGCGCCTGCCATCAACAACAGGGTCGCCGGCAGGCGGCTTTGAATCAACTTGGCGACGTCGGTGCGCTGCACATAGGAACGGCCGAAATCCCCTTGCACGAGCTTTGCCACATAACTCACGTACTGCACCGGCAGCGGCCGGTCCAGACCGAGCTGGTGGCGGATGGACTCCACCGTCTCCGCCGAAGCGCTGCGCCCGGCGATCATGCGTACCGGGTCGGCGGGGATGAGAAAGCTCAGGCTGAACGTCACCGCCGTGATGCCGAGCAGGATGAGCAGTGAGGCGGACAGGCGTTTCGTGATGTATTTCGCCATCAGCGGCCCCGCTGTGTCGGGTCGAGCACATCTCTCAGCGCGTCGCCGACCAGGTTGAAGGCGAGCGCCAGCGACATGATCGCGAGTCCCGGAAAAAACACCAGCCACGGGGCGAACAGGAAGTAGGACTGGCTCTCGAAGATGATGCCGCCCCACGACGGTGTCGGCGGGCGCACCCCGATGCCGAGAAACGACAGCGTCGCCTCGAGCAGCACGGTGGTGGCGATACCGAGTGTTGCCCAAACCAGGATGGTGGGCAGCAGATGCGGCAGGACGTGGCGCGCCAGGATGCGCAGGCTGCCCGCACCGAGCGCGCGCGCCGCCTCGATGTACTCGTGGGTGACGAGCGAAGTGGTCTCGGTATAGATGACCCGCGCGATCTGCACCCAATTCACGAGCGCGATGACCATCGCGACGATCCACAGGCTCGGCGTGAAGATTGCGGCAAGCGCGATGGCGAGCAGCAGCGCGGGGAAAGCCATCATCAGATCGGTAAAACGCATGATGGCCGTGCCCAACCAGCCTCGCACGTAGCCCGCGATGACGCCGAGCAGGGTGCCGACCAGCACCGCCGCGCCGTTCGCCGCGATACCGATGATGAGCGAGGTGCGCGCACCGTAGATAAGCCGTGAGAGCAGATCGCGCCCCAGCAGGTCGGTGCCGAGCAGATACTTGCCGCCGGGCGGCGTGGGTGCGCCCTCGATGGTCAGACCATCGAAAAACTGCTCGCTCGGATCATAGGGTGCCACCCACGGCGCGGCCAGTGCCGCCGCACAGAACCCGATGATGACGGCGAGCCCCGCGACGGCAGCGTAATCGCGCCCGAAGCGCTTCCAGGCAGGAGACATGGCCATTCGTTCTCGCAACTCTTCAGCGAAGCGTTGGTTTCCCAGGTGAATACTCTCGCAAAGCCGCCAGACACGCCAACGAAAAACGAAGGCCCGGGAAGCCGACACGACCTGCGGCTCGCGCTGGCGCTGCCCGCCCAATACGATGCGCGGGCTCGCTCACACGAGCAACAGG
>CAZSDY010000224.1:0-5968 GCA_964605765.1 uncultured Ectothiorhodospiraceae bacterium | reverse complement strand
TGGGGTGAGCGATGGGGATTGAACCCACGACCGCCGGATCCACAATCCGGAGCTCTACCAACTGAGCTACGCTCACCATCGAAACTTGAACACAGTGCGTGCGACAGCATCACAGCCCATCGCTGACACAGGGGCCGGCAAGGCGCTACCCCGCCCGCCCGAGTTGGCGCGCCCGGCAGGAATCGAACCTGCAACCCTCGGCTTAGAAGGCCGATGCTCTATCCGTTGAGCTACGGGCGCAATACCGAACCGTGCGGCCGTGTCGAGTCCCTGCGCCGCGCGGGCGTTCGAACTCCGGCCATCCATGGCAAGGCGCTGGCCGCCGAAAATTCTCACCGGGCATCGTTCCCGGTCCCCCGCGGCGCAGGCCCAAGGCACTGCGCCGAACGGCCAATCTGGTCGGGGTAGAGGGATTTGAACCCCCGACATCCTGCTCCCAAAGCAGGTGCGCTACCAGACTGCGCCATACCCCGTTGCATCGCCTGCCCTATACCCACCGGCCGGGCGCGGGCGGCGTGCGATGATACGCGCGGCTCCGAAACCGGTCAAACCAGGCGAGGCGCTCATTCCTCCTTGCGCCAGCTCGTCCCCGCTGTACTGTCCTCGAGCACGATTCCCTTTGATCTCAGCATATCCCGTATTCGGTCGGCTGTCGCCCAGTCGCGCGCCCTGCGTGCCTGCTCGCGCTCGAGAATCTGCGCCTCGACCCAGGCCGCGTCGATGTCCGGGTGCGCCGCAGCGCCCTGCAGGAAATCATCGGGATCATCCTGCAACAGGCCTAGCACTTTCCCAAGGTCTTTCAGCCGTGCACCGAGGCGTTGCGCCAGCGCCGGCTCCGCATCGCGCGCCCGCTGGATCTCGTGGGCCAGCTCGAACAGCACCGACAGCGCCCCAGGGGTATTGAAATCATCATCCATGGCATCCCTGAAGCGCGCACGGTGAATGTCGTCATCGACCGCCGGGCCCGCATCCTCGATGTCCAGACCGCGCAGTGCGGTATAGAGCCGCGTGAGCGCCCCCCTGGCGCTGTCGAGTTGCTGATCCGAGTAGTTCAACGGGCTTCTGTAATGGCTCGCGATGATGAAGTAGCGCACGACCTCGGCCGGGTACGCCTCGAGCACCTCGCGCACGGTAAAGAAGTTACCGAGGGATTTCGACATCTTCTCCTCGTCGACGCGCACGAAGCCGTTGTGCATCCACACGTTGGCGAACTTCTCCTCGGTAGCGGATTCGGACTGCGCAATCTCGTTCTCGTGATGAGGAAACTTGAGGTCCATGCCCCCGCCGTGTATGTCGAAGTGATTGCCGAGGCAGACGGTTGACATGGCCGAGCACTCGATGTGCCAGCCCGGCCGGCCTTCGCCCCATGGCGAGGGCCAGTGCGGCTCACCGGGCTTGGCGGCTTTCCAGAGCACGAAGTCGAGCGGATCATCCTTGGCCTCGTCGATGGCCACGCGAGCGCCGGCGCGCAGATCCTCGACGCGCTTGTCCGACAATCGCCCGTAGGCCGGAAAGCGGCTCACGTCGTAGTAGACATCCCTGTTCTCACCCACATAAGCGCGTCCCTTTTCTATCAACACGCGGATCAATTCGACGATTGGACCGATGGCCTGCGTGGCCCTGGGCTCGATGTCCGGCGCCAGCACCTCGAGTGCGCGCTCGTCCGCGTGCATGGCGTCGATGAAGCGCTGTGTCAACTCGTCGACCTGCTCGCCGTTTTCCCGCGCGCGATTGATGATCTTGTCATCGATGTCGGTGATGTTGCGTACATACTTCACCTCGTAGCCGATGCTGCGCAGATAGCGCACCACCACGTCAAAGGCGACCAGTACCCGAGCATGGCCCAGGTGGCAGTAATCGTAGACGGTCATGCCGCACACGTAGATCCCGACCTTTCCCGGTGAGATGGGCTGAAACGTCTCCTTGGCACGGGTAAACGTATTGAAGATCTGGAGCATTGCCTTGAATGATGATCATGCGTGGTGGCAGCGAATGGCGCAGTTTAATGGATCGCCATGAGCAACCAAAATATGGCCCTGCACGGTTTCTCACGCCGTGCAAACCTTTTATCATTGCGCCCTGCAACGCTTGCGGCCGGAGCCCGTCCAACATGCATAACACCATTGTCTCTTTGGTGCTGGCAGCCATGCTCGGCCTCCTCGCGGCCGGCGCAGGCGCAGCGCCCGGCGATCCGCGCGTCAGGCTCGAGACCAGCGCAGGCCCCATCACCCTCGAGCTGTCCGCCACCCGGGCGC
Source organism: uncultured Ectothiorhodospiraceae bacterium (assembly GCA_964605765.1). Taxonomy (GTDB): domain Bacteria; phylum Pseudomonadota; class Gammaproteobacteria; order HK1; family HK1; genus CAZSDY01. Next base: position 3,713 of record CAZSDY010000224.1, on the reverse strand, counting down.
CCGCCACGGTCCGGAACTTCCTCAGCTACGTGAAGGCGGGATTCTACGACGGCACCATCTTCCACCGTGTCATCCCGGGCTTCATGATCCAGGGCGGCGGGTTCACGCCCGCGATGCGCCAGAAACCCACCCAGGCGCCGATTCGAAACGAGTCCGACAACGGACTCGGCAACACGCGCGGCAGCATCGCCATGGCGCGCACCAACGATCCGCACTCCGCAACGGCGCAGTTCTTCATCAACCTCGTCGACAACCCCTTCCTGGACCACGGCGCGCAGGGCGCCGGCGCCTGGGGCTATGCCGTGTTCGGCAAGGTGGCCGAGGGCATGGGCGCCGTCGACGAGATCAGTGGCGTCAAGACCGGCGCCTCCGGCACCTACCGCGACGTGCCTCTCACGCCCGTCGTGATCGAATCCGCCCGTGTTCTCAACCCCGAGGAGCAGTGACATGAATGTCCGTCTCGTAACCAGCGAGGGCGACATCGTGATCGCGCTCGATTCCGAAACCGCATCGACAACAACCGCGAATTTCCTCGAGTACGTCAACGAAGGCTTTTACGACGGCACGATTTTTCATCGCGTCATCGACGGGTTCATGGTGCAGGGTGGCGGCTTCCTGCCCGGCATGCAGCAGAAACGCACGCGCGCCTCCATAGAAAACGAGGCGCACAACGGCGTGGGCAACGACAAGGGAACCGTGGCCATGGCGCGCACCGGGGATCCGCACTCTGCCTCCTCGCAGTTCTTCATCAACTGCAACGACAACGACTTCCTCAACTTCAAATCGAAGGCGCGCGACGGCTGGGGCTACTGTGTCTTTGGCCGTGTGGTCGAGGGCATGGACGTCGTCACCGCCATCGAGGAGACACGAACGACATCGCGGGCAGGCCACAAGGATGTGCCGGTCGAGGACATCGTGATCCACAAGGCCGAGCAGATCGAGGCTTGAGCGGACGTCGCGGTGCGCATCCTGTTCGTCTCCGACATGCATCTGAGCGCGACACGTTCGGCAATTGTCTCGAGCTTCATCGACTTCCTCGATAGCGCGCCGCGATGCGCCGATGTGCTGTACATCCTCGGCGATTGCTTCGACCGCTGGCTCGGCGACGATGACGACACGCCGCCCAACCCGGCGATCGTCGAGGCGCTCTCGATCGCCACTCGCGCCGGGCTACCCGTCCACGTGCTCAGGGGCAATCACGACTTTCTGCTCGGTGCGGGCTTCGAGTCCACCTCCGGCTGCCACTTGCTGGGAGATCCGAGCGTTATCGAGGTGCACGGCACACGGGTGTTGATCATGCACGGTGACACCCTGTGCACCGACGATGTCGACTACCAGAATTACCGCGCCTATACGCGCGACACGGGCAATCAGCGCGCGTTTCTTTCCCTGCCGCTGAGCGAGCGCGCGGCGCGCGCCGAGCAGATCAGCGCGCAATCGAGGACCCAAACCGCGCTCAAGCCCGACGAGGTGATGGATGTCAACCACGATGCCGTGGTCGCGGCCATGCGCCACCACGGGGTCTCAACCTTGATTCACGGGCACACGCACCGGCCGGCCATGCACCAGGTCTGTGTAGACGGTGCGCCCGCCACGCGTATCGTGCTCGGCGACTGGTACGAGCACGGCCACGTCCTCGAGTGGGACGAGCAAGGCTACCGAAGCGCGCCGCTCGCGAGCCCGTGTAATGCCGCCAGGACCGCCTAATTCCACAGAAAGGGCAGGATCATCGCCGCCACCAGAAGCATCAAGGGGAGTCCGATCCAGAAGACTCTGGCGAAGGTGGCGTGTGCCGACGGCACGGGCCAGGCGGCGTCCATGAAACCGAAGATGACGCCCCGACCCGGCTTCCAGTCCAGGTTCCAGAACATGCCCGCCGACACGTAGAGCACCGAGGAAGCGAAGATGTTGGCGAACCAGGTGGCCGGGTAGGCGCCATCCCTCAGGACCAGATAACCGTCATAGGACCAGCTCGCCGAGAACATCCACAAGCACCCCGCGACGTAAAGCTCGCTGAACCGGGCCATTCTCTTCACCGCCAGATACACGACACCCACGACCCAGGGGGCGGTTGCGAATGTGAGCGCCGACATGAAGCCGGCATCCACGTAGTCCCAGGTCGGATCACCGGTGTAGGGTGCCATCACGGTCATGGCACCCGCCGCGCAAGCAAAGGTGACGACCTTCCAGGGTCGCAACAGGAACTGCCAGTAGCGGCGCCGGCAGATGGCGTAGCGCTCGGTGCCGCGTGCCAGCAGCACTGCCGCAATCAGGCACGCACCGAGCCAGAGCGTGATGTAGATGGTGAAAAACGTGCTCATATCGACTCCGCGCGCGTGGCCTGATGAGCGCAGCCTCTCGCAGCGCCGGGCGCGCTCAAGGGCGGTCTCCCCGCATCCTGAGCCGCGCCCGCGGGCACGATTTGCAGCGAGCTGCCGGGGAGTCCCGGGCGCTCACAGGCACGCGGAAACACGGGCAACCGCCTCGGAGGAAGGGATCACGGGCACAACATCGAAGCGTACGAGGTCGGCCCAGCGCGACATCCACTCTTCCAGCACGCCCTGTTCATCGCACTCCATGATCTGGTAGCAACGTCCCAGATCCAGCGTCACCCAGCTATCGAGATAGGTGAGACCCTCGGGGACCTGGCGTCCTGAATCACGCAGGCGTCGGTACACGGGCACGGCGTCGCCGTCGCGAAAGTGCTCGATGATCATGTAGCGCATTGGGGACCTCCATGCACCGGTGCCGGATTTCCGATGGGCTGACGGCTGCAGTAATCGGCGCCGCCTGCTTGCTCACCACGAAGCGCGGCGACACAAATTCGCCTCATCGCTGCAATCAGCCCGGCATCATGGGCTTTCGACGACACTCATCGACGCGCCGTCGCCCACGGGGATATCGCCCAGGTCCAACACGTCGACCCCCTCGAGACAGGCAACGTTGAATCCGTATTCGCCGGGGTTGCTGCGGCGTTGATGATGGGTGTAGATGCCGCAGATTCTGCAAAAATAGTGCTTGGCGACGTTGGTATTCCACTGATACAGCGTCAATGCATCCTCGCCGCGCAGTACCTTCAGCTTCTCGACGGGAACACCCGCCATAATTGCCCCCTTGCGCCTGCACAGCGAGCAATTGCACCTGCGCAGATTTTCCAGCCCGCCGCTCAACTCGACCTCGAAGGCCACCGCACCACAGTGGCACGTGCCGTGCCTGATTTCAGTCATGGATCCCTGGTCTCCGGACGAGCTGGTCATACAGGAATGGGCGCTTGGCGCCAGACCGACCCACGCGCCCCGGGAGGTCCACCCCACGGTGCAGCGGTTGCGTTTCCCGACATGCGTTCGGCCATCACCCTGTGACGTTCATATACGGCATGTCTGGGCGATTGACAAGTCAGCCCTCACATCGACGCCCAACGTGAGGTTCGGCTCCTCACTCGCGTACGCCAGCGCAAGAATCCGGCAAGCGGCTCAGCGCGGAGTCGCCCATGGGCGTGCCGCGCGCGAATCTGACTGCAATGTCCTTGATGCGCCGGCAGAACGCGCTCGTCGCTCCCGAACGACCATTCGTCCAGAATCGTTTCGCGGCGTCCCGGAACCCGACTGTATGGAGAACAGAAAGGGCGAAGTAGTAGTTGTCGGCGAGCCAGTCGTAGATGGGTGGCTCGTTCATCACGGCGCCGTCCAATGTCGAGGCATCCACAGGCACCA
>CAZSDY010000223.1:0-6001 GCA_964605765.1 uncultured Ectothiorhodospiraceae bacterium | reverse complement strand
CACCGAATCTCGTTGATTCGAGCGACGGCCGGCTCGAGCGATTTGTCGCCGAAGGCAAATGCACGTCTCATGGCATTATCCTGTAACCCTGGTAAGGCCTCATTTCGTTTCAGTGTTCCGTATGATGATGGCGACACCCTGACCGCCGCCGATGCACGCCGAGGCGCATCCGTGGCGAACCCCGCGGCGCTTCATCTCGTACATCAGATCGACGATCAGGCGAACGCCGGTGGCCGCGAGCGGATGGCCGATCGCAATCGCCCCGCCGTTGACGTTGACGTTTTCCCGCGGCAGGCCCATTTCCTTTTCGACGCCGAGGTATTGTGCCGCGAAGGCTTCGTTTATTTCCCAAAGATCGATGTCGCTCTGTTTGAGGTCGGCGCGAGAGAGCGCCTGAGCGATCGACGGCACCGGACCGCGACCCATGACGCGCGGATCGACCCCGGCGATGCCATATCCGACGATGTCGAAACGCGTGGACCAGCCATTCTTCTCCGCCACGTCGCGATCGGCCAGCACCACCGCGGCCGCCCCGTCGCTGAGTTCGCTGGCGTTCCCCGCAGACACCAGTCCGTTGGGCGTCATGCCACGAAGCTTCGACAAGGCTTCAACGGACGTGCTGCGTACGCACTCGTCCCGTGCCAAATGGACCGCCTGTCCGCCGAGATCGGCCGCGTCAATCGCGAACAGGCCTCGCAAGGCATCTCCACCGTTTAGATAGCTGGATCGATAGGCGGCCCGCGCGCGCTCGTGTGACTCGGCCGCGAACTCGTCGCAGGCTTGCCTCGTGATGCCCTGCTGCCCGCCATATTCGTCGGCCGTCAGCATCATGGTCGTGTCGGCTAAGTCGTGATTCAGGCCCAAAAGCAGTGAATCCTCGACGGCCCCACCCTCCTCGAATTCCCAGAAATTGGCCTCCCGCCGAGGCGACCGAACGATCTGCGGCGCCCGCGACATGACCTCGCCACCGAAGCAGAGCGCCGCCTTGGCGTCGTCCATCGCGTCGGGCAGGGCGATCTGCTGCATGCCGCTGACGAGCGTCTGCAAACCGGATCCGCAAATCCGCTGCACCATCAGCGCCGGCGTCTCCACATGCAGCCGACATCGCAAACCGACGTTGCGGGGGAAGTAAATATCCTGGGCGCCGGGCGCCGTGAATTGATAGACATTGGCCCCGACGGCCGTGTCGATCTTCGTCCGAGCCACGCCGCTGCGGCGCAACGCCTCTTCGCACGCCAGCGTAGCCAGATCCTCAGGTGCGAAGCGACCAAGCGTGCCGCACTTTACGCCGATCGGCGTTCGAGCGCCGTCCACGATCGCAATGTTTGGAGTTTTCCTACTGCTCACGACTTACGCCTTTTGCAACTGGCCTTGTGGAATCTCAATAACGCGCTCGGGAGGGCTCGACGAAAACAGATCGTCGAGCGCGTCGCGATGATTGGCGATGACGGCCTTACGCACGATCTTTCCAGACGGCGTGAGTTCACCACTGCCAAGGGTCGGCTCACGATCGGTCAGCACCATCCGACGAATGCGCTGGTATTTCACTTCGATCATCGCGTTGAGCCGGTCAACCTCCCGTGCGATCAACGCTCGAACCTCCGGATGCTTCAGAAGCGGGCCCTCACCCACGCCCTGCTCGGCGGCCCACGCCGCCAACTCGCTGGTGGCCGGATAGACCAATGCGGCTACGAAGTTTTCACCACTGCCCAGGGCGACCACCTGCTTGATGTACCTCGATTCGTTGACAAGCACGCTCTCGATCCGCTGGGGATGGACCTTCTCGCCGGTGGTCAGCTTGAACGCGCCGTCCTTGCGGCCGAAGATACGCAACCCACTCTTGGTGAATTCGCCAAGGTCGCCCGTGCGGAACCAGCCGTCCGGCCCGAGCACGTGGGCCGTCGCCTCCTCATCGTCGAGGTATCCGCCCATGACGTTGGGGCCTTTGACGAGAATCTCCTGGTCCGGGTCAATTCGAACGGACACGCCGGGGATGGGAAATCCGACGTAACCGCTTTGCCACTCGCCATCGAGTGTGGTCAGCGTGACGCTCGGCGAGGTTTCCGTCAGCCCCCACCCTTCGAGCACAGGGATTCGATGCTCGCGGTAGGTGGTGGCCACAGTTGCGGGCAACGACGCCCCGGCCGTGAAGACGAAACGCAGCCGGCCGCCGAACAAAACACGATCGGTCGCCGGGTCGGTCCGGCTGCGCGTGACCAGCAGATCGTGAACGCGGGGCACGCTGAAGAAAAGCGTCGGATCAAACGCCTTGAAATTCGAGATCATGCGATCCAGGTCGCGGCCGCGCGAATCGTCCAAACAAAACGTACACCCGTGGTAGAGCGCCAGTGACCGCTCGAAAATGCCGCCGAAACTGTGGTGCCACGGCAGATAACTCATGACGACGTCTTGGTCGGTCACGTCCCAGATCAGCTCAATGGCTTTTTGCTGCGAGATGATGTTGCGATGGCACAGGCGCACGCCCTTGGGCGGGCCGGTCGTGCCGGACGTGAACATCACCAGGCAAAGATCGTCCGCGCCGACGGCGTCGATCCGGCGATCCAGCTCGGCTTCGTCGGCGCCGCCCGGCTGACGCAGTTCGGCGAAATCAAGCGCGCCCCACGCGGAACACTCCTCCGAGAAATCCATCGCGAAATACTTCTTGATGCCGGGGTGTCGATCCGTCTCGATCTTGTCGAGCTGGTGCTTCCCCGAAACGATCACAAATCTCGGCTTTGCACGCCCAAGCACGTATGCAATCTGAGCCCGCGGATACCCGGCGAACACCGGCACGGTCACACAGCCGATGGCCATCACCGCAAGGTCGGCCATGAACATCTCCGGCCGATTTTCGGAAATCATGCCGACTCGATCGCCCGGGCGCAAACCCAGCTCGATCAAACGCCGCGCGATCTGCCGAACATCGTCGGAAAACCGCGACCAGGTAATGGTCGATGCCTCATCGCCGCGCCGCGTCTTGATGAACACCTTGTCGCCATAGCGCCGTGCGCGCTCGCGGAGCACCACCCCCAGCGACGCCTCGTATTCACCCAAGGGGATTCGGCTGTTGTGAACCTCGCCGACGCGCTTGATGCCGATCTGTTCGTCAAGCCCCTGCGACGTGGTCTGGCAATATGCCAGGCAACTGCCCTGGAGCAATTCCTTCGTGCGAACAAATCGCTCGTCGGGAGACTTCTGCCCGAATTCCACGCTGGTCGGGTCCAACCCCGCGCGCCGGTTCACCAGATGGGAAGCGACGAAGTAGACGATGCTCGTCGCAAGTTCCTTGATGTGCGAACATCCCACCTTGCCGCCCACGCGCTGCGTGATCTCATGGAGCACGCCCCGATCAATGCGCAAGCCCACCAACCGCTCCGCGGCCGCCTCGACCTCGCGGCAGACCGGAAACGGCACGCGGATCATGCTGAGCTTGCCGCGAACGATCTGTTCGTCCGGCAGGTAAATCTTCATTTCAAGCTTGATCAGATGCTCATTGTCGAGCAACGTGCCGACGGCCACGAGGTGATCCGGTCCGGCCTCGAACAGCTCGGTTGTGATGTTTCGTTGGGCTGTCAGTTTCATGTGCGTACCTCCCGAATCTTCTCCCGCGTCGGCCTTGTCGCGGTACCGAATCGCCCGCGCCATGGCCGCCTGAACCTCGCGTTTGAGCGATTTGAACAACGCCTCCGCATCCGCAAGCCCGGCCTTAGCCGCGTACCGGCTCAGCGGCGTGAGTATCCACTCCTCGTTGGAGAACAGTTTGACACCATGCAAGCCGCGGCCCAGCGCGTCGCGGAAGCCCTTGAGCGAGCTGGTCACGTGCCCAGCAAACGACATGATGGTGGCCCGATGCTTCGCCCAGACCTCGTCGTACGAAGCGCCTTGGGGATACGCGCCGATGACTTGCCCCACGTCGAACACCGCCCGACCGACACGCTGAACAAAATCCGCCTTGGTCGGGTCGGCGCAAAGATCGCCCATGCGCAGGTCCGTGAGCTCGCCGCTTTCCGTCACCGCGTGAATCAACCCACCGACGTTGAGCACGATCGAAATCATCGCCTTGTCGAACTCGATCCGCGTCCCCGGCACACCCTCGGCATGATGGAATGGGTATCGATGCGTGCTCAGAATCGCCTCGACCCGCGATTGCTCCAGCGCGCCCCCGCCCGCAAACACGAGCGAACCCTTGCGCTCCAACAGATACACGGCGTCGGCCCCCATGCCGCGACGTCCACCCGCCTGCAGGGAGATACCGCGCACCACCCGATCAATAAGGGCGGCCACCATCGGCTCATCCACGCCCCTAAGACGCTCCATGAGCAAGGCCTCGTTGATCTGATCCTCGTAGGTCCCGACAGTCTGCTCCATCAAGATACCGTTGGGCAGCACGAGCAGAATCGGCACGCGCTGACGGATATCATCCACCGACTTCAGGCGGCCCCGGTCGGCGAGGTTCTCGACGAACAAGGTCAGCTCTTGAGTGAACAGGCCGAGCTGGTCGGGATTGCAGCAGACAAACAGCAACTCGGGCATGCGATCGAGCGCATCGGCCTCGAGGAGGTTCATGAAGATCCGATCGTCAAGCGAGATCGAACGCTGCCGCCCACCGTCAAGCAGGTTGAGCACGCCGGCCTTCTTGAGCGGCCCGGTGATGCCATCGCCCCCCCGGCCGATCAGACACGCCGCGCTGGCGTGCATGAAGAACCCCACGCCCAAAGCGCCAGGGGGATGAATGCCGAGTTCGCCGTTATGCAACATGGCTCGTCGAGCTCCTTTCGGCCTTCTCAGGGGTATCAGTCTCAACGGCCAACAGCGCCGCCCCAAACGCCCCGGCATGTTGCGGCATCGGGGGCAGCAACACCTGCGTTTCCAACGCCTCCTCCAACGCGCGCATCAACGCACGGCAATGTTGGGCCACGCCGCCCGTCGCGACGACGACGCCGTCTTGAAGCGGCAGCATTTCCACAACACGCGACGCGATCGACCGGAACAGGCCCATCGCTATGTCCTCGGGAGGCTGCCCCTCTTTGATGCGTTCGATAACTTCGGTGCCCGCAAACACGGTGCAATAGCTGTTGATCGTAGCGCGCCGGGTCGATGCCATCGCCAGCGCGTCCAGCGCCTCCATGGAGAACCCAAGCTTGTGGGCGGTGGATTCCAAGAACGTGCCGGTGCCGGCCGCACACTTGGCGTTCATCCGGTAGTCGATCATCCGCCCCGCTTCGCTCAACCGGATGACCTTCGTGTCTTGCCCGCCGATGTCGATGATGTTGCGCACCTTCGGATTCCACTGCCTGGCGCCCCGCGCATGGCAGGTGATTTCGGTCACACAACGGTCGGCCCGCGCCACGCGATCACGCCCGTAGCCCGTAGCAATGCAACGTGCGATATCCTCCGGCGCAGCCCCGCTCGCAAGCAGCGACTCGTTAAGCGCGACCTCAGCGGCCCGAACATAGTCAAGACCGGAGGGGACCACATGATGGCCGACGACCGCCGCATGCTCGTCGATGACGATGCACTTGGTCGCGGACGAGCCCACATCGATGCCGACAAAAAGAGGAATGCTCATCGCCGAACCTCCTCAAGCTGCTCGATGAACGCTTCGATGTTCGTCATCGTCTGGGCGGTCGAGAAAAAGCGTACGTCGCTAAGATCGCCGTCGATCACGAGCACCGGCAGGTTTGAAGCCTCCCGAATGCGCTGGGCCATCCCGAATCGGGAGTTCGTGTTGTTCGGACACGTTCGCGCGTTGTGAAAAATTGCGCCGTCGATGTCGAACCGACCGAACCTCTGCTCCAAGAAGGCTTGCTCTACTTCACACACAGTCGTTATGCGATGCTCAGTTGTGTTGAAGCCAAGAATGGCCATCCTTGTTATCGGCAGGCAGCCATAAAGGAACTGGGAGAGATCGCGGCGGCGTTGGTCCGCGGCCTCCCAGAATGAGGGTGGAGCGCTCGTGACTCACAGATGTCGCCTCCATGGGAGTATTTCGGTCGGTCTC
>CAZSDY010000222.1:0-6077 GCA_964605765.1 uncultured Ectothiorhodospiraceae bacterium | reverse complement strand
AGCCGGTCGCTCCTGAAGGCATGAGACCTTGTCCCGTAGATCGGCTCCCCCGCCTACGGGGGGCATCGACGACCCAGGGGGGCTTGGCCTGAGTCGCGGAGCCGCGCGCCGTGCTCGCGGATCAGGTGCAGGGTCTGCACGACACCTTCCCAGGTGGCGCGATGGTTCACGATACAGCAGCGCAGCACCCGCTTGCCGTTAACCTGCGTGCCGGTCATGAGCGCACGCCCGTCGGCGGCCAGTGCCTCTTCCAGCACGCCGTTGATGCGGTTCAGGTGCGCCTCCCGCGCATCGCCCTCGAGCGCGAGCCCGGGTGGCACGTAGCGAAAGCAGCACACGCTGATGCGCGGCTCGGTGACGATCTCGAAGTCGGGCGCCTCGTGCACCCATCGTCCCAGACGCGCGGTGAGCGCGATGTGCGAACGCACCATGTCGCGGAAGGCGCCGACACCGTATTGGCGCAGGGCCACCCACACTTTGAGCGCACGATCGGTTCGCGTCAGCTCGAATCCGTGCTTCCAGTGATCGTGCTGATCCGCCGCATGCCCGCCTTCGAGGTAGGTGGGAATGAGTGCAAAGGTGTCTTCCAGGTCGTGCCAGTTGCGCATCAGCACACAGCCCGCGTCGTAGGGCACGTTGAGCCACTTGTGCGGATCGACGACCAGGGAATCCGCCCGCGCGAAGGCTCCCAGCACGGATTTGAACGCCGGATCGAGTGCCGCGAAGGCGCCGTAGGCCCCGTCGACGTGAAACCACAGGCCGTGCTTTTTCGCGAGATCGGCCATGGCATCCAGGGGATCGATAGATCCGGTGTTCGTGGTGCCGGCGTTGCCGATCAGGCAGAACGGGCGGCAGCCATCCTGCCGATCGGCGCAGATAGCCGTCTCGAGGCGCTCGAGGTCGATGCGCTGCTCGCCGTCGACCGGGATCTGGCGCAACTGGCTGGCCCCGAGACCTAGAAGCCGCATGCTCTGCTCGTGGCACGAGTGCGCCTGTGTGGAGGTATAGGCGGTAAGTGCTGGACGGCCCGCGAGCCCCTCGGTCTTCACATCCCATCCGCAGCGTTGCACCCTCGCCACCGCAATGGCGGCGAGGTTCGCCCACGAACCGCCGGTCGTCATGTAACCTGCGGCATTGTCCGAGAACCCGACCATCTGCCCGAGCCAGCGCGCCACGGTGGCCTCGATCAAGCAGCTTCCCGGGGTCAGGCTCCAGGTGTAGGGGAACAGGCGCAGGCTGCCGACGAGCGCCTCTATGAAGCCCGTCAGCGGCAGCGGCGTGGAGGAAACGTAGCCGAGCAGGCGTGGATGGATATAGTTGGCACTGGCCGGCAACAGATCGCGCTCGATACTTGCCAGCACCTCGAAGGGATCGCAGCCCACCTCTGGGAGCGCGCCGCCGAGCAGCGCGTCGAGATCGTTCCACTCGCGCGGTGCCGGGTAGATCGGCCGACGCCCCGGGTTGGCAAGCTCTTCGGTGACCATATCGACGATACGGTACCCGAGCGCGCGGATCTGGTCGGCTTCCATGGCCATCGCATGCGTGCCGGGAACGGGGGGGTCAATGGCATGTTCGGCCATCTCTTGCGTCTCCTCGAAAGTTGGCGCGGGCAACCCGCTCAGTCAATCCCCTGCATCAGCCGGGCGACCGCAAGACGCTGCTCCCCGCCTGCCGGAATGGTGGTGGCACATACATGGGTCGAGATCCGATGCTGATAAGGGTCGGGTAATGGTACGAAACGCGGGCGCGGCGACGGAAGCACTTTTTCATCCCCGTCACCTGCGCCACACCGACGTCTCCTCTTGCGGCCACTCTCTCTCTGCCCGACACTTGGCGTGCCATTCACATGAGGATGAGTGCTGTGCCACGAATCGACCCCGAACGGCTGCTTGCCGATCTCGAACACCTGCGCAGCTTCGGCGCCCGCGGGACCGGCGTGGTGCGGCAATCGCTGTCGGAGGTCGACATGGCCTCGCGGCACTGGCTCTGCGAGCGGCTGCGCGAAGCCGGACTCGAACCGCTCGTCGACGGCGTGGGCAACGTCATCGGCCGCTCCCCGAATCCGGGCAAGGCCCTGCTCCTCGGCTCGCACAGCGACACGCAGCCCACGGGCGGCTGGCTCGACGGCGCGCTCGGCGTAATCTACGGCCTGGAGGTGGCGCGCGCGCTCGGCGAAGACCATGCGACCCGCGGGTTCACGATCGACGTCGCCGCCTGGATCGACGAGGAAGGCACCTACATCGGCATGCTGGGCAGCCGTTCCTTTTGCGGAGACATCACGCCCGATGCCATCGATGCCGCGCGCGCCCGCAACGGCCGGCCGCTTCGCGAGGCGCTCGGTGAGGCCGGGGTCGCGGGAAGACCCGCCGCGCGCTTGGATGCCGCACGCTACGCCGGCTACCTCGAGGCCCACATCGAACAGGGACCCTGGCTCGAAGCCGAGGGCAAGCGTATCGGCGTCGTCACCGCCATCATCGGCATGCGCGATTTCTTCATCCACTTCGAGGGCGAGCAGAACCATGCCGGGACCACACCCATGGCGATGCGCAAGGACGCCGGGGCCGCGCTCATCGAGTTCGCCCACCGCGTCCAATGCGAGTTCCCGGCTCTCGCGGGCGAACGCACCGTGTGGACCATCGGCAGCGTCACCTTCGAGCCGGGAGCGCCCAGCATCATTCCCGGCAGGGCACGCATGCTGCTCCAGTTCCGCGACCCGGACGAAACACTGCTCGATACGCTGGAGGATGACATCCGCCGTCTCATCGACGAGGCGAATGCCGCGGGCCCCGTCCACGTGCGCATGGAGCTGCGCGACAACAGCGCGGTTGCGACTCCCATGGACAGCGACCTGCAGGCGCACATCGCGCGCGCCGCCGAGCGTCACGCCGCGGGTCAATGGGTGCGCATGCCGAGCGGTGCCGCCCACGATGCGCAGACTCTCGCGCGGTGCATGCCCGCCGCCATGCTTTTCGTGCCGAGCATCAACGGCGTGAGTCACAGCTTCGCCGAGGACACGCGCCGCGAGGACATCGTGCTCGGCTGCCAGGTGCTCGCGAGCGCCGCCGCGACCATCCTGCAGAAACAGGCGCAATGATGACCAGGCACGCCGGCAGGCGAACCTGGGTAAATACCCGTGACCCTGCGGCCCGCAATGGCGAGACGGATAGCGCTGGTTGTTCCTCCGCGTACCCGCGCCGATTATCATGGGACCGTAGCCAATAGTAGGGCATGCATCGCGACGCGGGTGTTCACCGGCGCAAACCAGCGGTGGTTTCAGGCGCTGCGCGTCGCCATATGCAGCCCGTGGCCCACTCGCAAAGCACCGGCCTACGGCGCACGGCGATCCCATCAGCGACAACTTGAACATGGCCTGCTCCCTAGTTTTCGCCTCTGTCTGGAGAACACGATGAGCCTTGACCTGTCACCGTTCGACAAGGCCGTCACGCGACTCGCCGAAGGGCTGGCGCGCTATCAGCGCGAGCCCCAAGACACGCAGATTCGGGACGGATTGATTCAGCGTTTCGAGTTCACCTACGAGCAATGCCACAAGATGCTCAGGCGTCACCTGAAAGCGGGCTCTCCCACGCCGGGGGATTTCGACAGTGCCGATTTCCAATACATCATCCGGTCCGCCAACGAGCAGGGTCTGCTGCTCGGAGACTGGTCACGGTGGCGGGCGTACCGCGAGATGCGTGCCAGGACCAGCCATACCTGCGACGAGGACGTCGCTTTGCAGGTCGTCGCGGAGATCCCCGTCTTTCTGGAGGACGCCGGCTACCTCCTCGGTCAGCTCGAGATACGGTGCCGGTGACGGACACTCCGCCAATCGACATCAGCCCGGCCGATTGGACGATCGTGCGGGAAATCCTGGGACGACATGTCCCCGCGCAAGAGGTGTGGGCCTTCGGCTCGCGCGCCAAGGGCACCGCAAGGCAGTACTCCGATCTCGACCTTGCCGTCGTCACGGAGCTGCCGCTCAGCCTTTCCGTGAGCGCCGCCATTGCCGACGACCTCGCGGAATCAGACCTTCCGTTCAAGGTGGACGTGGTTGACTGGGCGAGCACCAGCGAATCGTTTCGCGCCGTCATCGAGCGCGACAAGGTCGTCGTGAAGGAGCGGGGCGACCGGCTCACGACACAGAGCGGTCGCTAAAGGCTCGAGGGGGTTCTCGGTATCGTTGCGCATGACGCATCGGTTTATCATTGTCCCCGCTCCAGCGGTCAGTGGAACGACGGATCCGCGGCGAGCTTCAGCAGGGCGGCGAGCGGGTGTGCGACGTTGTCGATGCGCAGCTCGTTGTGGTAGGCCTCGGTGCGCACGGCGCCGCGCACCCGTTCGCGCCTGGAGATGTAGTACATGTCCACCTCGTCGACGAACTGGAGCTGGCGAATGTTGCGAAGGCCACGCCAGATCGCGTCGCGGTACGCTTGCGCCCGAGCACTGTCCCCGCTGGCGTGTGCAATGCGATACGCGTCGGCGAGCCCTTCCAGATAGACACCGGTAGACGACGCGTGCGATGGCCCGTAGGCTGGGTGGGCCGGATCGTAGAAGCGCCCGCGCAGGTCGGGACAGGGGGCGCTCTCCCACTGCTGCATGCCGAGCAGCCAGTCGTTCATCTCGAGCAGGAAGGCCTTGTAGCGTTCCTCGCCCGTCTGCGCATAGAGCAACGCGCAGGCTTGGGTATGCCAGGGCACGAATGCCGGATTGCGGTTCGAAAGGTGCCACTTGCGATAGAACTCGAAGCTCCGGGCACAACGCGATAGCAGCGCCCCGTCCGACGTGTGCGCGTAGAGCGCCGCCCAGAACAGCAGCGCCTCGCCGGGGTAGAAGTTCTGGTTGTCGTTGCGATCGCGTGGCCGGTGGAAGGTCCTGAAAGACCCGTCTGGATTCCACAGCGACTCGATGCCGCGTTGCAGCAAGCCAAGCTCACGATGATACGCGCCCGGCTCGGGATGCTCGAGCAGCGCGAGCGCAGCGAGCGCGGCAGCCCCGAGCTTGGCGCTCCCCGCGTGCTCGATGACGCCGATCCCATCATGCACGCGGAAGAAACTGCCCAGGTTGCAGGCGAGGTTGCGCCGCGCGGCCTCGCGTATGTCCTCACGCGCGGTGAAGCGTGCAAGCCGCCCCAGGCTGATCGTGGCGAGGAACTGGCGAATGGTGTTGTTCGCGCCGGAATACTCCCCGCGGCTCGGCCAGTACTTGTAGGGCAGGCGGCCATCGCTGCCGAGATTGCGCAGCAACCATCCGCCCATGCCATGAATCATTTCTCCGAGCGTCTCGCGGGTAATCTTCCCCGTGGCGACGACACGGTTGCCGCGGTACATCCGCACGGCGTGCACACGCGGCGTCAGGCGCACAAGATACTGGCGGGCCGCGAAGCGCTCGATCACGCCACCCTCACTGATGAATTCGCCTTCGGTGAGCCCGTGACGCCCGAGGAAGTGCTCGAACACGCGATCGAAGCTGCGGTTGGTGGCGATTGTCTGCGTGGGTGCGTAACGCTCTACATCGGAGCCCAGGCTGATCGCGATGCCGTCGATGCCGCGGTAACGGTTTGCGAAGCGCTTTCGCCATCGCACGGGTGCGACCACTCGATACGCCCCGCTGAGACAGATCTCGACCGCGTCCGCGTCGCCGGGACGCAACACAGAGCCCCGTTCAGCGGCGATCGCATCGCGCAAGGTGGATACGCAGGACCACTGCGCGCAGCGTAGTACCCCTCCGCGCCTGAACCCGAAAAAGACGGGAGCGGATACGGGGAGATCACCGCCTGCGGCCGCGAGGCCGAGCGCCGAGGCTATACACCCGGCCACGGCGCTGGGGTCGATGTCCGCGACGCTCATCGTTCACCACCTCTAGGCGCCGCCGCAAGGGTGCGTTCGCGAGGTCGTCAAAGGCGAGCGCAAGAGCCCAATAAGCACTCTCACGCTCAGATGCCGGAGCCGGCGCGCCATCCGTTGACCAATGGGCGGCGCGCCCGTCCCGGCCCCGCGGGCCTCAACCGCTAAGACGATCAACTCTGGTCGCTGCTGCTCCCGGCGCCACCCAGGCCGCTGCTGCCGGCACCGCTCGCACCA
>CAZSDY010000221.1:0-6099 GCA_964605765.1 uncultured Ectothiorhodospiraceae bacterium | reverse complement strand
TCATGCCGCCCTCGCCCGAGCAGGTCGCGGTGCCGGCCATGGTGGCGCCACGCGCAAGCGCCGTCTTCGCCTCGTAGCTGAGCGCACCAAAGCTCATGCCGGTGACGTAGATGGGAATGTCGAGCTCCAGCGGGCGCTTGGCACGCGGGCCGATAATCGTCCTGGTGAGGCATTTCTCCCTGTAGCCCTCGATGACGAAACGCGTCAGCGTACCGGGCAGGAACGTGAGATCGTCCCAGGTGGGGATCTTCTTGAACAGTGAAAAACCGCGCATCCGGTAACGGCCGAGCTCGGCCTTGATGTGGATGTCGTCCATGACCTCGGGCGGAAACATGAAGCTCCTGCCGAGGACGTGCGTGTTGCGTTTCGGGCCGCTCGACCCGCTGCCGCCGTTGCCGATGTGGTCAGTGCTCATGGTTACACCTGTTCCTCAAAATGGGGTCACAGCACCAGCTTCTTCTCGGTGGGCTCCAGGTTGTCGTAATTCCAGAGCTTCTTCCCCGCCACGATCTTGGTCATGTTCTCCACCCCCTTGGGTGCCTCCAGGCCATACAGGGCGAGCTTTCTCGACAACCACCGCACATCCGCATCGTTCATCTCGGTGTGCACGGCATCCACCCCGAGGCTGGCAATCGCACCGCCGACGTATATGGTGCCGTCGTACATGGAATCACCGAGGTTCATACCCGCATCGCCGAGCACCACCAGGCGCCCACGCTGCATCATGAAGCCACTGAAAGCGCCGCTGCGCCCGCCAACGATGATGGTCCCGCCCTTCATGTCTATACCGGTCCTGGAGCCGACGTCACCCTTGCACACCAGATCGCCGCCGCGAAGCGCGTTACCGAAGGTCGAGCCCGCGTTCTTCTCGACAACCATGGTGCCGGCCATCATGTTGCCGCCGCACGACCAGCCCACGCGCCCCGAGACGCGCACGTTAGGCCCATCGAGCAGACCGCATCCGAAGTAGCCGAGGCTGCCCTCGAAATAGAGCTGCAGGCGGTTGAGTATGCCCACCCCCAGCGCATGCTTCGCGCCGGGGTTCCTGACGACGATCGTGCCGTAGCCCTCGCCTGTCAGCTCGCGAATCCTCTCATTGACCGCCTGGCTGCTCATGTCGGCCGCGTCGATCTCGATACGCTTGTTGAAGTCGACATCGAAGGCTTCCGGATAACTGAAGTGCTCATCCGCTTCGGGAGAGAAATAGACTTGCTGCGTGCGCCCGCCGAGCTGCTCGGTGTGCATCCCCATGCGGAAGGATTCGTGCTCGGAGTTCATATCTGCCATACCCGGACCTCCCCTTCATACGGATCAAAGGTGTCAATCTCGTGCGGGAACACGCTGCGAATGGCAACCTCCTCGGAGGCGAGGCCGACGAAATCCTCGCTCTCGTAGAGCACCATGGGCTTGGCCGCCATCACGTCCTTGGCCATGCCGAGCTGATCGGAGGTCGCCACGACATACGTGAACACGCCGTCGAGCTCCGAGATGGAACGTTGCATCGCACCTTGCAGCGCTTCCCCCCGATCCATGGCATCGGCCAGATACACGGCAATCAGCTCCGAGTCGCAATTCGACATGAAGCGGTGGCCGCGGCGTTCCATCTCACGGCGCGAGTTCCAATAGTTCGTCAACTGTCCGTTGTGCACGACCGAGACATCCTTGAACGGGTATGCCCAGTACGGGTGCGCCGAACGGATGTCGACATCGGACTCGGTCGCCATTCTCGTATGCCCTATGGCGTGGGTGCCGCGGAAGCTTCCGAGCCCGTACTGATCCGAGACGCGCTCGGCGTCGCCAAGATCCTTGATGAGCTCCAGCGCGTGACCGATGGACAGTATCTCGACGCCGTCCAGGTCCTCGATGTAGTCGGCGAGCCGTTTCATGTCGCCATCGTGTGAGAAGCGGTAGCGGTACGCGTACGCGGTGACCTGCTCTTCGCTTTGCACGCCGGCGCCGAGTTCCTGCAGACGCGCGTCGACCTGCGCCTTGCGTTCGGCCATCTGCGCCTGGATCTGGAAGCCGTTCCGCGCCTCGTCCTGCTCGGCCACCTTGAAGCGCATGACGTAACCGCTGCCCGTGGCATCGCCGTACAGGGCGAACCCGGACGAGTCCGGCCCGCGGTGCTTGAGCGCCTGCAGCATGGCGGTGAGCTCGGCGCCCACGTTCGCGGTGTCACCGCGGTGAATCAGTCCGGCAATTCCACACATAAGCGTTGTCCTCCACTAATCGCGTAGCGGTAGCCGGCCGCTGTCAGGGCAGGCAATCGATATAGGTATCGACGTCCCACTGCGTCACGGTGGCCATGAACCTGGCCCACTCGTCTTCCTTGTAATGCATGAAGACCTTGTACATCTCGTTGGGCAGCCCGCTGCGGATGACGGCGTCGTTCTTCAGCCCTTCGATCGCCTCTCCCAGGGACATGGGCAGCTTGGTGACGACCTTGCCCGCCTCCATGGCATCGTAGATATTGCGGTCCTCCGGTGGACCCGGGTGGCGGTCGTTCCTGATCCCGTCGTCGAAGGCCTTCAGCAACCCGGCGCATAGAAGATACGGGTTGACGGCCGAGTCCACACTCCGGTACTCGAAACGCCCCGGCGCGGAGATGCGCAGCGCCGTGGTGCGGTTCTGGTAGCCCCAGTCCCGATAAACAGGCGCCCAGAAACCCGTGTCCCACAAGCGCCGGTAGGAGTTCACGGTGGGGCACCCGAGAGCGGTCAATGCATCCAGATGCTCCATCACACCGGCCACGCAATTGAGCCCGATTGCCCCCGGCATCTGCGGATCGTCACCCTCGGGCATGAACTTGTTGGCGCCGCCCTGGCGATAGGTGAACACGTCGTCCATGCCCGGCAAGCTGTCGTTACCGAGCCTGTTCAAATGCGTGCGCCCACCGGTCCACAAGGACATGTTCGTGTGGCAACCGTTGGCGGACACGCCCATGAACGGCTTCGGCATGAAGCAGGCGATGAGATTGTTCTCGCGCGCCACTTGAGCACAAATCTGGCGGTAGGTCGCCAGGCGATCGCAGGTCTTCAGACAATCGTCGAACGTGAAGTTGAGCTCGAGCTGGCCCGGCGCGTCCTCGTGATCGCCCTGGATCATGTCGAGCCCCATGGCACGCGAGTACTCGATGGCGCGCATGAACACCGGACGCAGGGACTCGAACTGGTCGATGTGGTAGCAGAAGGGCTTGGAGAATCCCCCCGCGGGCATGCCGTCCTCGCCACGCTTGAGCCACATCATCTCGGGCTCCATGCCGTGTCGCAGATGCAAGCCTTTGTGATCGCGCTTGAACTGCGCGTCGATGCGGCGCAGGTTGCCCCGACAATCGGAAGTCAGCGGGCCGCCCGGATCGTCGCGCTCCTCTCGATTGCGAAAACAGGTGCAGAAAACGCGTGCCACTCGCTTGTCCCAGGGGAGCTGGCAGAAGGTCTCCGCGTCGGGGATGCCGACCAGCTCCTTGGCTTCCGGACCGTAGCCGATGTACTGGCCGTGGCGATCGGTGAAGAGATTCGCCGTGGAGCCGTAGACGAGCTGGAAGCCTCTTGCCGCCGTGCGCTCCCAGTGGTCGGCAGGGATGCCCTTGCCGACAATGCGCCCCGTCACGGAGATGAACTGGTAGTAGATATAGCTGATGCCGAGCTCGTTGATCTTGCGCCGCACCTTCTTGACGAGCTCCGCGCGGCCCGGGGCGTTCACATGCGCCTCCAGTGCCGTGCGCCGCGTGCTCGCGGGCTTCTTGCTGCTCACTCGAGTTTTCTTCTTGCTTGCCGCCATCTGTTGTCCCCTTCGTTGCCGTGAACTCCCGATTACCCTGTGCTCGCGGGGCGAACGAAGTGTATCACCTCACGCTTGCCGAGTGTTCCAAGAACCCCGTGATGCAGTGGCTGTACCGGCACATCAACGACGTGCGCGGCCACGCCCAGTGGAGCGCGCGCAAGGACAAGATATTGAGCCCCGCGCGTAGCGCGAACCCGCGCGCAGCGCGGCACCGCGAACGTCGACCGCACCGCCCCTGATGCCCTGGAACGTTCGCGGGCTGAATCCCGCTCCTCCAGCCGGGGTCCCAATCCACGGCGGCGCAATTGACTTATCGCGCACGATGTGACGATATCGCACCACGACTTGCGAATCGGTCATCATGGCATCACCGCGTGACGCGACCCCAACCCTGAACGGCGAAGCGCTGCTCGGCGTCGTCCGCGATTTCGTCTCGGAACTCCATCCCGGCCACCGGCAACCATCCATCACGCTCGACAGCTCGCTGGAACGCGACCTCGGCATCGACAGCCTTGCCCGCATGGAGCTGCTGATGCGCGTGGAGCGCGCCCTCGACCTCAGCCTGCCCGATCAGGTGATGGCGGCCGTGGAAACGCCGCGCGATATGCTGCGCGCGACACTCGGCGCGGGCGGCAGGAACCCGGCGCTGCGCCACCTCGACGTGACGCCCCATTCGGGCACCGGCGACAGCGCGAAGCCCGACACCGCGCGAACCCTGCCGGCGGTGCTCGACTGGCACGTGCGCACGCATCCCGAACGGGTGCACATCCATCTCTACGCCGATGACGAGCAACACACGGCGTTGAGTTATCGTGCATTGCAGGCGGGCGCCCTGTCCGTTGCCGCCGGCCTGCAGGCGGCCGGTGTGGCGCCGGGACACACGGTGGCCATCATGCTGCCTACCTGCGTGGCGTACTTCCACTGCTTCATGGGTGTGCTGCTGGCGGGCGCAACACCGGTGCCGATCTATCCCCCCGTACGCGTCTCGCAAATCGAGGAGCACGTGCAACGCCACGCCCGTATCCTGCGCAATGCGGGCGTCAGGATCCTCATCAGCTTCCCCGAGGTGAAGGCGGCCGCGTGGCTGCTGCGCTCGCAGTCAGACTGCCTGGAACGGGTGCTGGGGGTGGACGAGCTCATGGGCCGACCGGCACCGCTGGAGATGCCGGCACTCGCCGGCGACGACATCGCCTTCCTCCAGTACACCTCGGGAAGTACCGGTGACCCCAAAGGGGTCGTGCTCACCCACGACAACATCCTTGCCAACCTGCGCGCGATGGACGCGGCGCTGGCCACCACGCCCGACGACGTGTTCGTGAGCTGGTTGCCGCTCTATCATGACATGGGCTTGATCGGGGCCTGGATGGGCAGCCTCTACGTCGGCTTCACGCTGGTGCTGATGTCGCCGCTTGCCTTCATCGCCAGGCCGGAGCGTTGGTTGCGCGCCATACACGCCCACAAGGCGACGATCTCGGGCGGTCCGAACTTCGCCTTCGAGCTGTGCCTGCGCCGCGTCGAAGACGCCGATATAGCGGGGCTGGATCTGACGAGCTGGCGCTACGTCTTCAATGGCGCCGAGCCGGTCAGCGCCGACACGCTGCGGCGCTTCGAGGCGCGTTTCGGCTGCTACGGCCTGCGTGCCGAGGCCATTGCACCGGTGTACGGCCTCGCCGAGGCCACGCTCGGAATCGGCTTCCCGCCGCTCGGCCGCGGGCTGCTCACCGAGCGCGTGAAGCGCGCGACGCTCAGCGTCGACGGGCGTGCCGTGCCCGCCGCCGAGGACGACCGGGATGCCATCGAGATTGTCGCCTGTGGACAACCGATGGCGGGTTATCAGGTGAGAATCGTGGACGGGGCGGGACGCGAGCTGCCCGAACGCTGCCAGGGCCGACTGCAGTTCAAGGGACCGTCGACCACGAGCGGCTACTATCGCAATGCGCTCGCGACACGTGCGCTGTTCGACGGCGAATGGCTGCAGTCCGGTGACATGGCCTATATCGCGGGCGGCGATATCTATGTCACCGGGCGGCAGAAGGACGTCATCATCCGCGCCGGGCGCAACATCCACCCGCACGAGCTGGAAGCGGCGGCGGGTGCCGTCGCCGGTGTGCGCAAGGGCTGCGTGGCGGTCTTTGGTGCCTCGGATGCGCGCGCGCGGACCGAGCGCCTGGTGGTGGTCGCCGAGATCCGTGAAGCGGCGCGCCCGCGCGCCGAGGCGATCCGCCCGCGCATCGGCGAGCTGGCACTCGCGCTCGGCGATGCGGCGGCGGACCAGGTCGGGGTCGCAGCGCGCCGCAACGGTGCCCAACCGGCAAG
>CAZSDY010000220.1:0-6214 GCA_964605765.1 uncultured Ectothiorhodospiraceae bacterium | reverse complement strand
GCATCTGGGGCCCGATTCTCGCCGAGACCGCCGGCGTCAGCGTGCCGTTGATGCCCACCGAGCATCCGTTGCTGTTCTTCGGGCCGTTCGACGAGTTTGCCGGCACCGGCAAGGACATCGGCTACCCGCTGCTGCGCGATCAGGGCAACTCCGGCTACATCCGCGACACCGGCGATCCGCTCACCCCGGAGGGCGGCAAGCTCGAGTGGGGCTATTACGAGCAGGTCGAACCGCGCCTGGTGTGGCCGGAGAAGATTCTGGAGGCCGATGAGGCGCGCCTGTCCCCGTCGATGCGCGACCTGGAGCTGGAGCAGGTCATGGCGGGTTACGAGCCGGTCATCGAGCTGGTGCCGAAGCTCGGAGAGCTCGGTTTCGACGATCGCGCCTCTTTCAACGGCCTGCTGTCGGTGACGGCCGACGGCGGCTCCATCGTCGGCGAGGCGCCCGGTGTGCGCGGCCTGTGGATCGGCGAGGCGGTGTGGGTGAAAGACGCCCCCGGCATTGCCAAGGTGATGGTCGACTGGATGACCCGGGGCGCCCCGGAGATGGATCCCTACTCCGTCGATATCGCGCGCCATTACGCGGTGCAGGGCCGGCCACAGTTCATCCACGATCGCTGCTACGAGACCGCGCAGAAGATCTACAACCCGCCGGTGCACCCGCGCGAGCCGTATCTCTCCGGGCGCAATCTCAGGCGCAGTCCGTTCTGGGTACGGGAAGTGGAACTCGGCGGCTACTTCATGGAATCGGCCGGCTGGGAACGCGCCCACGGCTACCGGGCGAACGAGGAACGGCTCGTCGAGTACATGGAGCGTGTGCCGGAGCGCGCAAACGAGTGGGACGCGCGGCATTTCTGGCGGGTGTCGAATGCCGAGCAACTGGCCATGAGTGACGACGTGGGGATGATCAACCTCTCCCACTTCGCCATCTATGACGTCGTGGGCCCGGGCGCCGAAGCGCTGATGGAGTATCTGTGCGTGGCCAAGGTCGGCGGCAACACGCCCGTGGGCAAGAGTATCTATACCCACTTCCTGGAAAACAACGGCGGTATACGCGCGGATCTGACCGTGATCCGGCTCGCCGAGGACAGGTACCGCGTCGTGTGCGGCGGCCCCACCGGGCACCGTGATCTGGTGTGGATGCAGCGCATGCAGCGCGACCGCGGCTTCGACGCGCGTATCGAGGACATGTCCGACTACCTCTCCTGTCTGGGGCTGTGGGGCCCGAACGCGCGCAAGACACTGGCGCAGTTTCTGGAAGATCCCGATGGGATTTCAGACGCGAACCTTCCGTTCGCGACCACCAGGAACATCTGGCTCCAGGGCATGCCGGTGTGGGCATTGCGGATCTCGTATGTGGGCGAGCAAGGTTTCGAGCTCTACTTTCCGTTCAGCCACGGTCTTCAGATCTGGGACCTGTTCTTCGAGGCGGGTGTGGTGCCCGTGGGTATCGAGACGTACGCCAACTCGCGACGCATGGAGAAGAGCCTGCGCCTGCAAAACGCCGACCTGGAGACCAACTACAACCTCTACGAGGCCGGTCTTGCGAGGCCCAAGGTCAAAGCGGCGGATTTCTTTGCCAAGGAAAAGTATCTGGCGCAGCGCGCGCGCGACCATCAGAGCGCCGTCCTGTGCACCCTGACCATGGAAGAGAATGTCGACGCCAAGGGCATCGCCCGCTATCCGGCCGGGCACTGGCCGATTCTCGATGCCGACACCGGGGAGGTGCTCATCGACAGCGAGGGTCGCCGATCCTACGCCAACAGCGTCGAGTACGGGCCCTCCATCGGCAAGAACATCGTGCTCGGGTACATTCCGCATGATCGGGTCGAGGAGGGCAGGACCTTCCTGCTCGAGTATTTCGGCGAACACTACCCTCTGCGGCTCGCGGCCGCGGGCTACCGGGCGTTGTACGATCCCGACAATGCGCGACTGAAATCCTGAGTCCCCCGCGATTCCGGGCACGCGGCGGCCGGCGCGCCTCCTGAGACGCCACGGGAAATGTGTTCGCGCGTACGCTAGACTTCCGGGGTCGCCGGATCGACTCGAGGAGCATTACATGGATATCGGGACCATCATCTTCTGGGCCGTCATCGTTGGCTTCATCTTGTATCTTGTCAGCATATATAACGGCCTGGTTCGCGGGCGCAATGCGTTCAAGAATGCCTTCTCGCAGATCGACGTGCAGTTGCAGCGCCGCTACGACCTCATCCCCAACCTGGTCGAGACCGCCAAGGGTTATATCAAGCACGAGCGCGAGACGCTCGAAGCGGTCATTCAAGCGCGCAATCAGGCACAGCAGGCGGCCAAGGGCGCCGCGGCGCATCCGGAAGACGGTGCCGCCGTGGGGGCGCTGGGGGCGGCCGAGGGTATCCTGGGCGCGACGCTGGGGCGCTTCTTCGCGCTGCAGGAGGCCTACCCCGATCTGAAGGCGAACCAGACCATGCAGCAGCTCATGGAAGAGCTGAGCTCGACGGAAAACCGGGTCGCGTTCTCCCGCCAGGCGTTCAATGACGCCGTCATGGCCTACAACAACCACTGCGAGCAGTTTCCCAACAACTTCATCGCGGGGCCGTTCAATTTCAAGGAGGCGAAGCAGCTCGAGATTGAGAACGTGGAGGCACGCGAAGCCGTCAAGGTCGACTTCACGAGCTGATGACGAGCACCCGTGCGGCAGCGCACGAGGGCCTGACTCGTGAACTTCTTCGAGCATCAGCACAAGGCGCGGCGCAAGACGTGGCTCCTGGTGGGCTATTTTCTCGTGGCGGTCGTCCTCATCGTCGTTGCCGTCAACGCCGCGGTCTACCTGATCCTCCAGTTCTCCTTCTCGGAGAGAAGAGGGCCATCGCCTTTCAGCATGCCGCCCGAGCAGTGGCTGCACTCGCCCTACTGGATCTGGATCTCGGGGGCCGTGCTCGTGGTCATTGCGGCGGGGACGCTGGTGAGCTATTTCAAGACGGCCGGGGGCGGCCAGGCGATTGCGGCGATGGTCGGCGCGCGTCTCGTGGACAGGGCGAGCCGCGATCCCCGCGAGCGCGTTCTCATCAACGTCGTCGAGGAGATGTCGATTGCCTCGGGGACGCCGGCACCGCTGCTCTACATCATGGACGACGAGCACGCCATCAACGCCTTCGTGGCAGGCTACAAGCCGAGCGAGGCGGTGCTGGTCGTAACCAGGGGCACACTGGAGACGCTCAGCCGCGACGAGCTGCAGGGTGTCATCGGTCACGAGTACAGCCACATTTTCAACGGCGACATGCGGCTCAACGTGCGGCTGATCGCGGTTCTGGCCGGTATCCTGTTGGTCGGTCAGCTGGGCGGGTTTCTGCTGCGTTCCACGTTCTACTCCAGCGGCGGCCGCCGGCACAGTCGCAGCCGTAGCGACGGCAAGATTGTAGCAATTTCTATCGCTCTCGGGCTCGCGCTGCTCGTGATTGGCTATATCGGCGTGTTTTTCGGCCGTCTGATCAAGGCCGCGGTCTCGCGCCAGCGGGAATTTCTCGCCGACGCCTCGTCGGTGCAGTTCACGCGTAACCCGGCGGGGATTGCGGGCGCGTTGTGGAAGATCAAGAACCACGAGGGCCATTCGCGGCTGGACAGCGCTCACGCGGAGGACATGAGCCACATGTGCTTCGGTGCGAGCCTGCGTCTGAGCGCATTGTTGTCGACGCATCCGCCGCTCGACGTGCGTATCAAGACCGTGGACCCGGTCTTCATGGCGCGCGTGGCGGCGCGCAAGCTCACAGCGGAGAAAGCCGCGCCGGTGACGCCGGAGGCAGCACCCGAAGCGGCGCCGGCCGGGGCTGCGGCGGCGATGGGGCTTGCCGGCGGTGCTGTCGCCGTTGCGGCGACGGCGACGACGATTACCGAATCCGTGGGCAGTCCGCGCTCGGAGCACATGGATTATGCGAGAAAGTTGCACGCGGCCCTTCCACCGGAGCTGCTGGATGCCGCGCACGAGCCCCGGGGTGCGCGCGAAACGGTGTATGCGCTGGTGCTCGCCGGCACCAATGCGGCGGCGTGGGGTGTGGCGTCGGCAATGATCAAGGCCCATGAAGGGGAGGATTCGGTCGCGCGCTGCACGAGGTTGCGCGAGCCGGTGAGACAACTTGGGCCCCAGGGTCGCCTGCCGCTGCTCGACATCGCCATGCCGACCTTGAGAGCCATGGCGGCGGACTCGCGGCGGCGCTTCCTGAGCACCGTGGAGGCGCTGGTCAAGGTGGACAAGCGGGTGACCCTGTTCGAATTCGCGATGCTGCGGATTCTGGCTGTGCATCTCGGCGCGCACGCGGGTAAAGCCGATGCCGTCAGGTACCACAAGGCCGGCCGCGTGATGCCGGAAATCCGGCTGTTGCTGAGCGCTTTCGCGCGTGCCGGCGCCACAAGCGCCGAGCAGGAGCGCGAGGCATTCACGCGCGTGATGGGCTATTTCGAGAGTACGCCGGGGGAGCCCGCCATCAAGGTGGATGCGCGGAGCCTGACGGCGGCGCTCGCGAAGCTCGCCGAGCTCTCGCCGTTGCTCAAGCGTTCCGTGATCACCGCGTGCGCCGATTGCGTATTGAGCGACGGCAAGGTGATGCCGGTCGAGGCGGAACTCCTGCGCGCGACGTCGCTGACGCTCGACTGCCCGATGCCGCCGCTCGTGCCCGCCTGATCCATGTGATGCGTCGGACGTTGTGAAAACCGCCGCGTGCGAGTTGCTCCGAGCGCCTACCGCTGGCGCCCACGCACGGAGTTCGCCGCGTGCTTGACACCTATCAGCGCCACTTCGATAATTCGCGATCCCCTACGCGCCCGTAGCTCAGTTGGGCGAGGCGGAGAGAGGAAAAGGTCCGGTGAACCTTTTCCCCGGCGAGCGCCTTGCCATGGAGGGCAAGGCCGGTGTTTGAGAAAGCCACCGAAAGTGGCGCCAGGGATGGCACGTAAGGATTATCAAGCTACGCGCCCGTAGCTCAGTTGGGCGAGGCGGAGAGAGGAAAAGGTCCGGTGAACCTTTTCCCCGGCGAGCGCCTTGCCATGGAGGGCAAGGCCGGTGTTTGAGAAAGCCACCGAAAGTGGCGCCAGGGATGGCACGTAAGGATTATCAAGCTACGCGCCCGTAGCTCAGTTGGATAGAGTACCTGGCTACGAACCAGGTGGTCGGGAGTTCGAATCTCTCCGGGCGCGCCAATTTTTCCTCTGAGAATTATGTAGATCGACAATCCTTTGCCGACTCAACCGATTGTCGACGTCATCAGTGCGGGACTTTTGCGGGAGTCGTTCCCACAATCAGAGCCTGTGAAAGACGGCAGCCGATACGACGTTTCCAACCTGACCGAGGTTCAGTACGAGCCCGGTTCCCACGGGCAGGTGCTCAAGAATCGGTTTGGCATCAAGACGAAACCCGAAATGGATGTCGCCGAGGCCAGGGCGCTCGAGAGAGTCATGGACCGGCTGGTCAGGAACTACGACGAAGACCACCGCTTCACGGCAGGCGATATCTGCAAATTTCACCGAATCTGGCTTGCCGACATTTACGAGTGGGCCGGCAGGTACCGCCAAGTCAACCTGAGCAAGGATGATTTTCCGTTCGCGGCTGCTGCGCGGGTTCCGGAACTGATGGCTGATCTCGAGAAGGGCGCGCTAAAGCAATTTACCCCCTGTCGATTCGACGAACGCGCCGAAGTAGTCAGGGCGCTGGCAGAGGTTCACGCGGAGTTGGTGCTTATCCATCCGTTCCGCGACGGCAACGGCCGGATCGCCCGTGTTCTTTCAACCTTGATGGCTCTGCAGGCGGACCTACCGCTGCTCGATTTCAGCCAGATAGCGGGCAAGGGGAAAGAAGACTATTTTTCTGCCGTGCAGGCGGGTATGGATAAGAATTACCGTCCAATGGAGGCGATGTTCTCCCGGATTATCGACCGGACCGCCGAGAGTTCTTGAAATGTGCGGTCGTATCCCGTTTGGTGAGAGCACGGGCGACCAAGGCGACCGCCGCGCCGGTTTCAACCGCCGTGGAACTGGCGACGTTGGTAACCAGTGCCTTGCGGTATCCCTTCGAATCTCGGAGGTGTGAATTGGTCTCGATAAGGGGCTTTTTCGACATAGCGGCGATCTTAGCACGCCATACCGCGCTGGTCGGCAACCCTTAACCAACTCATCGGGTTTTCATCATCACCAACGCGGGACTTTTGCGGGAATCGTCATTGCAAATCCGGCTCGCCGCATCGATCAGG
>CAZSDY010000219.1:0-6218 GCA_964605765.1 uncultured Ectothiorhodospiraceae bacterium | reverse complement strand
GCGACAGGGATCACATACTCGGCAATCCCGATGCCGAGATCTCGCTCATCGAATACTCCGATTTCGAGTGCCCCTTCTGCAAGCGATTCCATCCCGCGGCGCGCCAGCTCGTGGAAGCGTTCCCTGACACGGTCAACTGGGTGTACCGCCACTTTCCGCTCGACTTTCACAAGCCGGGAGCGCAGAAGCAGGCCGAGGCGGCCGAGTGCGCGGCCGATCTCGGCGGCAACGAGGCATTCTGGCGCTATGCGGATCTGATCTACGAGCGCACGCGCTCCAACGGCAATGGCTTTCCGATCATGGGGCTCGTCCCGCTCGCCGGCGAGATCGGGCTCGATCGCGGTGCCTTCAAGAGCTGTCTGGACAGCGGCAAGTTCACCAGCCGTGTGAACAGCGATTTCCGCGAGGGCGCGGAGGCGGGCGTGTCCGGCACGCCTGGAAACATCCTCATCAACAACAGGACCAAGGCGGTCATTCCGCGCATGGGCGCGGTGCCCTTCGCGATGTTGAAAGCGGACGTGCAACGCCTGCGCCAGTGAGGGGGCCCGAGATGCCCGCGCGGTGGGCTTTGCCCCGACTTCGACGCGGGTGGGTGGACGCGTCACATGGCCCCGTGTACCAGTCGAGACGTGCGCGAGGGGCCGCGATCTCCACAAGCGAGTGATTTGTCACGGGATTACACGGTGGCCGGCCACCTCCCGCCGCCCGCCCGCATGTAGTCCCTCGGCAGCTTGATCGCGAAACGCTCGCGGATCCGCGCGTCCAGTTGCGGAGATATGTGATCGGGGTAGTGGCTGGCGAGCACGCCGCGCACACGTGCCCTGGCCCTTTCGCGGATATCCTCGGCGCCGTCCCGCTCCCAGGCTTGCGGTGTTTCGCGGTCGCTCAAGGGCGGATAGTGGTATTCGGTTTCCATGACGGCGATGGTCTGTTCGCTGCCGAGATAATGCCCGGGGCCGTCGAGGTTGACCTCGCGGATGACGTCTAGGGACAGGGTGTCGTCGGTGACCGTGATCCCGCGTGCAATCCGGATCAGGTTACCGATCATGGCCTTGTCGATCACGAAGCTTTCCAGACAGGCGCCGAGCAGGCTCGCATGCATGCCGGCGGCTTCGTGCACCATGGTGGCGCCCGCGAGCCCGGCAAGCACCTCCGTGTAAGCTTTTTCGAAACCCGACTGGGCGTCCGGCACCTTGGCATCGGCCATGCCGGCGGCGGTGCTGGAGGGAAGGCCGTAGTGGTTGGCCATCTGGCTGACGGCGGCGGCCAGCAGCGCTTGCTCAGCACCGCCCCCGCTCATGGCACCGGTCCTGAGGTCGGCGACGAAAGGCCAGGCGGCGAACAGCATGGGGTGGCCGGGCGCTACCGTATCGGCGTACATCAGCCCGGCCAGTACCTCCGCCACCACCTGGACTACCGTCCCCGCCAGGGCCGCGGGCGCGGTGGCACCGGCCTGGGGCGCCGAGGCGATCATGATCGGCATGCCCTTGCGGATCGCCGCCTCCTTTATCAGGCAGCGCTCGCGCGCGTAGCGCAGCGGTGGTACCCCCGCCCCTTGCACCATGTGGCAGCAAGGTGCGCGCTTGAATCGGCCCTCGCCGCCCAGGACCATGTCGAAGAGCGCGATGACGGCATCCACATTCTCCACGCTGCCGATGGTGGTGCCCCAGGGCTTGGTGGTGCCCGAGATCAGGGCATAGGCGGTGTTGACATCGAGGTCGTGCACGGTCTTCATGTCGCGGGCGATGACGGGCCGGTAGCACCAGGCGACATGCTCCAGCGTGTCGATCAGCCGGGTCACGTCATACAGGTCGTATATATCGGGCTCGCGGTACGCGCCGGTTTCGAAATCGAGAATACTCACCGCCCCGCCCGCGGTGCCGTATTGGAGCGTGTCGGCTTTGATTTCGAGGGCGCGCGCCGGGTCCAGGGCATGCAGGGTCCAGCGCCGCGTGACCCTGGCCAGCATGTCTTCCACCAGCGCCGGCGGAAAGCAGATTCGGCCATGGTCGTTGAGCCTTGCGCCGCGTTCGAGAATCAATCCGGCGCCCGGCGGGAATTCCCCGATGACACCCATGCCAACGGTCTCCAGCACCTCGAGCGCCGTGCCGTGGATGCGTTGAACGTCATGCTCGGAAAGGGGCTTGTAGCGCCCCCGCACCTGGTCTGCCAGACGACCGGCCGTGGCTGGCTGGCCCGCCGCTCTCTGCTTCAGCCGCGCCGCGCGGCCGCCGGAACGCCGCTTAGCCATGAGTACTCCTGCACAGTGTCTTTTTCCACATTAGAGTTGTGCGGATGCGTCCCGGCAAGGCGCGTCCCGCATTTTGCCTAGACAGACCGCCCGGCCAGGAAGCCCTCGTATATCGCCTCTTCGGCCGTGCGCGGGCTAAGGCAATCGCCGGCCAGGTGTATATCAAGATCCGATCCCCGCAAGCTCTCCTCCAGGGCGACGTCCGGTGTGTGGCCGAGTGCCAGCACCACCGTCTCCACGTCCTCCAGGACCAGGGGCTCGCCGCTGGCGTTGTGGTTGAAATAGGCCGTATCGGCATCCGCGGCGAAGAAACTCGCATAAGTGATCACCTCGACCCCCAACTTGGCGATTTCGCCCGCCCAGTGGTCGCGCAGATAGGGCTGCAGGTTCTGCCCCGCATGCAGCCCGTCGACGGCGAGGCGCACATGACAGCCGGCGCGGGCCAGCTTCTCGGCCACGCCGAGGCCGATCCAGTCGCAGCGCCAGTCGGCGACGACCACGTTATGAGCCACGTTGACGTCGTCGCGCAGCACCTGCCAGGCGTCGACGGTATGCGCGTCCTCGATATTCTCCGCGTGCGGCCAGCGCGGTCGCGCGCCGGTCGCGATGATGACGGCGTCGGGGGCCATGGCCTCGATCACGTCCGCCGTTGCGGCCGTGTTCTTTCGAACGCGCACGCCGGCGTTGCTCATTTCGCGCTCGAGATTGGTGATGAGGCCGCCGAACTCCGCCCTTCCCGGAATTCGCTCGGCGATGCGCGCCTGGCCGCCGAGCCGCGGGGCGGTCTCGAGAAGCGTCACCTCGTGACCCCGTTGCGCCGCCGTTGCCGCCGCCTTCATGCCCGCGGGGCCGCCCCCCGCGACGAGGACCTTCCTCGGGTGCCCGGCACGCGCCTTGTCGGCGAACCTGAGCTCGCGCCCGGTTTCGGGGCGCTGGATGCAGGTGATCGAGTACCCCATGTGGTAGTGACCGATGCATCCCTGGTTGCAGCCGATGCAGGCGCAGATGTCGTCGAGATCGCCGGCCCTTGCCTTGTTGGCGATACTCGGGTCGGCAATCATGGCGCGCGTCATGCCGCACATGTCGGCCTGGCCGGACGCCAGCACCTGCTCGGCGATCTGCGGCTGATTGATGCGTCCGGCGACAAACACCGGTTTGTCGGTCACGCCCTTGACCGCGGCGGCGAGCGGCGCCGTGTATGCATGGGCGATGGCCATGGGCGGCACCACGTGGACGGAGCTTCCGAGCCCCGCCATGGTGCCGGCCGTGGTGTTGATATAGTCGAGAGCCGGCATGGCGTCGAGCCGCCGGCAGACGTCCAGGACGGCGCCGGCCTGCATGCCGTCGGGGGCCAGCTCGTCGGCGGAGATTCTGACCCCGACCACGAGCTTCTCTCCCACCTGGGCGCGAACCGCCACTATGATCTCCATCAGGAAACGGAAGCGATTCTCCTCTGACCCGCCGTACTCGTCCTCGCGCCGGTTGACCACGGGGTTCAGGAACTGGGCCGGGAGCAGACCGTGGCTCGCGATCACCTCGATCCCGTCCAGGCCGGCCTCGGCGAATCGTCCCGCCGCACGCGCGTAACACACGACCATTTCCTTGACGAAGGCGGTCGCCATGGCCCGCGGCATGCTGTGAAAGCGGTGATCGGCGGTGGACGAGGAGGAATAGGGCACGCCCCGGAGCCCGCCCCGGATGTACGAGTTCACTCGGCCCCCATGACTGACCTGACCGAAGAGGCGGCAGCCATGGGCATGGCAGGCATCCGCCATGGCGCGATACCCGGGAATGCAGGCATCGGTGCTCGCGTCCACGGCGGGGAGATCGCTCATGGCGCTTTCATGGACCCGAGCCGCCTCGGTGATTATCAGGCCGGCGCCGCCCGCCGCGCGCGCCCGGTGATAGGCGACCATATCGGGCCCGGGCACGTTGTCCCTGGCGAGGTAGGTTTGATGGCCGGTCGAAAATACCCGGTTGCGGATTTCCAGCCCACGGATTGTGAGCGGCGAAAAGAGCAGGGGAAAGGGCATGGTGCAGGCCGGCGGTTGGGAATTGCGGTGACAGTACACGATGCAGCAGGCGGGTCAAGTTTCTGCGTTCCCGCCGGTGCGGGCACGGTTGATCTCCTCGAGTCGCTGCTTGAGTCCCGGGTTGGCATCCAGCAACCCGCGCACGCGCTGCCGGGAGAGGCGCAGCACGGTGCACGGCGTCGTCGCCTTGATGGTGGCAGTGCGCTCGTGGGCCTGGAGGCGTTCTTGGAGCAGCGATGTCTCGCCGAAGGCGTCTCCGTCGCCCAGCGTTCCGACGAGCTGCTCTTCCCCGGTGTCGGCGCGCTTGAATACGGACACTTCGCCGTGGACGATAATGTAGAAGGCATCGCCCTTCTCCTGCTCACCCGTAATGACGTCGCCGGCGAGGAAGGCGACGGGACGGGCGTGCTTGACCAGGACCTCGAGCTCTGCCTGCGGGAGATCGGCCAGCAGCGGCGCCATTTCGCGCAGGTCCCGCGGTGTCAGCGTGTACAAGGGGCCGGCCAGCGACGGGAGATACATGAGGGCGGCGTGCACGCGCCGTTCGATGATGTTGTAGGCCTTGGCGCCGAGTTCGCCGTGGTGATGCCCGTGCCGCGCGTGGCGTAGCCCGCTGGCAAGTGCCACCCGCGTGCACAGCCGGGACGAGAATCGCTTGTAGAAGGCTGGAAACTCGCGCTGCACGGCTTCCACCTTGAGCCCGCGGGTGAGGCGCGCTTCGTAGGGCGCGGCGACCGTCTTGCGAGCCTCATCGTCCAGGTCCTCGCGCCGGCGCAGCAGCGCAAGCACCGACTGGCACACGAGGATGTTGCCCATTTCGCGCTGCAGGTGCTGGGCGAGGCGCAGGGTCTGATAGCCCGCGAGTATGCCGGAGGCCCAGTTCTTCTCGCGCAGCCGGCGCATCAATCCCTTCTCGAATCGCGCGATGACCCCGTCGCCATGGCTCGCGTCGCTCGTGTGGTCCGCATCGCCGCGGCGATGCAGGTCGTGGCGCATGTCCACGAAGATGTACTGCGGAATCACGCCCATGTCGTAGAGCTCTTCAAGCGCGCTCGACTCCATGCGTCGCGCCAGCATTCGCGCCAGGTAGGTGTCGCGGGTTTGTTGATCGCCCTCGACATCGAGCAACTCGGTCTCGAAGGTATTCTTGGTGGTGATCTCGACCTCGCGGCGACCGGCCTCAGGGATCAACCCCGCGGTGGTAAAGCGCTCTAACGCTTCCTCGGCACGGCCGTGAGCGTCCACCAGCGCATGCCTGAGCTCCACCCGCTCGTCGACGCTGAGTTGATCGAGGCGCAGCCGCGACATGAGCGGGCGGATGGTCGGCGCGTTCACCAGCAGCGTGAACAGCACGACGCCCAGCGTCATGTGCAGCAGCAGCTCGCGCCCCGGTAGGTCCTCCGGGATGGACAGTGCGATGGCGATGGCGAGACCGCCCTTGAGCCCGCCCCACCACATGATGTGACGCTCACCGATGCTGATGTGAGGCAGCCGAAACAGCTTCGTGGTCGGCGGTACCAGCGTGTACACGGTGGCCGCCCGGGCGGCCACCACCAGCACCACGGCGAGAACGATGGACCCGATGGAAGCCCCGAGCTCGGTCGGCGCTACGGAGAGCCCCACCAGCAGGAACAGCAGGGAGTTGCAGATCAGTGCGATCACCTCCCAGATTTCGCCGATGGCGACCGTCGCCTCGTGCCGGAATCGTGTCATTCCGAAGCCCGCCAGCGCTATGGCCGCCGCCGCGGCCGCCATCACACCGGAGACATGCAAAGCGTGCTCCGCCAGGATGAAGCTCGCATAGGCGATGACCAGAGACATGGTCAGGATGGCGGCGATGCCGCTGCGCAGGTGGTAGAGCAACTCGCTGAGCACGAGCCCGAGGAATGCCCCGACCACCGCGCCGCCCACGAAGACGCGCAAGAACTCACCGA
>CAZSDY010000218.1:0-6258 GCA_964605765.1 uncultured Ectothiorhodospiraceae bacterium | reverse complement strand
TAGGGGTTGTTGCTGTTGTCCGAGGGCTTGAGCTCCATGTTGAGCGACGGCGTGCTCTCGTCCCACAGGGTGGAGGCGATGCGTACCGCGGCCTCGCGGTTGTCGAGCCCCCAGCAGGTGAACGCGGAGCTCCACATATGCGGCTGCAAGCGCCGATAGGAATTGACACTGGGGGCGCTGAGCGCGACCAGCGCCGGTAAATGCGCGAGCACTCCCCCGATCCAGCACCGCCCGACGGTGCTCACCGTGTTGGGGCCTGACCGGTCGGCCATCAGGTTACATCCGCTCGCCACGTCCCACAGGCTGAGATGGATGTGGCAGCCGTTGCCGGCCTGGTCGGCGAACGGCTTCGGCGCCAACGAGGCAACGAAGTCGTGCTCGCGGGCCACCGCGCGCACCGTGTCTCGGTAGCGGACCTGGTTGTCGGCGGCGCGCAGCGCCGCGGCATGTCGGATCGAGAGTTCCTGCTGGCCGTGGCCGAGCTCCGGATAGAACTGCTCGACCGCGATGCCCTGCGCTTCCAGTGCGGCCGTTATATCGTCGATCACCTCGCATGAGGACTCCCAGCCGACGGTGCTGAAGCACAGGCTGGTGTCGGCGGGGGCGAAGGAACCGTCGTCGCGGCGGATCGCCAAGGTCCATTCCGGCTCGAAGGCCGCTTCGACGCAGATGCCGGCTTCACGCGCGCGCTCGATCATGCGTTTCAAAAAGCCGCGCGGGCACACGCCCCACGGTTCGCGTGCGAGCGTGATCATGTTCGCCAGCATCGCACCGCTGCCCGGCGCATAGGGTAATGGTGTGTAGCTGTGGATATCCGGCACCAGGCGGATTTCACCGACCGCGCCCACGCCTTCCACCGGCTGCAGTTGATCGAGCATGTTCATCGCCGGCATTGCGGTGGTGAGCCCGATTCCGCCGCGCATACGCTGCGTCAGCTTGTCGATGTGAACCGACTTGCCGCGGATGATGCCGCTGGTGTCGCAGTACAGAAAGCGCACGTAGCGCACGTCGGCGCTGCGAAGCTTACGCTCGAATGAGCTCAAATCCATTCCTCGACCCTCCACACGTACGTAGCGGTCCGTACGGACCGCGATCGAAAAGTTCACTTCCGGTGTCCGTCTGGCGGCGGCGGAAGGGGAAACAAGCGGCCGGGCACCCGACGCCCGGCCGCAAATGCCAGCGTATCCGCTGGCGCGTCGCCTCAGGGCGCCGGTACCTTCTGCGGCACCATCTCCGCACCCAGGGTGAACTTGCCGCCCTCGACTGCGATCATGGTCACGCCCTTGCGCGGCACGTGCGCGGTGGCGCTGTAGTTGAGCTCTCCGGCCACGCCCGGAAAGCCCTGGGTGGCCTCGATGGCGTGCGCAATCGCCTGGCCATCGGTGCTGCCGGCCCGTTTTGCCGCGTCGGCCACCAGGCGCATGGTGTCATAGCCGAGTGCCGCAAAGGCGTTCTCGGGCTCGTGGCCATACGCCGTTTTATAGTCCGACATGAACTTGCGTACCGCTGCGGATCCGTGGGCCGCGTCCATCAGTGCGTGCGTGGTGAAGTATGTGTTGTTGGCCGCGCTACCGCCTACCTGCACCAGCAGTGGCGTGTCATAGCCGTCGCCACCAACGATCGGGCCGCTGATGCCGGCTTCGCGGAACTGCTTGACGGTGGTACCTATGTCGTCCGGCATCGCCGAGATGTAGTAGAAGTCAGGCTGCTTGGCGAGCGCCCGCACCTTGGTGATCTGGGCCGAAAAGTCCTTGTCCTTGAACTGGTAGGTGTCCTCGAGGCTAATGTTACCTCCCAGTTCCGCGAAGCGCTGCTTGAAGTACCCGGCGAGCAGAGTGGTGTATTCGGTCCCTTTGTCCCACAGCAGGTAGGCGTTCGTGCCGAACTTCTTGGCCGCGAACTCCGCCCCCACGGCAGCCTGAACATTGTCGCCGAAGGGTGCCAGGAACATCATGCTGCCAACCTGCGCCGGAAGCTTGGGCGAGGTGGCCCCGGCGGTCACGAAGGGCACGCCGGCGCGCTGGCACAGGGGGCCCGCGGCGAGCGCCGAGTCGGAGTCGGTAAAGCCGATGATGGCCGAGACCTTGTCCGATTCGATGAGCTGAGTGGTGACGTTGGCGACTGTCGCCGGATCGGTCTTGCCATCGCGCATCACCAGCTCGACCTGTTTTCCATTGACCCCACCGGCGGCGTTGATCTCCTCGAGCGCGAGCTTCGCGCCATTCGCGGCGGGTACATCGAGCGATGACAGCTCGCCGGTGAGGTTGAATGCCCCCCCGATCTTGAGCGTGCCCGCGGCCTGCGCAGGGAGCTGCGCACCCAGTGCACACACGAGTCCCAATGTTAGGGATTTAACATTCATTTGCTTTTCTCCTCTGGATTTGGTTTTCCCGCTGACTCGCCGCGCCCGCGGCGAGTGAATCGTTACGGCGGGAATCCGTCAAGGTCTTCCCGACCCGTGGGTTGGATACGCCGGAAAGACGGCTTCCGACATCCCCCCTTGAACAACGGCAATCGGCCATTGTCGCACGCAACGCTGCCTTGCGTTGCGTGTTTCCCTTGGGAAACCAGGCTCGCATCGCAACCTCAAGCCTCACCCGCGCGGTGCCTGGCGGTGCGGCGCGCAAACAAGCGTGTGAAATCGATTTCACGGCCGCCCAGCAGGCCCTCGCGGCGGAAAATCAGCACGCTGATGAAGGCGACCGCCATCAGGATCTGGCTGAGCCCGTACAGCGGCGGAACCTGCATGAATACGAGATCGAAGCCACCCTCGAGGTTGCGCAGCACCTCGCTGAGCACGACGATCAGCACGGTGCCGATCACCGACCCGCTGATGCTGCCCATGCCGCCCACGACCAGCATCGTGATGATCGCGAAGGTCTCGCTGAAATAGAAGGCGTTGGGCGAGAAAGACAGAATGTAGTGACCCCAGAGCGCGCCGCCCACCGCAGTGAGGAATGCGCTCAGGGCGAAGGGCCCCAGGCGTGTGCGTAGCACTTCCACGCCGACCGCGCGTGCTGCCACCCGATCCTCGCGCTGTGCCAGCATCGCCCGCCCGTAGGGCGAGCGCAGCATCCGCCAGGCAATGTAGATGGTCACCGCAACCCACGCATACACCCACCATACGTTGGTATAGGCCGGCGTGCCGAAAAACGTGCGCGATCCGCGCGTAAAGGGCGTGGCATTGATCAGCACCACGCGCACAATCACCAGGAACGAGAGCGTTGCCACTGCCACGTAATGCCCGCTGAGGCGCAACACCGCAAGT
This sequence comes from uncultured Ectothiorhodospiraceae bacterium, assembly GCA_964605765.1. Lineage (GTDB taxonomy): Bacteria > Pseudomonadota > Gammaproteobacteria > HK1 > HK1 > CAZSDY01. The sequence goes on along the minus strand of CAZSDY010000218.1, from coordinate 2,990 downwards.
CCGATGATGCAGGCAATCGCCATCGCGAACAGACCCGCGACCAGGGTCGCGGGCAGAAAGCCGAGTTCGACATGCGCGAGCCAGGCCGGCAGATCGGGAAGATTGATGGCCTTGTGCGCGACCGGCATGCTGAGTATGGCCGAGGCATAGGCACCGAGCGCCATGAAGCCGACATGACCGAGCGAGAACACACCGGTGAAGCCGTTGAACAGGTTCAGGCTCACGACCAGCATGATGTCGATACCGAGAACCACGATTACCCGATGCTGGTAGGCGCTGGCGCCGTGGTCGGCAAACAGCGGCAGCGCCGCGAGCAGCACCACCGGCAACGCGCCGCCTGCCCAGGGTCGCCAGTCGAATGATGCGCTCATGCCGGCTAGATCTCCTCGCGTGCCCGCGCGCCCATGATCCCGTTGGGGCGCACAAGCAGCACGACGATCAGGATCCCGAAGACGAAGGCGTCGCGATAGCTGCTCCACTCTCCGGGGAGCAGCGCCTGCAGCGAGATCTCCAGGATCCCGAGCAGGAAACCGCCTACCACCGCTCCTGGAATGGTGCCGAAGCCGCCGATCACCGCGGCAACAAAGGCCTTCAGCACCGGGAAGAATCCCATGTAGGGGTCGACCTTGCCGACTTTGGCGGTCCACAGTAGACCGGCGACCGCCGCCAGGCCCGAGCCGATCGCGAAGGCCACGGCGATCACGCGGTTGATGCGGATCCCCATGAGCTGTGCGGCGACCATGTCGTCGGCTGCCGCGCGCATCGAGATCCCGGTGTCGGTACGAGTCACGAACACGGTGAGCCACACCAGCAGGATCGCGGTTGTGATGATCGCCACCACGTTGACGCTCGCGACCGTGAGATTGCCGAGATGATAGACCTCGCGCAGGAATTCCGGAACCGGAAACGGCCGCGAACGCGCCCCTATAAGCAGCACCGCACCGTTTTCCAGGATGATCGTGACCGCGAAAGAGGTGAGCAGCATGGCGACATCCGGTGCCCCGCGAATCGGGCGATAGGCAACGCGCTCCATCAGCATCCCGGCCAGTGCACCGACGATCACCGCGAGCACCACCACCATCCAGAACGGTAGACCTGCCAGCAGCATGAACAACGCCGCGTAGCTCGCCACCATCATCAGATCGCCGTGCGCGAAATTGATCAGGCGCAGGATCCCGAACACCATCGCCAGCCCGATCGCCATCAGCGCGTACAGGCTGCCGATGCTCAGCGCATTGATCGCCTGCTGGAGCCCGTACTCGGTCAAGGACATGTCCGCTCACCCGCCAAGGTAGGCGCGTTCGACCTCGGCGTTTCCGCGCAAGGCCTCGGCGCTGTCGTCGAGGATCAGGCGCCCGGTCTCGAGCACGTAACCGCGGTCGGCGATCTCCAGCGCCAGGCGGGCATTCTGCTCGACCAGCAGGATCGTGCGCCCGCCTTGCTTGAGCTTGCGCAGCACCGCGAAAATGGTGTCGACCAGCACCGGCGCGAGGCCCAGCGATGGTTCATCGAGCAGCAGCAGCCGCGGGCGGCTCATCAGCGCCCGGCCGATGGCGAGCATCTGCTGCTCGCCGCCGCTCAGCGTGCCGCCAAGCTGGGTGATGCGCTCCTCGAGTACCGGAAAGAGCTCGTATATCCATTCCCGATCCTGCCGGATTGCATCCGTGTCACGGCGCTGCACCGCGCCGAGACGCAGATTCTCGTCTACCGATAGATTCGCGAAGATATGGCGGCCTTCAGGACAGTGCGAGATGCCGCGCTGGACGATGTCAAAAGGCGTGAGAGCGTGGATCGCCTCGCCATCGTACATGATCGCACCACGGCGAGGGCGCAGCAGGCCGGAGATGGTGCGCAGCGTGGTCGTCTTGCCCGCGCCGTTGGACCCGATCAGGGTGACCAGCTCGCCCTCGTCGACGCGCAATGATATCTCGTCGAGCGCACGGATTGCGCCGTAACAGACTTCGATCCCGCGCAGTTCCAGCATCAATGCGCTCCGTCGATCGGGGTTCCGGGTGTGCCCAGGTAGGACTCGATAACCCGTGGGTGGCGGCGGATCTCCTCAGGCGTCCCTTCGGCGATGATCTCGCCATGGTTGAGTGCCTGGATGCGTTCGCAGAGGTTCATCACCAGGCGCATGTCGTGCTCGACCAGGATCACGGTCAGAGAAAACTCGTCGCGCAAGCGCAAAATGAGCTGGTGGAGTTCATCGCTTTCGTGCGGGTTCATGCCGGCAGCCGGTTCATCGAGCAGCAGTACCTGCGGGTCTGTGGCGAGCGCGCGCGCAATCTCCAGGCGCCGCTTGTCCCCGTAGGCCAATCCATCGACACGCCGCTCGCTGAGTTGCGCGAGCCCAAGCAGCTCGAGCAGCCCGAGCGCCTTGTCGCGAACGCTTGCTTCCTTGCGTCGGAAGCCGGGCAGGCCCGCGATGATCTCGAGGAAGTTGTAGCGAGTGTGGAGTTGTGCCGCCACGGTGACGTTTTCCAGCGTGGTGAGCTGGTCAAACAGGCGTATATTCTGAAACGTACGCGCCATGCCGAGCTTCGCGATGCGTGGTGCCGGCGCGCGCGTAATATCCCGTCCACCGAATCGGATCCGCCCTGCCGTCGGCCTGAGGAAGCCGGTCAGCAGATGAAATATCGTGGTTTTCCCGGCCCCGTTCGGTCCGATGATGCCGAGGATCTCGCCCTCGCGCAGCGCAAGCCGGTAGCCGGAGACCGCCTGCAGTCCCAGAAAGAATTTCGACAGATCGTCGATCTGCAGAACGGCTGACGTGGCGGTGTCCCCCCGGATCATTATTCGTTGCAGCGGTGTCCCGTTCCCGGGGCAACGCGGCGAATCATACCGATTTCTCAGCATCCATGACAGTTCGTCCGATGCCACGGCGACACCTCCCGTGTGGGCACGACTCGATTTCCCGGCGCGCCGTGCTCCGCCGTGCGCTCGAGCAAGCCCGTTCGGCACCCGGCAGGTCCGTCACGGTTGCGCCGTGA
>CAZSDY010000217.1:0-6261 GCA_964605765.1 uncultured Ectothiorhodospiraceae bacterium | reverse complement strand
GATCTGTATGCCAAGGATGTGAACGAAGCCTATGCGTGCGTCGCCGGCACCACCAAGCATCTGAGCCTGGGATTCACCGAGGCCGCGCATCTTGACGGGGTCCTCGCGATGCTCGACATGATTGCCGGTGGCGAGGGGCGTTTCGTTCGGCGGCCCTTCGCCTCGTCGGGCGGCTGCCCGATCGTATCGCCGCTCACCTATGGGGCCGATAACAGCGAGGTGTGCGTCGCCGCCACGCGCTTGAATGCGCCGGTCAGCGTGATCATTGCGCCGCAGGCGGGCGCGACGGCGCCGGCGGCGCTCGCCGGCACCCTGGTGCAGACGACCGCAGAGACGTTGGCGGCGTTGTTGCTGGTCAACCTCGTGAAACCGGGGCATCCCGTCGTCTTCGGGCCGTGGCCGTTCGTTTCGGACCTGCGCACGGGCGCCTTCTCGGGCGGGGGCGGCGAGGAATCGGTGCTCGCCGCGGCGGCGGCCCAGATCGCGAACTTCTACGAATTGCCGTCGAGCGTCGGCGCCGGCATGTCCGATTCGAAGCTGCCCGACAACCAGGCCGGCTACGAGAAGGGCATCACGGTGGCGATGGCGGCGCTTGCCGGTGCCAACTCGGTGTCCGAGACGGCGGGCATGCTGGCGAGCCTGATGGCTTGCTCGTTCGAGTCGATGGTCATCGACAACGACATGCTCGGCGTCGTGAAGCGCGCCCTGCGCGGCATCGAGGTTACCGAGGAGACGCTTTCCTACGAGGTCATCCGGGACGCGGTCTACGGCTCCGGCCATTTTCTCGGTGAGACCCAAACGCTCGCGCTGATGGAGACCGAGTTTCTCTACCCGGAGATCGCCGACCGTAGCTCGCCGGGTGAGTGGGCCGAAAGCGGCGCGAGCGACATGCGCTCGCGTGCCCGTGAGCGCGCACGCGCGTTGCTGGCAACGCACTACCCCGGCTACATCGACCCGGCGGTGGACGGCCGTATCCGCGAGCAATTCCCCATTGCCCTGCCGCGCGCGGCAATGGCGGCTGAGAGCGGGCGCTGGTGAGTTTCAGGCGAAATCCGTTTCATCAAGCGCGCCCGCCTCATGATTCACACATCGCCACATGCGATCACCGATAGGTCGCCCAACAGCCGCATACCGCTCAGTTCCTCCATCGGCTGACTGGGGATGGTAGATATTTCCGATTCCCGGCCGGACTCTGCAGGGCCGGTGAGCGACGAAAACAGAAGGTAGAGCCGCGAACCCTGAGCCCGGCGGGTGAAGCCCCGGGATGCGAAACGTGCCATGCAGAGGATGAGTCCGGGCGCCGCAGATCAATCCCATCGATCATCCATCACCTGCACCAGGCCGTCCTCGACGCGAACAGGGAATGTGCTCACGGGCTCGTAGGCCGGGGGGCACAGCGCCTCGCCGGTCCTGATGTTGAAGCGCGCGCCGTGGCGCGGGCAGGTGATCTCATCGCCGGCTACAGGGCCGCCGGTCAGGCACTCGTAGTCGTGCGTGCACACGTCCTCGATAGCATGGAACTCGCCGTCGAGGTTGAAAACGGCAATCATCACATCGTCGACATCGACGACGCGGAACGCGCCGGGCGCGATCTCCTCGACGCGGGCGACATCGACCCACTCCGCCATGCCGACTACTCCGTGGTGACGGTGTCGCCCGTGTTCTCGAGGGCGGTCTCGAGCGTGTGCCAGGCGAGCGTTGCGCATTTGACACGCATGGGATACTCCCGCACCCCGCCGAGCACGGTCAGCTTGCCGAGGTCCTCATCGTTCCCGCGGGCGTCATCCTCGGTGACCAGCCTGTGCACGAGATCGAAAAGGTGCCGTGCATGCCTCTCGTCCTTGCCCTTGACCGCCTCGGTCATGAGGGAAGCCGAGGCGGTGGAGATGGCGCAACCGCAGCCTTCGAAGCCGATATCCTCGATGAGGCCGTCGCGCAGCGTGAGATGCACGTGAAAGTCGTCGCCGCACAGCGGATTGTAGCCGTGCGCGGTGCGGTTGCACCCGGGCGGCTTCTTCGGGAAGTTCCGCGGCCGACGGTTGTGATCGAGAATGACTTCCTCGTAGAGGCTTCTGAGGTCCATGGTTCGGGTGTCAGCGGTCGAACAGCTCGCGCGCTTTCAGCAGGCCGGCGGCCAGGGCATCGATGTCCTCGCGGGTGCTGTACAGACCCAGCGAGGCGCGTGCCGTCGCTGCCACGCCAAAGCGCTGCATGACGGGCATGGTGCAATGGTGCCCGGCACGGATGGCGACACCTTCGGCATCGAGAATGGTGCCGATATCGTGGGCGTGTATGCCGTCCATGACGAAGCCGAGTATGGCCGCCTTGTTGCGCGCCGTGCCGATGAGGCGAAGTCCCGGGACGTCCGCGAGTGCCGCGGTGCCGTATTCGAGCACCGCGCGTTCATGCTCTGCGACGGCTGCCATGCTGTGTGCGGCCAGATAACCGATGGCGGCCGAGAGTCCCACCGCGCCGGCGATGTTCGGCGTGCCCGCCTCGAACTTGTAGGGCAGGTCGTTGTACAGGGTGCGCTCGAAGGTGACCGACTTGATCATGTCACCACCGCCCTGGTAGGGCGCCATGTCGTCGAGCAGCGCCTGCTTGCCGTAGAGCAATCCGATGCCGGTCGGTCCGTAGATCTTGTGGCCGGACAGGGCGTAGAAGTCGCAGTCGAGCGCCTGCACGTCGATGCGCGAATGCTGCGCCGCTTGGGCACCGTCGATGAGCACCGGCACCCCGCGCGCATGGGCCGCCTCGATGATGTCTTGCACCGGGTTGATGGTGCCGAGCGAGTTCGACAGGTGAACGACCGACACGAAGCGCGTGCGTGGGCCGAGCAGTTTCAGGTAGGCGTCGAACTCCAGCTCGCCGTCGTCGTTGATGGGGATCACGCGCAGTCTGGCGCCCGTCTGCTCGCACACGATCTGCCACGGCACGATGTTCGAGTGGTGCTCCATGTGGCTGATGATGACCTCGTCATCGGCACGCAAGCGGGGCCGCGCATAACCCTGCGCCACCAGGTTGATGGCCTCGGTGGTGCCGCGCACGAAGACCGTCTCCTTGCGGCTGCGCGCGTTGAGAAAGCCGACCGCCGCGTCGCGCGCGCCTTCGTAGTCGCGCGTCGCTCGCTCGCTCAGGGTGTGCAGTCCGCGGTGCACGTTCGCATTGTTCTCACTGTAATAACGGCTCGTTGCTTCGATGACGGAACGCGGCTTCTGGCTGGTTGCGGCATTGTCCAGGTAGACGAGGCGCTTGCCGTTGACCGTCTGGTCCAGGATCGGAAAGTCCTCGCGCACCTTGTACGGATCGAACACGGCCTGCGTGGAGTCGGTTACGTTGGCCCTGTGTGTCTGTGCGCTCATGCCACCATCTCCCGGATTTTTCCGGCCTCGGGCAACCAGGCCAGGATCTCGCGCTCGATTGCCGCGCGCAGCGGCTCGAGCGCCACGCGCGAGACGACCTCGTGCGCGAAGCCGTAAGTCAGCAGTCCGCGCGCCGCGCTCTCATCGATGCCGCGCGAGCGCAGATAGAAGACCATGCGCTCGTCGAGCTGTCCCACGGTGGCGCCGTGCGTGCACTTCACGTCGTCGGCATAGATCTCGAGCTCGGGCTTGGTGTCGATTTCCGCATCGCGCGATAGCACGAGGTTGTCGCTGGCCTGGCGCGCATCGGACTTCTGCGCATCGGTGTGCACACGCACGCTGCCGTTGAACACGCCGCGCGCGTGTCCGTCGAGAATGCCCTTGTAGTGCTCGCGGCTGGTGCACTCGGGCCGAGCGTGCTCAATGAGCGTGTGGTAGTCGACGTGCTGGCGCGCGGTGGCGAGAAACAGGCCGTTCAGCTCGCAATCGCCGCCTTCGGCGCCGAGCACGCAGCGGATGTCGTTTCTGACCAGCGCGCCGCCGATGGAGAAGGAGTGGGATTGGAAACGGCTCCCGGCCGCTTGGTCGACGGCGAGCGTGGCGACATGAAACGCCTTGCGGCTCTCGTCCTGCAGCTTGTGGTGCTCGATGCGTGCGTGCGCGCCGACTGAGACCTCGGTGACGGCGTTGGTGAAGTAAACGCTCCGCGCCTCGCCCGTGTAGTGCTCGATCACGACGGCTTCCGCGCCGTCTTCCGCCACGACGAGAATGCGCGGCTGCACGCAGCTTTCGAGCTTGCCCGGCGACGAATGGAATTCGAGCACGACGGGCTTGTCGAGGCGTTGGCCCGGCGCGACATGAATGAGCGCGCCGTCGCCCAGGAACGCGGCATTGAGCGCCGAGAACCCGCTCGCGCCGTCTCCCGCGATGCGGCCAAGATGCGCCCGCACCGTCTCCGGGGTCTCCTCGATCATGGCGGCCAGGCCCCCCACCGTGAGACCGCTCTGTGCCGGCGGTGGCGTCGACAGCGAGGGCACGTGAATGCCGTCCGTGAACGCCAGCTTGTAACAGTCCAGTCCCTCAATGGGCGACACCGTGGCGGCAGGTCCCTGGCGGCCCGCGGCGGCCTCGATCGCGGGCGTGAACGCACGCTTCGTGATGGGCGTGACACGCGTGTATTTCCAGTCCTCGAGGCGCGTATCGGGGAACCCGAGCGCGGCGAAGCGCTCCAGGCCATGCTTCCTGAACCATGCGAGCCAGGGGAGATCCTGGCCGGGCAGCCGCCTCGCCAAGCCGCCATGGGCTTCCACGTAGTGGGCTATGGCGTGGTCCATTGCTCAGGCGCTCACGGGCTCGTCACGCACGAACGCATAGCCTTGCTCTTCCAGGTGCAGCGCCAGATCCCTGCCGCCCGATCGGACGATGCGTCCTTGCGAGAGCACGTGTACCCGATCCGGCACGATGTAGTTCAGGATCCGCTGGTAATGCGTGATGAGGACAATGGCCCGGCTCGGGTCGCGCAGCGAGGTGACCCCCGCCGAGACGTCTTTCAGCGCGTCGATATCGAGGCCGGAGTCGGTCTCGTCCAGGATGCCGAGGCGCGGCTCGAGGAGCGCCATCTGGAAGATCTCGTTGCGCTTCTTCTCGCCGCCCGAGAATCCCTCGTTCACCGATCTCTCGAGCAGGGTCTCGTCCATGTCCAGCACGCGGAGCTTTTCCTTGACCAGCGCCAGGAAGTCCATCGCATCGAGCTCGTCTTGCCCGCGATGCTTGCGAAGAGCATTCACCGCCGCCTTGAGGAAGTACATGTTGTTGACACCCGGGATCTCGACCGGGTACTGGAAAGCGAGAAACACGCCTGCGCAAGCACGCGCCTCCGGCGCCATCGCCAGCAGGTCCGCGCCGTCGAAGGTCACGCTCCCAGCCGTCACCTCGTAGCCCTCGCGCCCGGCCAGCACATGCGCCAGCGTGCTCTTGCCCGAGCCGTTCGGGCCCATGATGGCGTGCACTTCACCGGCTTGTACTTCCAGGTCCAGGCCGCGAAGGATCTCTTTTCCCTCCACGGTAACGGACAAATTCTTGACACTGAGCATGCGTGTGATCCTGCGAGAGAGAGTCGAAGGGGTACGGGCGCGCTACCGCTCAGCCGACGGCGCCTTCCAGGCTTACGCTGAGCAGTTTCTGCGCCTCCACGGCGAACTCCATGGGAAGCTTCCTGAAGACTTCCTTGCAGAAGCCGTTCACGATCATGGAAACGGCGTCTTCTTCGCTGAGGCCGCGCTGGCGGCAGTAGAAGAGCTGGTCCTCGGCGATCTTGGAGGTGGTTGCCTCGTGCTCCACCCGCGCGGTGGGGTTTTTCACCTCCACGTAGGGGAAGGTATGGGCACCGCAGGTGTCTCCCATCAGCAAGGAGTCGCACTGGGTGTAGTTGCGTGCCGATTCCGCGCCCTTGGCGATGCGCACCAGACCGCGGTAGGCGTTCTGGCCATGCCCGGCCGATATGCCCTTGGACAGGATGGTGCTGCGCGTATTCCTGCCCAGATGCACCATCTTGGTGCCGGTGTCGGCCTGCTGGTAGTTGTTCGTCAACGCGACCGAGTAGAACGCACCAACGGAGTTGTCGCCGCGCAGAATACAGCTCGGGTACTTCCAGGTGATGGCGGAGCCCGTTTCCACCTGTGTCCAGGAGATCCTGGCGTTGGCACCACGGCACTCCCCGCGCTTGGTGACGAAGTTGTAAATGCCGCCCACACCGTTCTCGTCGCCGGGATACCAGTTCTGCACCGTCGAGTACTTGATTTCGGCACCTTCCTCGGCGATGAGCTCGACCACCGCGGCATGCAACTGGTTCTCGTCGCGCATCGGCGCCGTGCAGCCTTCCAGGTAGCTCACGTAGGCG
>CAZSDY010000216.1:0-6271 GCA_964605765.1 uncultured Ectothiorhodospiraceae bacterium | reverse complement strand
CCGGTGCCGCCCGTGCCGCCGCTGCCACCGCTGCCACCGCTGCCGCCGGTCCCACCGGTCCCGCCGCTGCCGCCACCGCCGCCACCGCTATCCGGGCAAGTGCCCGTGGTGCCGGTGACGCCGCCGACCGGGTTGAAGGGACCGAAGGGGCTCTTGCCGGGGAAGGTGATGCCGGAATCGCCCTTGCCGTCGAACAGCTTCTCCTTGTTGTCCTTGTCGGTCTTGTCCTCGACCTTTTTGAGCTTCTGGTTGCCCGGCACCTTGGTGCCGTTGAAGGTGACCTGCCCGCCGAGCACCAGCAACGGATCGTCAACCAGGCTGTGGATCTCGATACCCTCGATCTTCTTGCTGTCCTTGAGGGTCGCGTTGTCGAAATCGATATCGAGGAACGCGTTGCCGGTGCTGCCGCTCAGGGACTCATCGAAGGTGATCGAGCTCGTGAGCACGGTACTGGGGTCGGTTTGCAGCACGTAGGAGAGCGTCAGCGTGTAGGAGCAGTCGTTGCCATTCGGGCACATCTCCTGGTCGAACTCGATCTTCCAGATGAGCGGGTTCGGGAAGGTCGTCACCACGGTGCAGGCGCTGCCGCCCGTGCCGCCGGTGCCGCCCGTGCCGCCAGTGCCGCCAGTGCCGCCCGTGCCGCCGGTGCCACCAGTGCCGCACCGCTCCGGGAAGTCCTTGGGATCAATGCAGTTGCAGATGTTCTTGTTGACGATGCAGTCGTTGTAGGCCGCGTCGTAGCCCGGGTCCGAATAGCACCCCGCCTTCCAATGCCAGAACACGGTCGACTCCCACAGCAGGCTGCCCGTGGTGTTGTCGGCGAATGTGCCGCTCGCGTCCGTTGCCACGAGCAGGGTGTTGTGGATCTGGGTCGCCGCCTTGGTCGCATCGATGGCCTGAATGGTGAGCGCGCCGTTGCGGTACTCGCCGAGCTTGCCGGGCGTGTTGCTCTTCACGCAGCCGGTCTCGGTGCCGATGATGCCGCCGTTGAAGATGGCATTGACATCGAAGCTGATCTTGAGGCTCGTCAACTGCAGCACGCCGGGCGGCGGGTTGGGCCCGAGCTGATAGACCTGCAGCGGCGTGCCGCCCGCCACGTGGTTCAGCACCAGGTTCTTGTAGGTCGTGACGCTTTGCGTGAGGCCGTTGACCTCGATCACCGCGCCCGGTGACAGCTCCGCATTGGCCAGGGTGATGACGAACTGCTGGGTCAGGTCCGTGATGCGCTCGTCGATATCGGAGAAGCCCGGATCGTTCTGGTAGAGCGTCGGGTCCGCCAGGCACGGCGGCGGCGGCGGGTCGTTCTTCGGATTGTAGTTGGGACACGGTCCCACGATGTTGAAGTAGTCGACGGTCGTCAGCCCCGTCTTGTCGTCCCACTGGTGCACGTGGTTGTCCGTGAAGCCGGCGCTGAAGTCCACGATCTGGTGCGAGGTGTCCAGATCGAAGTGACCGCCACGCAGCCCCACGTCACCGGTGTCGTTGGTCTGCGGCGGGATGTCGGCGGGGTTGATGGCGTTCAGGTGCGTGATGAGTGCCGTGTCCCTGTCGACCGACAGTGCCGCGAGACGCGGCTGCGAGGCGAGCCCGAAGCTCTGGAACTCCGCCACCGCGCGGTCTTCCGGATCCAGGAAGTCGCCGTCTCCGTTGCCGTCCACGTTGTCCGAGGTGTTCACCAGGTTGTCGCCGGTGATGTCGAGGATCGGCTTGGTGGGTGCGCCGCCCTTGACGAAATCGAGCTGGATGAACCAGTTCTCGCCGGTCTGCACGAGCGGGTTGACCGCGCTGAACTGCAGGCGCCTGTCACGCAGCGTGGGGTCGACGAGCACGCGCTCGCCGGGCACCGGCAGATCGGTCTGCCAGCCGTTCTGGGTGTTCCAGTCGATGGCCTGAGCGACCCCGCTGGCGTCCTTGGGATTGTTGCTCGCGACGCGCACGCGCTTGCCGTTGGCGTGCACGAGCTCGGTGAGCGTCTGCTTGAGCAGGCTCGTCTTGGCGATGGGGAAGGTGCCGCCGGGCTTGTCCCACAGGCCGTAGATGGACTGCGTCTGCGGGCTGGTGGTATCGACGTCATCGTTGTCGAACAGCCGTCCGGTGGCGACGAAGACCAGGAAGCCGCCGATGTCCTTGCGCGGGTGGAACGTGACGTCCGGCGCCGCGGTGATGGCCTGCACCGCGCCGTTGGCGTCGGTGGCGGTGTAGAGCAGCGTGGGCCCCGCACCCGGGCAGCCTGTGGCGCTCGCACCACTGAGATCGAACCGCCACACGTTGCCCTTGAGATCGCCGGCGTACACCGTATCGGCCTTGAAGTTGCCATCGGCGTCGATGACGGTGGGGCTGCTCAGCCCGTTCGGATCGGCCGTGCTGTCGGTCTGGCTGGTATTGGCGGCCGGGATGTCGCAGATGAGCACGCCGGTGTCTATCTTGATGACAAAGAGATGCCCCTTGCCGTCGCCGATGCTGCCGCCGGCCGCGGTGTCGTCCACGCTGTTCACGTAGCCGTTGGCGACGATGGCGACGAAGGTGCCATCCTCCAGGCGCACGATGGACGGGCGCCCGTAGGTGGAGCCGAGATTGGCGTCGCCGCGTCCACCCAGCGGGTTGTCGGTGAACTCCCAGAGGATCTTGCTGCCCGCGCCCGCGAGCGAGTTGTCCTCGGTGGTGATGGGATCGGCCTTGGTGATGTCGATTGCCGAGAAGCCCTGTCCGCCGGCGCCGAGTCCGATGACCGCGACGCTGTGCCAGGCACCCGCGTAGAAGGCGTCGCCCACGGTGGTCACGCCGTCCACGAAGTACTGGTGGTTGTAGGGCGTCTTGGTCAGCAGGTTGAGGTTCTTCAGCACGGGCCCCGGAATGTAGGCCAGCACCTCATCACCGGTCGCCGCGTCCAGCACGTGAAACATGCCGTCGTTGGCGCCGGCGAGCACGCGTGCGGGGCGGTTCTTGTTGGCGACCGCGAATGCCAGGTAATTCAGAAAGGTGAAGCCCGCGTTGGGCGCTTGCAGGTAGCGTGGCGCATTGTGCACGATGTCGCCGAGCACGAAGGTGCGATTACGCAGCGTACCGTTGTTGGCAAGCTCGTTCGTGCGCACGCCGCGCACGTAGTCGAGGATGGGACTGGACGTATTCCCCACGTTGGCCGTGTCGATGAGCCCCTGCTGCGCGGCGCTCAGGCTCGGCCAGCGAAACGGGAGGCCGGTGACGCTGCCGTCGACGGCGCTGCGCGTCGTCGTGACGATGAAGCGCCCCGTATCCGGGTTCTGCGCGGCAATCTGCAGTTGCGCGCGCCAGGTCGGCGTCAACGAGGTTGCGCCACCGGCATCGACGGGAAGCGCCAGGATGTCACCCGCGAAGGTGCCGCTCTCGAACCACGGGGCATAGACCGTCTCGTTCCCCGAGGAGAGGTTGGGGCTGGAGACCGCCGGGGCGCCCACGTATCCGAAGGGCTGCTGGTTGGGCGTGAAGAAGTTCGCGGCCAGCAGGGCTGCGCCGGCGAGTCCGAGCGTCAGGGCCGCGGCCAGTTTCACACGGGGATTCTTGATGAGATTCATGGTGTCGATCCTTTCCAGCTCAGGGTATGTGTATGGCTCAGTCACGCGTCGCGAAAATGGACTGAACGAAACGGATACCCCCCCTGCCCGAGGCGCCCCTGCCCGTCACGCGGTAGAGATAACGCCTGTCGGTGCCGCCGGTCGCCGCTCCCAGCGTGAGGGAGGCGCCCGCGGTCGTGAATGGTCCCAGATACTCGAGCGTATACTTGCTGTTGCCCGCCGTCTCGTAGCCGCCCGTGTCCCAGGCGATATCGCTGATCACGCTGCCGTTGGGCACGCCGCCTATCGGGTCTCCGGTGATGAAGAGACCGTCGGTGGCGTTCGTCGACCAGTCGAAAAGCGGCGTACCGTTGAACTCGGTGATGATTCGCGCCTCGCCGTCGACCATGGAGTTTTCCCCGTTGGCGAGCGATCGCGTGCTCGCCTGGGTGTTGGTGGCCATGACCACCTCCAGGTTCGAGGTATTCATTGCCGTCACGCCGAGCAGCGTCATCAGCAGCAGCATGATCAGCGCGACGATGAGGACCGCGCCTCGTTCCCCGCCGCTGAAGCATCGTGGCTTGCAGGCACGTGTGCTCGGGTCGGGGCTCATAGGTGGTTCCTCAGCTTAATGGTGGCCGACACGATGCGCCGCAGCCGCCGGTCGTTGGCGGCGGGGACGACATTGTCCAGAAGCGTTCGCGCAACGCCGTCGACCTGCGCGGCGAGGTTGTCGGTGGTCGTGGCAAACAACATCGCCACGCGAATGCTGACCACGTTGTCCATGTCGGTGACGTCGGCCGCCCTCACGTAGCTGTTGGCCGAGTCGTCGCTGTCGGTGTCCTCGCCATAGAGAATGTCCATGGCCTCGACACGGGGGCTCAGCACCAGCGTCTGAAAGGTCGTGCCCGCGTCGGTGCTCACGGCGCACTGCAGCTCGCTGTTGGCGCTGATCGAAAAGACATTGATTGCGGTCGTCGTGGCGTTGACGACATTGCCCTGGCAGTCCTTGATGAAGCCGTCGGCCGAGCCCATGAAAGTTACCGTGAGGGTGTCCGAGCCGGAGGTGTCGTTATTTGTGCCGGCAAGCGGCTTGATGCCGCCGTTGCTCTGCGTGAGGGGCCCCAGCACCCAGGCACCCGGGGCATCGCCCTGGTAACCGTTCATGCGTGCCACGCGGCTTAGTTGCTCGAGCGAGTAGCGCGCGTTTTCCTGCACCTCGGCGAGACTGTTCTGCACGCGTGCGCCGGCGCGTTGGTTGATGAAGATCTCGATGACGCCGGCCATCACGATGGCGCTCACCACAACGGCGACCATCAGCTCGATGAGCGAGAAGCCGCCCTCACCACGGCCCATGCGTTGCCTGGGCAATCTCATATCTGCAGCCTCAACGTGAAGCGTTTTTCCTGTGGCACACCCTGCTCGATCTCGCTCCACCAGACCTTGACCACGTAGATGCCGCCCGTGTTGTCGCATGCCGGCGCCGCGGCGGTGCCGTCGTCGGGCGTATTATCGATGCACACCGTGCCGGTGCCGCTCGGCAGGCCTTGCGCTCCCACGAGGTTCTGTCCCCACTCGAAGGCGTCGTGGGCCGCCATCTGCGCTACCGTGCACGCAATGGCCGCCGACGTCGCGGTTTGCACGCAGTTCTTGTTGGCCGATCCTGCGTAGTTGCCGCCCACGGAGTTGTAGAAGCCGACGTCGTTGCCCGCGAGATCCGTGACTGCCAGCGAGTTCGCGCGCATGCGATCGGCCATGTCGTAAGCCGAGAGCACCGCCTTGCCGCGAAGGTAGGCCCCGTGGTTGGAACGCAGGCTGACGACCTGCAAGCCGGCAATGCCGAGCAGGCCGATGGACAGCACCAGCAGGGCGACCAGCACCTCGAGCAGGCTGAAGCCGGCCGAGCGCGTGCGGCCCGGGCCAACGCCGGACCCTTTTTCAATCGTGGTCTTCATGTTGCAAGGTCTCGCACCGTCCAGATTCCTTGTGCCGCTTTTCATGCTGGCGTCCACGACTCAGGGGCACCCGAAGTCGGCCATGCTCACGCGGCCGGTCTGGGAAATGCTGATCTGGCGTCCGGTGGTGCCCGCGACGCCGTCGCACAGGTCGAAGGTCATGGTAACCGGCGAGATCGAGGGTGTGCCGGTCGAGCGAAAGCGGATGAGGGCGATGTCGTTGCCGTTGCTGTCGGCGCCGTCGAGCGTCAGCGTGCCGGCCAGCGGATCACCGCGGCGGCGCACGTCCTCGGTCCCGTCCAGGGCGCTGTTGTCGTTGGTGTCCTCGTACAGGACCCAGCCGGGCCCCCATTCATTGGCGGCGTTGCCGGGGTTGGTCGCCGTGATGTTGACCGTGGTGCCGCGCTTGATTGCCTCGCTGCGCGCCAGGTTGAGCGCGCGCACGAACTCGTTCGCCTGGGTGGTGAGCCGGGTGCTGCGCACCAGCGAGTTGTAGCTCGGGATGGCGATTGCCGCCAGCACCCCCGCCACCACGACGGCGATCATCAGCTCGGTAAGTGTGAATCCGTGTGCGTTTCGCATAGGGAAACTTCTAGCAGGCATGGCACGGCTTGTCAGCATTTCTCCGACAGGCGGTCGTTGGCGGAGGATGAACGGTTGAAATCCAGGTCACAGACGGGCGTTCAGAGGAGATCGGGGGTCAGAGACAGACACTCTCAACATCCAACGTGTGGGAAAAGGGGACATGCTTATTTTTTGGGGAAAAGGGGACATGCATATTTTTTG
>CAZSDY010000215.1:0-6317 GCA_964605765.1 uncultured Ectothiorhodospiraceae bacterium | reverse complement strand
GGCGCGCGCCCTGCGTGAGTTGCTCGACGCGCGCGTCCATCAGACGCTGGAACACGCGGCCGGTGAGTTGCAGGTCCTGCTCGACCTGGCGGTGCGCGGAGCGCGTGCTCACGGTTGTCACCACTGTAACAGTGAGGAACAGCACGACGGAGAACAGACCGATGAAGAAGGTCAGGATGCGGCCCTGAAAGCTTCGAAACCGCCAGCGGCGCGCATCCCGGCGAGGTTGTCCCAGACTGTCGGCTGCGCTTCCCGGCACGATGGGGTCAGCCGGCGGGGCGCCGCGGCAGCTTGTCCCGCCAGGCCGGTTTCATGGGCAGCACCAGGGTCACTCGGGTCTCACCCTCATCGCGGTCAATCGTCAACGTCTGCTCGGGGAGGTGGGCGCGTCTCTTGACGAGCGGGTGCCAGGCATGGATGCGATAACGGCCCGCGGGCAGGCCCTCGATGAGCGCCTCGCCTCGCACGTCGGACTTCGCGAAAAACGGGGATTCGACCACGTAAATGTACGCGATCATCCAATCGTGAATGTTGCACCCCAGTGCCACCACGCCCGGTTTGTCAAAGACCACAGGTGCGGGCGGTTCGTCGGCGTACAGCGGGAGCTGAAACCGCTTCGCCTTAGAGAATGAGTAAACGTTGTGCAAGATATCGTCGTGGTTCGGGAAACGCACCGCGGTGCCGACCCGCACGGGTGTCACGTAGGGGTCGAATTGGGCATTTTCCTGCGCGATGACTGCTTCGCCAGGGGCAGACGCGGGTCCAGGCGCCGCTGCGACCGGCATGGCGACAACCACGGCCTCCGCGATCGGTTGACCCGCGCCGTCACGCACGAGGGCGAGGAGTCCGGCTGCCTGGGAATTGCACGCCCACGACCCGGAGCCCACGCAGAGGGTCAACACGATCAACCGCACGGGCCGCATGGCTTGTCGCGGGGTCACTGGTGCACATCTCGCCTGCAGCGCTTGCCACGCCCATACCTTAAGACCGGAGGGGCAGTGAAAATATTCCCTGGATCGCCAAACACCTGGAAGACTGAGTGAAACAGATACGCGAATAGCCCGGTCTATACTCGTGGCGTCTATGCTCATGGCATCGGTAGAATGGACGAAGGCCGGGCGGAGTTAAGGCGAGGCGGATGGACAACGCACAAAAGCGGATGGACAACGCACAAAAGCGCTTTGAGACCATGGTCCATGCATTGTCGTCGGACCTCTACAGGTATGCTTACCTGCTGTGCCGGCACAAGGCGATGGCCGAAGACCTGGTGCAGGAAACCTTCTTGCGCGCGTGGCGGCATTTGGGGTCGTTGCGCGACGAGAGCAAGGCGAAGAGCTGGCTCATAACGACATTGCGGCGCGAGTTTGCACGACAATTCGAACGCTATCAGCCGCATTTCGACGATATCGATATTGATCGTATCGCCGAGCCCGATAGCGTGGAGAAGAATGCCGACGTCTGGTTGGTGCGCCGTGCGCTGCTGGAATTGCCGGCCAAGTACAGGGATGCGCTCGGATTACAAGTGATAGGCGGGTACAGCGGAGCCGAAATCGCGGAGATCGTGGATCTGCCCCTGCCAACGGTCAACACGCGATTGTTTCGTGCGCGACAGCAGTTGAGGAAGGTGCTGGAGTCGCGCGACGACAATCTTAGACATACGGCGACATCATGAACTGTATCGACTTTCGACGCATCGTAGATACCGGCCTGCACACCACGGACGAGGTGTTTGCACGCCACAAACGCGAGTGCCTGACGTGTAACGCACACGCGCAGCGTGCGCTGCAACTGGACAGTCATCTGCGTAAGGCCGTGCGCGTACCGGTGCCGGAGAATCTGGCCTCGCGTATCCTATTGAAGCAGGTTTTTGAGTCCGCGAAACGGCGCAGCCGGCGCAAGCGTCAGATACTTGCACTTGCGGCAAGCGTGCTGCTAACCGCATCGGTCGTCGGCGTGACGAGCCGTTATTTCAGCGGCCCCGGTCTCGACGAGGTGGTCGTAGCGCTGGTGGACGAGGCCGAGCGTACCCTGCCGGTAGGGGAGCCGGTCTCTGTGAGCCATATCCGGTCGGTGCTGAAATCAGTCGGCGTTGGCCTGGGTCAGGACATCGGTGAGGTCACTTTCGTGGGTCCGTGCGTGGTGCGCGGTAAGGTGGCGGGCCATGTCATGTTGCGCGGGAAGACCGCGCCGATCTCGGTCCTGCTCATGCCGGGTGAACGGGTAAGCGCGCGCGCGCTGTTCGTCGATGGCGGTCATCGTGGCGTGCTGCTGCCGGCGAAGAGCGGTGCAATCGCAATCGTGGCAGCGCCCGGTGAGGCGCTGGAAGCTATCGAGGTTCGAGTTCGAAGCGCTGTTCGCTGGTCAGCCTGAGACACGGCGAAGCCATGCCGGGTGTCGGCGGCCCTGCCTGAAACGACGTGCGCTCACGGACGCGCGGCGGATACTCGTTCCCCGGTCCCGAGTCTGAGAGACTCCTGGCGTTACCCGTACACGGTTCGCGTATACTGGTGGCCTTCAACAGATCGGGAGAGCGATCATGAAGTCAGCTTGCCTATCGGGCCTGATCCTGGCCCTCTTATCCCTGTCAGCCTGTAACCAGGTACGCAATCAAGATGCGGGCATGATCCTCGGTGGTGCCCTCGGTGGTCTGGTTGGCGCCCAGATCGGCGACGGCACGGGGCAGCTTGCGGCGACTGCTGCCGGTGCCCTGCTGGGCGCGTATGTGGGAAACAACATCGGTCGATCGATGGACGAGGTGGACCGGATGCGAACGGGACAAACGCTGGAATCCGCGCCCACGGGCGAGACGTCGAGCTGGCGCAATCCCGATACCGGCGCGCAATATGCCGTGACGCCCACACGGACCTACGAATCGAGCGGGATGCCATGCAGGGAGTTCACGACCGAGGCCGTGATCGACGGCAAGCAGGAGTTGGTGAAAGGCACCGCGTGCCGTCGTGCGGATGGGTCCTGGCAGGTCATTTAGGGCTCGCGGTCGCGTCCGCGTCGGGAAGATCAGGCGCGGCGGACACAGCGCGCTGGCAATTTCACGGGGGCATCATTATCATGGCGATCGCCGCTGGCATTAAGCGGCGGCGGGCGCTGTTGAACAATAATCTCCAAGTCTTTACACCGAAGCTGAACCATTGTAGGGAGGCCATCAATGCCGAAAGCGCAAGCCGCCGCTGGCGTACGTAGATTGAGTCCGATCAAGGAGCCGATGACAAAGGCTCAACTGTTGTCCGCGCTGGCCGACGACACCGGGTTGAGCAAGCGCGATGTGGCATCCGTGCTCGACGCGTTGGGGGACGTCATGCACAGGCACCTCAAGAAGCGCGGGGCGGGCCAGTTCACATTGCCCGGACTGCTCAAGATAAAAACGATCAGAAAGCCGGCGACGCGTGCGCGCAAGGGCATCAACCCGTTTACCGGGGCAGATGCCGTCTTCAAGGCGAAGCCCGCACGGACGGTCGTCAAGACCTTGCCGTTGAAAGGCATGAAGGACATGGTCGACTGACAGGCATCCCGGCGCACCGAGTGCGCGCGGGGTGTCCCGGCGCAAACCGGACCGAGCGCTTCCGCCACCTCTCGATCCAAAGAGCATCGAGTGTTCGAAGTGTTGCGGCTTCCCCGGGCTCGAAATCAAACGCCGGATGATACTCTCGCCGAGAGGCAAAGCGCGCAAAGGCAATAGCGGGTTCCGGGAAGCCCTGATGACGGAGGCATCACCGGTAGTGTCGACCGCCTTGTTGAGGCAGATCGATCAACTTGGCGTGCTTTGCGTCTTGGCGAGATCCATCATCATTGTGCAACCCCCGCCGGTTGCTGAAGAGCCTGGATTCCTTATCGTTTTGTGAGAGATTTCACGCGTACGGCACGAATGCATCTAAAGAGCACGCGTCGCGCGGGCCGCGGATCGCGTCTCAAATCGTCCGCAGTAGCTCGTTGATGCCGACCTTGGCGCGCGTGCGCGCATCAACCTGCTTGACGATGACCGCACAATAGAGGCTGTAACGGCCGTCTTCGGAGGGCAGGCTTCCCGACACGACGACCGACCCCGCGGGCACGCGGCCGAAACTGATGTGCCCGGTTCGGCGATCATAGATGCGTGTGCTCTGGCCGAGGTAGACGCCCATGGAGATGACCGACCCTTCTTCCACGATCACGCCTTCGACGATCTCGGAACGCGCGCCGATGAAGCAATGGTCCTCGACGATGGTAGGCGACGCCTGCAGGGGTTCCAGCACGCCGCCGATGCCGACGCCACCGGAGATGTGCACGTGGCGGCCGACCTGCGCGCACGAGCCAACGGTCGCCCAGGTGTCGACCATCGTGCCGTCCCCGACGTAGGCGCCGATATTGACGTAGGACGGCATGAGTATCACGTCGCGGCCAATATGAGCGCCGTAACGCACGCAGGCGGGCGGCACGACGCGCGTAGCTGCGCGGCGGAAGTCGTCGGCTTCATGCCGCGCGTACTTCATGGCCACCTTGTCGAAGTACCGCGTGAACTGGCCGTCAATGACGTCGCTTTCGCTAAGCATGAACGACAGCAGCACGGCTTTCTTCACCCACTCGTTGACGACCCAACTGTCGCCGACCTTTTCGGCGACGCGTAGTTCGCCGCTGTCGAGCCGCGCCAGCACGGTGTCGATGGCTTCCCGGGTCTGCGCTGTCGCGGGTTCTGCGGAGCGTGGCGCTGCACGGTGCTCAAATGCTTGTTCGATAATCGCTTTCAGTTCATCCATCTACTCGTCCCAGCCGGGCTAGTGCCCACCTGACATGCTCGCGGACCATTTCGGACGGAAAATCCCGTCTCGCCGCGAGCGCCGCGATGGCCGCGGGCGAGGTCGGCCCGTTGCCGAGAGCCACGGCGATGTTGCGCAGCCAGCAATGATAGCCGATTCTGCGAATCGGGCTGCCTCGCGTGAACTCGAGAAACGCCTCTTCGGTCCAGCGAAACAGCTTGATGAGGTTGCTCGAGTCCAGCTCATGTCTGGGCGCGAAGTCCGCCTCGATCGAAGCGCGAGCGAAGCGATTCCACGGACACACGACCTGGCAGTCGTCGCAGCCGAAGATGCGGTTCCCGACCAGCGGCCTCAACTCGACCGGGATGGAGCTGCGCAGCTCTATGGTGAGATAAGAGATGCACAGCCGGGCGTCGATCTCGTACGGCGCCACGATGGCGCCGGTCGGGCACGCGTCGATGCAGGCGCGGCATGTCCCGCAATGCTCGGCCCGGGGTGAGTCGAGCGGCAGCGGCAAGTCGGTATATAGCTCCCCGATGAAGAACCAGGAGCCGGCGTCCCTCGAGATGAGATTGGTGTGCTTGCCTATCCATCCAAGGCCGGCGTCGCGCGCCAAAGCCTTCTCCATCACGGGCGCGCTGTCGACGAACGCACGATAGCCGAACGTGCCCACCTCGTCGCCCATGCGCTCGGCGAGTCGCTGCAGGCGTTTTCTGACGACCTTGTGGTAGTCGCGGCCGAGCGCATAGCGCGATACGTAGCCGAGCCGCGGGTCGTCCAGCACGGCTGCGGCCGGTGCCGCGGCGCTCGGCCAGTAGTTCATTCTGGCTGAGACTACACGCAGCGTACCGGGTACCAGGTGCGCTGGCCTGCTGCGTTTCGCTCCGTGTCTGTGCATATACGCCATGTCGCCGTGGCGACCGCGCGCGAGCCAATCGAGCAATCGGGCTTCGTCTTCGCCAAGCATGATGCCGCTGACACCCACGGACTGGAAGCCAAGCTCCATCGCCCATCGCTTGATACTCGCCTTCAGGCGTGCCAGCTCACGCTGATCAGTGCAATTTCCGCGCATGTCGGACAACACTCACGATACCTTTGTTAAGCTCATGTGCTTTGGGCTATTCTACGTGCCGCGCCCGGTGCAGGGTGCCGCGACCCGTTCGCGGCGGCAATGGATTCAGTAACTCTTCGAGGCGAGCGTAGCAGATGGAAGCATTCACGACGGTCGACGGTCTCGTAGTGCCGCTCGATCGCGCCAACGTAGACACCGATGCGATCATCCCCAAGCAGTTTCTCAAGTCGATCAAGCGCAGCGGTTTCGGCCCCAACCTCTTTGACGCGTGGCGCTATCTGGACTATTCCGAGTTGGAGCAGGACACCCGCACTCGGCGGCTGAACCCGGATTTCGTGCTCAACCAGCCGCGCTACGCGGGGGCGCAGATACTGCTGGCGCGGGAGAATTTCGGGTGTGGCTCGAGCCGCGGGCCCCCCCCCCGGGCCTTGCCCCGCTCTGGAGTTCGCGGCGTGTTGTGCCCCGCGCTCCGTGTGTAGTTTCACACACAAGGACCA
>CAZSDY010000214.1:0-6323 GCA_964605765.1 uncultured Ectothiorhodospiraceae bacterium | reverse complement strand
CGGCTGGCCGCACCACAGCGTGTGACGGGCCGCGAGAGAGTCGTTGTGCAGGTCGCTGTGGACCACCGGCGCGGACATGTACTCGGCGAGCGCCCGAGCCTCCTCCGTGCCACCGGACATCACGACGCCGCCGCCCGCGACGATGACCGGGAACTTCGCCTCCGAGAGGATGCGCGCGGCCTCGTCGAGACTGGCCGATCCGCCCGGCCCGCGCTCCAGACGATTGGGCCGCGGAATCACGTAGTCGGCCTCGCCGTAGAACTTGTCGCGTGGGATATTTATCTGCACCGGTCCGTTCTCGATCAGCGCCATGTCGAAGGCGTATCCCGTTTGCTCGGCCATACGCGCCTGCTGATCGATCTGGACCTGGTACTTGGTTATCTTGGAGAAAACAGGAAGCTGCTCGGTTTCCTGAAAGCCGCCGTGGCCGCGCGTCATGCTGCCCGCTTCCGGCGTAATCATCACCACCGGCGAGTGCGCCCAGTAGGCAGCAGCA
This sequence comes from uncultured Ectothiorhodospiraceae bacterium, assembly GCA_964605765.1. Classification (GTDB taxonomy): domain Bacteria; phylum Pseudomonadota; class Gammaproteobacteria; order HK1; family HK1; genus CAZSDY01. Next base: position 5,827 of record CAZSDY010000214.1, on the reverse strand, counting down.
ATGGACGTGACGAAATTCGTGATACCCGGCCCGTTCTGCCCGATGCACACGCCGTGGCGCCCGCTGACCCGCGAGTAGCCGTCGGCCATGTGTCCGGCGCCCTGCTCGTGCTGGACCGAGATGAAACGGATCCCGGCGGCCGGAAAGATGTCGAGCGCATCCATGTAAGCCGAGCCGACGATACCGAACATGTCGGTCACCCCCTGCGCTACCAGTGTCTCGACAAACGCCTCGCTCGCGGTCATTCGTGTCATCAGTCTCGTCCTCGCCAGTGTTCGATGGGGCATCCGGTTCAGGATTGCAGGGCGTCGAGCGCGTCGCGGTACTCGTATCCCAGTGCGCTCGCCACCTCCTCGCAGGTCACTTCGCCCTTGTAGACGTTGAGCCCGTTACGCAAGTGCGGATCGTCGAGCAGCGCCTGCTTGTAGCCCTTCTCCGCCAGCGCCAGCACGTAAGGCAGCGTGACGTTGTTCAGCGCGTAGGTCGACGTCCTCGGTACCGCGCCCGGCATGTTGGCGACGCAGTAATGCACGACATCGTCCACCATGAAGGTGGGGTCGGCATGCGTGGTCGGATGCGACGTCTCGAAGCAGCCGCCCTGATCGATGGCGACGTCAACCAGCACCGAGCCCGGCTGCATGCGTTTCACCATGTCCGCGGTGACCAGCTTTGGCGCGGTCGCACCGGGTATCAGCACGCCGCCGATGACCAGATCGGCACTCAGCACGTGCTCCTCGACGGCCACCCGCGTGGAGTACACGGTGTCGAGCGGTCGCCCGAAAACGCGCCACAACTCATTCAGCGCCCGGGTGGATTTGTCGATCACCCAGGTATCGGCGCCCATGCCGATCGCGATATGGGCCGCGTGGGTACCGACCACGCCGCCGCCCAGAATAACGACCTTGGCGGGCGCCACGCCCGGTACCCCACCGAGCAACATGCCCTTGCCGCCGTTGACCTTCTCCAGGCAGTGTGCGCCCGCCTGCACGGCGAGCCTGCCCGCGACCTCCGACATCGGCGCGAGCAGCGGCAGTCCGCCGGCCGAGGAGGTCACCGTCTCGTAGGCGATGCACACCGCACCGCCTGCAACGAGATCCCGGGTCTGATCCGGGTCCGGCGCCAGGTGCAGATAGGTAAACAGGGTCTGCCCCGCATTGAGCATCTCGCGCTCGCCCGCCTGTGGCTCCTTGACCTTGACGATCATCTCGGCACGGGCGAACACGTCCTCCGCGCGCGCCGCGATGCTGGCGCCGGCCGCCTCGTAGTCGGCGTCAGTTGCCCCGATGCCGGCGCCGGCATCGTGCTCTGCCAGCACCGCGTGGCCATGGTGGCAGAGCTCGCGCACGCTCGTCGGTGTCAGTCCTACTCGATACTCGTTGTTCTTGATTTCCTTGGGCACGCCGATCAGCATCACGCACCTCCTTCAGGTGTGGTTGAAATGGGCAAGACAGGCTCCTGGGGTTGGGAATCGCCGCGGATCATGGGGAGTCACTCCGACCCACTTTCGATCCGGCATCAAACCGCCTATGTAACTCGTATACGCTACGGCGTGCTGGCATGATGGAGTAGTACCAGACTTGATGTTTCGCCCGTACCAGAGGACGGAAGACAGAAGACAGAGGACGGAAGACGGAGGACAGACCGAAAACCGTGGTCCATTCCCTGTGTTTCCTAGGCTGCGCCGCTCCGGCGGTGGGCCAGCTCGGCGAGCTGTCGGATACCCGGCTCTATACGGTCGAGGGGGATTGATGACAGGCCGAGCCTGAAGCAGTTGGTCGGCGGGGGCTCACGCATGAAGCAGATGTCACCGGCCTCGATCAGGATGCCGCGATCAGCCGCGCGTCGCTGGAGCTGGCGTGTATCGAGTGCTTCGGGGCCCGTTACCCAGTAGGAGGTGCCACCGAAGGTCGGCGCCTGCGACCATTCGGGGAGGTGGGTGTGCAGCGCTTCCCCAAGCACCTGCCAGCGTTTCTCGTAGGCGAGACCGATACGCTTGATGAGCGCGTGATAGTGTCCTTTTGCAATGAACAGCGCGATGGTTCGCTGGTTGTTGGTGGGGGGGTGGCGCACCATCAAGCGCCTCAAAGCGCGCGCTTCACGGATAAACTCCGCCGGGCCCACCATGTATCCGAGGCGCAGTCCCGGCGCGAGCGTCTTGGAGAGGCTGCTCACGTAGATAACGCGCTCGTTGGTATCGAGGCTCTTCAGCGCGGGCGTGGGCGGGCCGACAAAGTTGGTTTCGCTCTCGTAGTCGTCCTCGATGATGACGATGTCAGACCGCTCGGCGCAGCGCAGCAGTGCTTCGCGGCGCCCGAGCGCCATCGTGACCGTGGTCGGAAACTGGTGGCTGGGTGTCACGTAGACGTAATCGCAACGTTGCATGCGCTTGTCGACGACCACGCCGGCGCTGTCGAGCGGCAGAGGCTGGAGACCGGACTGCACAATCCGGAATATGTTGCGCGCATCGGCGTATCCCGGCTCTTCCATGCCGAGCACCGTGCCTTCACGGGCGAGTAGTTGCGCGATGATGTAGAGGGCCTGCTGGGCGCCGATGGTCACCAGGATCTCGTTCGGGCTTGCCCACACGCCGCGCCGTGGCAGCACGCGCGTGTGCAGTTGCTCGATGAGCAACGGGTCGTCACCGTCGACGCTGTCACGCAGCCACTCTCGCACCGCCACCACCGACAGGGCCTGGCGGCAGCACTCGCGCCATTCGGCAATGGGGAACAGCGAAGGGTCGAATTGCCCGTAGATGAACGGATAGGGATACTTGTCCCAATCTCCCGGTTTGGTGATGTTCTTCTGTGCCGAGGGGTGCAGGCACAGGCGCCGTTGCCAGTCCGGACGCCCCGGCATGCTCGCCGGGCGCCGCTCGCCGCTCGCGACACGCCCCGCCAGGATGCCTTCGTTGACGTAGTAGCCGCTTCGCTCGCGCGAGATCAGATAGCCCTCGTCGACAAGGTACTGGTAGGCCAGCACGACCGTATTACGGGAAATACCGAGCTGGCCGGCGAGCTTGCGCCCTGATGGCAGTGGGTTGCCGGCAGGAATGTGCCCGTCGAGGATCGCCGCGACCAGCATCTCGCGAATCTGGCCCTGCAACGTGGTGCCCGGTTCGGGTGACAGGTGAAAGAGTTGCTCGCGCATCATCTGGTCTAATGCTCGCGGGGCATCTGGTTCTACTCTATTGGCCCTAGACGAGTCTATTGTGTAACCCAAGCTTGCACAACGATCGGTCGAGGTGATGGCCAATGAAATACGCGACGAACACGCTGGAATATCAATGGATGCCGTTCACGGCGAACCGGGCCTTCAAGGCCGACCCCAAGCTGCTGGTGCGCGGCGAGGGCGTCTACGTGTGGAGCCACACCGGCACGCGTATCATCGATGCCTCGTCGGGGCTGTTCTGCGTGCCACTCGGCCATTGTCGACCCGAGATCGCCGAGGCGGTCCACAAGCAACTCACGGAGCTCGATTACACGCCGCATTTCGAGCGCGGCCATCCCTCGTCCTTCGAGTTCGCCAGTCGAATCGCCGCGCTCGCGCCCGAGGGCATCAATCGGGTGTTTTTTGCGAACTCCGGCTCGGAGTCCGTGGACACCGCGATGAAGATCGCGCTCGCGTATCACATGGCCCGGGGCGAGGGCCAACGCACGCGATTCGTGTCGCGCGAGCGTGCCTATCACGGAGTCAACATGGGCGGCGTGTCGCTCTCGGGGCTGGTCAAGAACCGCGATGCCTTCGGTCCGGGGCTGCCGGGGGTCCATCACATGCGTCACACGCACCTCCCGGAGCACCGCTTCGTGCGCGGGCAACCCGACACCGGGGCGGACGTGGCGGAGGATCTCGCGCGAATCGCGGCGAATTACGGGCCCAATACCATAGCCGCGTGCTTTGTCGAGCCGATCGCCGGGTCCACGGGCGCATTGGTGCCGCCCAAGGGCTATCTGCAGCGCCTGCGTGAAATCTGTGACGCGCACGGCATCCTGCTGGTGTTCGACGAGGTGATCTGCGGCTTCGGGCGCACCGGCAGCGCCTTCGCCTCCCAGGAGTTCGATGTGACGCCGGACATCATGACCATGGCCAAGGCTCTCACCAACGGTGCCCAGCCGATGGGTGCCGTGGCGGTAAAAGAAGGGGTCTACGACACCGTGGTCGACGCCGCGCCGGACGGTGCCGTGGAGCTGTTCCACGGCTACACCTACTCCGGGCATCCCGCTGCGTGCGCGGCGGGGCTCGCGACCATGGAGGTCTTCGACGCCGAGAACCTGTTCGAGCGTGTCGCAGCGCTGTCGCCGTACCTGCTCGATGCCGTATTCGGCCTGCGTGACTTGCCCGTGGTCGCCAATATCCGCGGATACGGATTCCTCGCCGGCATCGACCTGGTCCCGCTGGATCGCCCCGGCGCGCGCGGTCACGAGGTGCAGAAGACACTCTTCGATGCCGGGGTGAACATCAAGGCGACGGGAGACACCATCCTGATCGCACCGCCTTTCGTCATCGAGAAGTCGCAGATCGACGACATGGCGAGCATTTGTCGGGACGTGCTGAGCCGGTTCGCAGACTGATCCCGCTCCCACGGGATGACGTTGACGGGTCGTGGCGGTTTGGTGGGCGCTACCGGTTCACGTCGACGACGATCCTGCCGCGGACTTTTCCCGCCAGAATTTTATCCGCGAGTGCCGGCAGCTCGGCCAGGGTCGTCTGCGTGGTGGCGGCGTCGAGCTTGTCCAGGGGCAGCTCATGCGCGAGGCGCTGCCAGGCGGCGACGCGTCGCTCCCGCGGGCAGAACGCGGAGTCGATGCCGAGCAGGCTGATACCGCGCAGCAGGAACGGGATGACCGTCGTCTCGAGCTTGCTCCCGCCCGCCAGGCCGACGGCGGCCACCGCGCCGGCGCGGCGCAGCTTCGCGAGCACGCCGGCAAGCGTGGAACCGCCCACATTGTCGATGCAGCCGGCGAATCGTTCCTTGTCCAGCGGTCTGCCGCTGGGCTCGGCGAGCTCTGCGCGATCGATGATGCTGGTCGCTCCCAAAGCGTGCAGATACTCGTGGGTCTCGGATCTTCCGGTCGACGCACAGACTTCGTATCCCAGCCCCGCGAGCAGTGCGGTCGCCACCGAGCCCACGCCGCCCGCGGCGCCCGTGACGAGCACTTCACCCTGACCGGGCGCGATGCCGTGCTCTTCCAGCGCCATCAACGCAAGCATGGCGGTCAGCCCGGCGGTGCCAATTGCCATGGCGCGCCGGGTATCTAGCCCATCGGGCACGGTAACCAGCCAGTCTCCGTCCACACGGGCCTTCTGTGCGTATCCGCCCCAGTGCACTTCGCCGACGCGCCAACCAGTCAGGATGACGCGGTCGCCTGGCGTGAACGCAGCATGCTCGCTGTGGCGGACGGTGCCGGAGAAATCGATGCCCGGCACGTGGGGATAGGTCCTCACCAGCCGGCCGATGCCATTGAGCACCATGCCGTCCTTGTAGTTGAGCGTCGAGTACTCGACGTCAACGGTGACATTTCCCGGTGGCAGCGTGGATTCGTCCATTGATCGAATGGACGCGGTGACGTTGCCGTCAGACTGCTCGAGCAGTAGGGCACTAAACATGGCGTTGCGTTCTCCCGCGAGCCGGATGCTGCCGGAATGATACCGGTTTGAGCCTGCCGCGGCACGGGGCGCTTCGCTCTGCTGCGGGAGGTCTCCACCCCCTCTCCTCCGGAACCGGCGGAGAGGGGGCGGTCTGGAGTGTCGCGGGCCCTCACCCCGTCCCTCTCCCGCTCGCGCGGGCGAGGGGGCCCTTCGCCATGGCGCCGTGCAGGGATTTGCAGGT